>NZ_JBHWKO010000002.1:0-191628 GCF_042731035.1 Streptomyces sp. NPDC059895
CGCATGGGAGAGTCCTTCCGCCAGGGCCGAGCAGCTGGCGTCTCGTCAGCTGAACCGACTCGGGCCCCGACGTGATCCACCGTCAGCCAGCACCCCGTCTCCCACCACTCGGGACGCTCAGCCGAGTGAACGCGTATCCCGCCCCGGCCGCCCCGATCCGATCCAACTCGCCTGCCGGGTCCGCCCATTGCGGCAAGGTCACAAAAGGGTGTCGCCCGGCGGCCGTCAGGGGGACGCCGGGCGACCCGAGCGGGGTGACGGCGCGGTCCGCCACCGTCCCTCGCGGGTCAGTCCAGGGCCAGTGCCGTGGTGAGAACCTGACCCAGCGTCGACTCGGCGTCCGTGACCGGACCCCGCGCCCGCCAGGCGACGAACCCGTCGGGACGGACGAGGACGGCGCCCGACACGGTCGTGCCGTGGCACTCCGCCCAGTCGGCACCGTCCTCGGGGGCCAGCTCGGCGTCGTCCCCGATCCCGATCCGGTACGACACGAGCGGCACGGACATCCGCTCGGCCAGACGGACGGCGGCCTTGTGCCAGCCGCTGGGCTCGCCCGCGTCGCTGAGCAGCACCAGGGACCGCTCGTAGAGGTCGAGGGTGGAGATACGGCGGCCCTCCTGCCGTACCCACATGTGGGGCGCCCTGCTGCCGGGCTCCCCGGTCAGGTCGAGCTGCTCCGGGATGACCGGCGTGGTGGGGTCCGCGTCCACGACGGCGCCGTTCGGGTAGCGGTGGCCGAGGGTCACGTTCAGGATGCCGCGCTGCGGCGTGCCGCCGGCGCCGGGCGGCGGTGTGTAGCCGGGGTGGCTGTGCTCGACCGACCGGGCGGCCGCACGGGCGCTGGTGGCCTCCGCCACCGGCCGGCGCTCCATGTCGTAGGTGTCCAGCAGGCGGTCCCCCGCCCAGCCGCCGAGCACCGCGGCCAGTTTCCAGGCCAGGTTGTGCGCGTCCTGGATGCCGGTGTTGGAGCCGAAGGCCCCGGTGGGGGACATCTCGTGGGCCGAGTCGCCGGCCAGGAAGACCCGTCCCGACCGGTAGGACCGTGCGACGCGCTGGGCGGCGTGCCAGGGGGCCCTGCCGGTGATCTCCACGTCGAGGTCGTCCACGCCGACCGCCCGGCGGATGTGGTCGATGCAGCGCTCGTCGGTGAAGTCCTCCAGCGTCTCGCCGTGCTCGGGGTGCCACGGGGCGTGGAAGACCCACTTCTCGCGGTTGTCCACCGGCAGCAGCGCGCCGTCGGCTTCCGGCCCGGTCAGATAGCACACGATGAAACGGCGGTCGCCGACCACATCGGCGAGCCGGCGGGAGCGGAAGGTCATGCTGATGTTGTGGAACAGCTCGCCCGGGCCGCTCTGGGCGATGCCGAGCCGCTCGCGCACGGGGCTGCGCGGCCCGTCGGCGGCCACCAGGTAGGCCGCCCGGACGGTGGTGTGCTCACCGGTGTTCCGGTCCTCGACCACCGCGGTCACCCCGGTGGAGTCGGTCTCGAACGACACCAGCTCGGTGGAGAAGCGCAGGTCGCCGCCGAGTGCCACGGCGTGGTCGAGCAGGACCGGCTCCAGGTCGTTCTGGCTGCACAGGCACCAGGAGCTCGGACTGAACCGGGCCAGGGCGCCGCCCGGGTCGATCCGCCGGAACAGCCACTCGCCCGCGTCGCCGACCAGGGTGGGCGTCTGCAGGATGCCGTGGTTCTCGGCCAGGGTGGCCGCGGCCTCGTGGATCGCCGGTTCGACGCCGGCCACCCGGAACAGCTCCATCGTGCGGACGTTGTTGCCCCGTCCACGGGGGTGGATGGACGTGCCGGCATGGCGCTCCACCACGGTGTGCCGCACACCCAGCCGGCCCAGGAACACCGAGGTCGACAGGCCCACCAGGGACCCGCCGACGATGAGGACGGGGACTGTGTGGGTGTGGTCGGACCGGTCGTCTCTTTCGTGCATCGCTCGCCTCCAGCGCGTCAGGTTCGCCGCTCCGGCCGGTACATGGCCGGTTACGGCCGGGATCTTCATGCATGCCCCACCCGGCACCCGCACGGCGGACGGCGGTGCAGGCTTCACTCGCTTAACCCGCAGGCGGCCCGCAAGCGGTCCCCGGGCGGCCCGCAAGCGGTCCCCGGGCGGCCCGCAAGCGGTCCCCGGGCGGCCCGCAGGTGGCCCGTGGGCGGCCCGTACGGCGGAGAAGGGCTCGATCCTCCGCGCAGGAGGCATGGCCATGCTTCGATTTATGACCTTTTCCTTGTATTGTCCGGTTTTTGAGGGGGCGTCACGTGCGGTGCGGCAACGAGCGCCCTCCGCGTCGGACACGGCGGCGGACGCACACCCTCGCCCGCCCCCACACCGCCGGCCCCCCACGAAAGGAAAGGCACCCCCCATGTCACCCTTGCCGCAACCGGCACCGCGCCGAGTCCGTCCGGGCCTCGTCGCGATCGCCGCCGTCACCGCAGTGATGACCGCCGGCGTCCTCCCGTCGTCTCCGGCGGCCGCGGCCCCGTTCCCTCCCCGCGCCGAGGACCCCGTCCCCGACGACTTCCGGGCGGGCGGCGCGCCGTCGGGGATCAGCACCCTGTCGGACACGTGGACGACTCCCTGGGGGATCTCCTTCCTGCCGGACGGGGACACGGCGCTGGTGACGGAACGCAACACCGGCGAGGTCTTCGAGGCCGGTCGCGACGGCTCGAGGCGGCGGGTCGGCAAGGTGCCGAACGTGGTCTGGAGCCTGGAGGCACAGGACAAGGGCGGGCTGCTGGGCGTCGCCGTGTCACCCACCTGGAACGGCACCACCGACCGGGACGTGTTCTTCATGGAGACCACGGCCACCGACAACCGCGTCGTCAAAATGGACTTCGACGGGACGTCCCTGAGCGGCTACACCCCCGTGCTCACCGGGATCCGCCGGGACACCCAGCACAACGGCGGAAACGTCGCCTTCGGCCCCGACGGCTACCTGTACGTCACCACCGGCGACGCGTTCGCGGGAAAGCTGGCCCAGGACAAGGACTCCCTCAACGGGAAGATCCTGCGCGTCACCCGCACCGGTGAGGCGGCCCCCGGCAACCCGTTCGGCACCCGCGTCTACAGCTACGGCCACCGCAACCCCCAGGGCCTCGCCTGGGACTCCCGGGGCAGGCTGTGGGAGACGGAGATCGGCCACCAGGCCTACGACGAGCTCAACCTCGTCGAGCCCGGCCGGAACTACGGCTGGCCCACCTGCGAGGGCTCCTGCTCCGCCGCGGGCATGACGAACCCGAAGCAGGTGTGGAAGCCGGACGAGGGAGGCGTACCCGCCCAGCTCGCGGTCGTCGACGACGTCATCTACGCGTCGACGCTGCGCGGCCGGCGGCTGTGGGCGCTGCCCATCGACAGCTCCGGCAAGGACGTCAGGACCGCCACGACGTACTACAGCAGCGCATACGGCCGGCTGCGCGCGCTGGTCAAGGTCCCCGGCGCCGACGAGCTCTGGCTCGGCACGAGCGACCGCGGCACCGACAAGGACCTGCTCCTCAAGGTCACCGTCGGGTGACCGCGGCCCGGCCGGGCCCCCGGCACCGCGCGGTGGGGCCGTCAGCAGGATGGACGATCACCGGTGGCCCGCGAAACGGCCGCCACCCACGATGCGTCGCGGGAGCCACGGCCTCTTCCGTACTCCCGCCCCTCACCTCCCCCACCGAAGGCACCGGGTCCCCTCCCGGCAGCGCGTCGGTGCCTTCGCACGACAGAAAAGGCAACGGAATGTCACGTATGGCACGTCCGGCGCTGCGCCGGGTCCGTCCGCGCACGGTCCTGGTCACCGCCGTCGCCGCCCTCCTGGGTGTCTGCGCCCTGCAGCCCCCGGCGACGGCCGATCCCGGCGTCCTCCCCGACGGCGGCAAGCCGACGGGCGCCTCCGTCCTCTCCGACAAGTGGACGAAGCCCTGGTCCATCTCCTTCCTGCCCGACGGCAAGCGGGCCCTGGTGACCGAGCGCGTCGCCGCCGCGGTCTGGGTGCAGCACCGCGACGGCACCAAGAAGAAGGTGGGCACGGTGCCCCACACCGTCGTCCCCTCGCCCACCGTCCTGTCGGGCAGCGGCGGGCTGCTGGGCGTGGCCCCCTCGCCCACCTGGAACGGCACCACCGACCAGGACGTCTTCTTCGTCCACACGGCCGCCAACGACCTCCGGGTCGTCAAGATGCGCTTCGACGGCACCTCGCTCAGCGGCTACACCGTCCTGGTCGGCGGCATCACCCGGGGCGGCGACCACAACGGCGGCAGGATCGCCTTCGGCCCCGACGGCCACCTGTACGTCACCACCGGCGAGGCGTACCAGTCGAAGCTCGCCCAGGACAAGAACTCCCTCAACGGCAAGATCCTGCGCATCACCCGCACCGGTGAGGCGGCCCCCGGCAACCCGTTCGGCACCCGCGTCTACAGCTACGGCCACCGCAACCCCCAGGGCCTCGCCTGGGACTCCCGGGGCAGGCTGTGGGAGACCGAGGTCGGCGACAGTGCCTGGGACGAGCTCAACCTCATCGAGCCGGGCCGCAACTACGGCTGGCCCACCTGCGAGGGCTCCTGCGCCAAGGCGGGCATGACCAACCCCAAGAGGGTCTGGAAGCCGAGCGAGGGAGGCGTACCCGCCCAGATCGCCGTCAGCGGCGACGTCCTGTACGTCTCGACACTGCGCGGCCAGCGCCTGTGGGCGCTGCCGATCGACGCCACCGGCAAGGACGTCGGCACCGCGAAGGCCTACTACAACGGCACCTACGGCCGGCTGCGGGCGATCGTCAAGGTCCCCGGCGCCGACCGGCTCTGGCTCGGCACCAGCGACCGGGGCGAGGACAAGGACCTCATCCTCGAAGTCACCACCGACTGACCTCCCTTCGCACGAAGGGACAACACCCACCTCCCCGAAAGGAAGTACGCACCATGCCCCAGACCGACGAGCAGATCCAGCACCCGGCCACCACCACGGAGCCGACCGACCGGACCGCCTGGCAGACCCCCGGCTACACGGTCGTCGACACCGCGCTGGAGGTCACCGCCTACTCCCTCTCCGTCCGCTAGCCCGCCGCCATGCTGCTGCAGGTGCTCGGCACCGCGGCAGGCGGCGGCATCCCTCAGTGGAACTGCGCGTGCCCCGGGTGCTCCGGGGCACGCGCCCATCCCGAGCGCCGCCGCCGCCACGCCTCGCTCGCGGTCGGCACGGACGACGGCCGCTGGTACGTCGTCAACGCGACCCCCGACATCGGCGACCAGATCGAGGCCCACCCCGAGCTCCGGCCGGAGCCCGGAACCCGGCGCACCCCGATCGCCGGAGTGGTCCTCACCGACGCCGAACTCGACCACACCCTCGGCCGCGCGCGGCTGCGCGAGGCCGACGGCGTGGAGATCCTCGCCACCGCCCCGGTCCGCCGGGCGCTGACCGACCGTCTGCGCCTCGACGACGTCCTGGGCTCCTACACCACGCTCACCTGGCGGGACCTGCCCTGCCACGGAGCGGTGCCCCTGCACGGCGGCGACGCGGACCGGGCCGGCCACGGCGTGCGGATCAGCGCCGTCCCCGTGTCCGGCAAACGCCCCCGCTACGCCGCCGACGCCCCGGAGGACGACGGCTGGGTGGTCGCCCTGCGCCTGTACGAGCCGGCCACCGGCCGGTCGGCCCTCTACGCCCCCGCCGTGGCCGTCTGGTCCGACGCGCTGCACCGGGCCGCCGCCGAGGCCGACTGCGTCATCGTCGACGGCACCTTCTGGGACGACGAGGAGCCGCGCCGCGCGGGGTTCTCCTCCCGCACCGCGACGGGCATGGGCCACCTGCCCGTCGACGGACCGGGCGGCACCGCCGGCATCCTCGCCGGACTGTCCGCCCGCTGCTACTACACGCACCTCAACAACACCAACCCCCTCGTCGACCCCACCGCGGCACAGCACAAGCGGCTCGCCCGACTGGGTGTCGAGGTGGCCTACGACGAGATGGTGATCGAGCTGTGACGACGGCACTGCCCACCCTGGCCGAGCCCTGGAGCCCCGCCGAGTTCGAGGCCCGCCTGCGCGAGGTGGGCCAGGAGCGGTACCACGACCGCCACCCCTTCAACGTACGGATGCACGAGGGCGACCTCAGCCCGGCGGAGGTCCGCCGGTGGATCGCCAACCGCTTCCACTACCAGCGCCACATCCCCGTCAAGGACGCGCTGATCACCGCGAAACTGGACTCCTCGCGGCTGCGGCGCATGTGGCTGCACAGGATCGAGGACCACGACGGCCGCCAGGACGGCGAGGGCGGCATCGAGCGCTGGCTGCGCCTCGGCGAGGCGGCCGGACTCGACCGCGCCGGCCTGCTGGCGGGCGACGGTGTCCTGCCGGGCGTGCGGCTGGCGGTGGAGGGCTACGTCAACTTCTGCCGGCTGCGCCCGCCGCTGGAGGCCGTCGCGGCCTCCCTCACCGAGCTGACCGCGCCCGACCTGATGCGCCTGCGCATCGACGCCTTCGAGCGCCACTACCCGTGGATCGAGCCGTCCGGACTCGACTACTTCCGCAGCCGCGTCCACCAGGGCCGGCGCGACAGCACCGAGGCGCTCGCCCTGGTCCTGGAGTGGGCCCGCACGCGCGAGGACCAGGAGCGGGCCGTGGCCGCGCTGAGCTTCAAGTGCGAGGTGCTGTGGGCCCTGCTGGACGCCGTGCAGCAGGAGGAACGGCGGGACGGGCCCGGACCGCGGTCTCACGACGGCCGGTCCGACGCGGCCGTACGGCGGTTCCCGGACGGCCGGTCCGACGCGGCCGTACGGCGGTCTCCGGACGGCCGGCCCGACGCGGTCGGAGAGCGGGAGCGTGGCGGCCGGCCGCTGCCGGACAGCCGTCCGTGGCGTCGCGACGGGCGGGACCAGCGGGACGGCCGCGTGGCGCCGGCCGGCCGTCCCTGGCGCCATGACGGACGGGGGCAGGGGTGACACCGGTGCCCGACAGCCGGTGGCGACCCGCCCTCGCCCCGGCCCTCATGCTGCGGCACGACCGCGTGCGCGGCACCGACCTGCTGGTCCTGCCGGAACGCGTGGTCGTCCTCCAGGGACACGCCGGCCAGGTCGTCGGCCTGTGCGACGGCACGCGCACCGTGCGCGGCATCGTCGACGAACTGGCCGAACGCTACCCGGGTGCCCCGGTGGCCACCGAAGTCCCCTCCTTCCTCGACCGCCTGCACCAGGAGGGCTGGATCGCATGACCGTCTCCCCCGCGTCGGTGGACCCGGCCGACGCCCAGGGCTCCGCCCCCGTGGCGCGGCCCTGGGCGCTGCTCGCCGAACTCACCCACGCGTGCCCGCTGCACTGCCCCTACTGCTCCAACCCCGTGGAACTGGCCCGCCGGTCGGGCGAGCTGAGCACGGGGGAGTGGGCGGACGTACTGCGCCAGGCCGCCGCACTGGGCGTCGTCCACACGCATCTCTCCGGCGGCGAGCCCCTGCTCCGCCCCGACCTGGAGGAGATCGTCGCCGCCGCCGAGGCCGCCGGGATCTACACCCAGCTGGTCACCAGCGGCACCGGCCTGGACGAGCCCCGGCTGGCCGCGCTGCGCACGGCGGGGCTGCGCAGCGTCCAGCTCTCCGTCCAGCACGCGGAGCCGAAGGCCAACGACCGGATCGCCGGCCGCCCGTCCTCCTTCGCCGCCAAGGAGCGGGCGGCGGCCCTCGTCCGCCGGGCCGGGCTGCCCCTCGGTCTGAACGTGGTGCTGCACCGCGACAACCTCGACGCCGTGGACGACCTCGTCGAGCTGGGCGTGGCCTGGGGCGTGGACCGGATCGAGCTGGCCAACACCCAGTTCTACGGCTGGGGGCTGCTCAACCGGGCCGCGCTGCTGCCCACGCGCGCCCAGTTGGCTCGCGCGCGCGAGTCCGTCGAGCGCCGGCGGGAACAGCTCGCCGGCCGGGTCGACCTGGTCTGGGTCGTCCCCGACTACTTCGACGGGGTCGCCAAGCCCTGCATGGGCGGGTGGGGGGCGGTCTCGCTGACCGTCGCGCCGGACGGCACCGTCCTGCCCTGCCCGGCGGCCGCCTCCCTGCCCGACCTCGACGCGCCCTCCGTACGGGACCGTTCCCTGGCCTGGATCTGGGATCACTCCCCGGCCTTCGGCCGCTTCCGCGGCACCGGCTGGATGACCGGCCCCTGCGGGGGCTGCCCGCGCCGGGAGGAGGACTTCGGCGGCTGCCGCTGCCAGGCGTACGCCCTCACCGGCGACGCGGCCCGCACCGACCCGGCGTGCGCGCTCTCCCCCGACCACCACCTGGTGCGCACGCTCGTCGACGACCACGGCTCCACCGCGCAACCCCCGCCGCCCTACGTCTACCGCCGCCCCGGGGTGGTGCCGCAGGGGCGCTGACCGCCCGGCACCGACCGCCCGGCACCGACCGTCCGGCACCGACCGTCCGGCACCGACCGTCCGGCACCGGCCGTCCGGCACTGCGCGTCCGGCACCGACCGTCCGGCACTGCGCGTCCGGCACCGACCGTCCGGCACCGGCCGTCCGGCACCGACCGTCCGGCACCGGCCGTCCGGCACCGACCGTCCGGCACCGGCCGTCCGGCACTGCGCGTCCGGCACCGACCGTCCGGCACTGCGCGCCCGGCACTGAGCGGTCGGCGCCGAGTGCCGAGCGGTCGGCGCCGAGTGCCGAGCGGTCGGCGCCGGCCGGGGCCGCCCGGTCCGGTCATCCGCGCATCCCGAGGGCCTGGAGCAGACCGTCCGCGCTGTCCGGCCCGGTGCCCCGGCGGAATCCGGCGCCGATCTGCCGGGCGAGCTCGCGGCCACAGTCCGCGCACCAGTCCCACCACCGGTCCAGGGCCGCCGCGTCGAGCCGCTCGGCGGGCACCAGCGCGGGCCAGCCGCAGGCACGGGCCTGCGCCGTCACCTTCGCGCCGCCCTCGACCGGGTCGACGGCCAGCGCGGGAACGCCCGCGCGCAGCGCGAGCAGCATCCCGTGCAGCCGGTCGGTGACGACCAGGTCGAGCCGGGAGAGCACCGACTCCAGCTGGGCCGGCGTCGCGTGCAGGCGCCAGTCGTGCGCGTCGAGCCGGGTCTCCAGTTCCAGGCGCGCGCAGTCCCGGCCGGACAGCCAGCGTGTCACCTCCTCGGCGACCCGCTCGTGCCGTCGGCGCGCCCCGTACTCGTGCTGGCCGTGGGTGAGGATCACCCCGACGACGGGGCGGGCGGGCAGCGCGGGCGCGCGGGCCGCCAGGTCACGGGTGGGCTCCGGGCCGCCGCCGTCGCGGGCCAGTACCCGGTGGAAGCCGGTGACGGCCGGGCCTTCGGGGTCGACGACGGAGACGCCCACGGCGATCCGCGCACAGTGCGCGAAGCGCCGGTGCAGCTCCTCGATCTGCGGCCCGTGCAGGGGACCGCAGACGAACACCAGGTGCGAGTACTCCTCGGGCCGGACCCGCGACAGATGCAGACCGCCGGGACGGAACCCCGGACTCCAGGCGACGTCGTGGTCCACACCCGCCTGCCGCAGCACGTCCCGCACCCGGTCCAGCGCCAGCACGTCACCGGCGGTCGCCTCCCCGTCCGGGAAGCCGAACCACCCGGTCACCAGGATCCGCCGCGGCTCCGCCACGGCGACCCGGGTGCCCATCCGGCCGGACGGCAACCACCGGCCGCCGGCGCCCTCGGCTACCAGGTGAGGGCCGCCCTGCGGAGGCGGTCGCGCACCCGCAGGACGTCCGGGTTGGTGTCGGCGCCGGGACGCTGGACGAGGAAGAGGGTGTTGAGCGGGGCCTCCTCCGGGTCGTGCAGGAGGACCAGCCGGCCGGAGTCCAGGTACTCCTGGCACAGGGAGCGGGGCAGCACGCTGTACCCGGCGCCGGAGTTGACCGCCGACAGGACGGCGTACAGGTTGGGCACGGTCAGGGCGGCGCGCGCGGTGAGCTGCCTGCCGAAGACGGTGCGCCAGTAGCGGCGGGCGATGGGCAGGTCCTCCGCGTAGGTGACCAGGGGGAGGTCGCGGAGCGCGGCGCACAGGTCGTCGGCGTCGGGCCGGTCCCCGACGCGCCGGGCCCAGGCGGGGGCGGCGACGAGCACGTACTCCTCGTCGGCGAGCGGCACCGACTCCAGGGCCCGTCCGCGCGGCCGCCGGGTGGCGATGACCAGGTCGTGCCGGCCCGCGCGCAGCTCCTCCAGCAGCGGCTCGGGCAGCCCCTGGGCGACCCGTAGCTGCACGCCCTCGGCGATCAGCCGGGTGAGCGCGGGCAGGACGCGGACGCACAGCAGCTCCGACGGGCCGGCCAGGTGGACCGGGGCGGTGCGCCCGGACAGCGGGCCGGTGCCCTCGAGCACGGCCAGCGCGTCCAGCGGCCCCGCGATCTGGCCCGCGAGCTCGTGGGCGAGGGGGGTGGGTTCCACACCGCGGGGGAGCCGGGTGAAGAGCTCGCGGCCGGTCTGCTGCTCCAGCGTGCGGATCTGGGCGGTCACGGTGGGCTGCGAGAGGCCGAGGAGCGGGGCCGCCGCGGTGAAGGTGCCGGAGCGGTAGACGGCGAGGAAGGTGCGCAGCAGGTTCAGGTCCGCGTGCGCCGGGAGCTTCCTGCTCCGGTCGGTCGCCGGGCCCGTCCCGTCCAGTGTCCGGTCGGTCATGCCGTCCATGGTATTCCCCGTCCACCATCGGGCTTCCGATCGCTGGGATCGGGATCCCTATTGGCCCTCCGATGGGGCGCGGGTCTAGCGTCGTGGGTGTCGCCGTGATGCGGCGGCGCATCCGGCCGACGAGGATGCAGCCGGAGCCCCGGAAGCTCCGGAAGCTCCGCCGACCCTCCCCCCACCGCTTCGGAGAGACCCCCCATGACCACGCAGAACGCGATCAACTGGCCCGACACGTACCTGCCCGGCACCGGCGACAACTTCGTCTCCAACGAGGTGATCGTCCAGGGCGTCACCGCCGCCGACGTCTGGCGGTACCTGACCGACACCTCGACCTGGGAGTCGTACTACGACAACGTCGCCGACATCTCCTTCCCCGACGGCGGCGGCCCCGAGCTGGGCGACGACCTCGCCTTCCGCTTCGGCACCTTCGGCTTCCCGCCCCTGGACGCGCACGTCGTGGAGTTCCAGGCCCCGGCCGAGGGCGTGCCGGGCCGGCTGTCCTGGACGGCGAAGCAGGAGGGCGGGCCCGAGGAGCGCCTCGACGTGCTGCACGCCTGGCTGGTGGAGGACCTGCCCGGCGACCGGGTCCGGGTCCTCACCCAGGAGACCCAGATCGGCGCGCCGGCCGCCGCACTGGCCGCCGAGCGCCCGAACCCCATGCTCAACGGCCACCAGGCGTGGCTGGACGGACTGATCCGGGCCGCCTCCGGCATGCTGGGCGCCTGACAGACCGTGGACTCCCGGCCGCGACCGCGCACTTCGCGGTGCGGCCGGGCCCCGCACCCCTTCGCACCCCTTCGCACGGATCGGTAATCGACGTCATGACCGACAAGCTCACCGTGAGCGTTCTGGGCACCGGCATCATGGGCGCCGCCATGGCCCGCAACCTCGCCCGCGCCGGACACACCGTCCGCGTCTGGAACCGCAGTCGCGCCAAGGCGGAGCCGCTGGCCGCCGACGGGGCGCACATCGCCGGCACGCCCGCCGAGGCGGTCGACGGCGCCGACGTGGTCCTGACCATGCTGTACGACGGTCCCGCCGCCCTGGACGTCATGCGGCAGGCCGCTCCCGCCCTGCGTCCCGGCACCGCGTGGGTGCAGTCCACCACCGCCGGCGTCGAGGCCGTCGAGGACCTGGCCGCGTTCGCCGACGAGCACGGCCTGGTCTTCTTCGACGCGCCCGTCCTCGGCACCCGCCAGCCCGCCGAGGCCGGTCAGCTCCTCGTGCTCGCCGCCGGGCCGGCCGACCGCCGCGACGCGGTGACCCCGGTCCTCGACGCGGTCGGCGCCCGGACGGTGTGGACCGGTGAGGACGGCGCGCAGGGCAGCGCCACCCGGCTGAAGCTGGTGGCCAACAGCTGGGTCATCGCCGCGACCGCCGCGGCCGGCGAGGTGCTGGCCCTCTCCCGGGCGCTCGGCGTCGACCCGCAGAGCTTCTTCGACGCCATCGCGGGCGGACCGCTGGACATGGGGTACCTGCGGGCGAAGTCGGGGCTGATCCTCGACGGCCGGCTGTCGCCGCCCCAGTTCGCGGTGGCCACCGCCGCCAAGGACGCCCGTCTGATCGTCGAGGCCGGGGAGCGGCGCGGCGTGCGCCTGGACGTGGCCGCCGCGAGCGCCGAACGGATGGAGCGCGCCGCCGCCCGGGGCCACGCCGACGAGGACATGGCCGCCGCGTACTACGCGAGCTTCGACGACGAGCCCGCTTCCTGAGGGAACGAGAGGAACCGAGAGGAACCGAGATGTCCAAGCCCCCACTGCCGCCCGAGGCCTCCGACCTGCTGCGCCGCCCCAACCCGGCCGTCATGGCGACCCTGCGCTCGGACGGGGCGCCGGTCTCCACCCCCACCTGGTACCTGTGGGAGGACGACCGCGTCCTGATCAGCCTGGACGAGGGCCGGGTCCGGCTGAAGCACCTGCGCCGCGACCCGCGCCTGACCGTCACCGTCCTCGCCGACGACGACTGGTACACGCACGTCACGCTCATCGGCCGTGTCGTCGAGACGTACGAGGACGAGGGCCTCGCCGACATCGACCGCATCGCCACCCACTACACCGGCAAGCCCTACACCGACCGTGTCCGCGCCCGCGTCAGCGCCTGGATCGAGGTCGAGCGCTGGCACGGCTGGGGCGCGATGAAGGACAGCGACCAGGCGTCCACCTGAAAGCCGTGCGTGAAGGAGAGGTGTCGTACCCCATGCGTGCCCTGGTTCTCGACCGTCCCGGCGGCCCCGGCACCCTGCGCGTCGCCGACGTGCCCCGCCCCGAGCCCGGTCCCGGCCGGGTGCGGGTGCGGGTGGAGGCGTGCGGACTGAACCCGGTGGACTACCAGGTCGCCGCCGGCGGCCACCCCGACTGGGCCTGGCCCCACGTCCTCGGTCTGGACGCGGCCGGCACGGTCGACGCGGTGGGCGACGGTGTCACCGGCGTCCGGCCGGGGGAGCGGGTCGTCTTCCACGGCGACCTGCGCCGCCCCGGCGGATTCGCCGAATACGTGCTCGCCGATGAGGCGGTCCTGGCGCGGATCCCCGCTTCCGTGGACGCGGTGACGGCCGCCGCCCTGCCCTGCGCGGGCATGACGGCCCATCAGGCGGTGGTGCGCCGGTTGCGGGTGACCGCCGGTGACACGGTCCTGATCACCGCCGGCGCGGGTGGGGTGGGCGGCTTCGCCGTCCAGCTCGCCGCCCGTGCCGGAGCCCGGGTGATCGCGACGGCGTCCGCCCCCAACGCCGAGCACGTCCGCGCGCTGGGCGCCCACGAGGTCGTCGACCACCGCACCGAGGACGTGTCCGCCCGGGTGCGGGAGCTGACCGGGGGGCGGGGTGTCGACGCGGTGGTGGACACCGTCGGCCCGGAGTCCGCCGCGGCCAACCTGACCCTGCTGGTGCACGGCGGCGGGCTCGCCGCCGTCGCCGGCCGCCCGGACCTGGCCGTGGTGCCGCCGTTCACCCTCGCGCCCTCGCTGCACGAGATCGCCCTGGGCGCCGCGTACAGCCACGGCGACGCGCGTGCCCGTGCCGATCTGTCCGCCATGCTCGGCGAACTGCTCGCCCTGGTCGCGGACGGACGCCTGGACCCCATGCTGTCCAGGACGCTCACCCCCGAGCAGGTCCCGGCGGCCCTGACCGAGCTGGCCGGCCGCCGGGTGCGCGGCAAGCTGGTGCTGTCCTGGTCCTGACGGTCCTGGTCCTGACGGTCCTGGTCCTGACGGGGGAGCACGCCAGGACGCCCCCGCGGAGATCCCTCCCCGCGGGGGCGCCCGGTCACGGGCCGGTGGACCACCCGGCCCGTGACCGTCACCTCAGGTCGCGCCCGTCACTTCAGGTAGGGGCCGTCCGACCCGATCTTGCCGGGGCCGTTGAGGACGTAGACCCGCAGGTTGCCCTTGCCGGGCGCGGCGACGCTCAGGGTGCCGTTGGAGACGGTCCTGACGTCTCCGGTGACCGCGTCCCGGTAGGTGCCGTTGGGCACGCCGGTGAAGGTGGCGTCGCCCGTGACGGTGACCAGCGCGAAGCTGTCGGTGCTGCCGCTGGTGTACCGCCGCTTGAAGGCCATGGAGCCGGAGATGCCGTCGGTGGAGTACTGGCCCATCTGGAGCGCCGGGACCGCCCGGCGGATCTGGTTCAGCCGCTGCACGTGCTTGACCAGGGGCTGGCTCAGCGTCGTGGCGACCTGCCCGCTCGCGGAGTCGACCTTGGAGAAGTCCGACACCGAGAGGCTGCCGGCCAGGTGGTCGCCGAAGTAGGCGCGGCCGGTCGTGGCCAGCGGGCAGCTGGGCCCGCAGTCGATCCGCTGGCCCGCCTGGAACTCGATCTCCGAGCCGTAGTACAGGGTGGGGATGCCGCGGAAGGTCCACATCAGGGACATGTTCTCGGCCCAGGCGTCGGTGCCGCCGCTGTAGCGCGTACTGCTCTTGTTCGGGCCGTAGTCGTGGCTGTCGACGTAGACGACGTTGTAGGTGGCGTCGTTGACGCTGTCGTCGGAGTCCTTGCCG
This sequence comes from Streptomyces sp. NPDC059895, assembly GCF_042731035.1. Lineage (NCBI taxonomy): Bacteria > Bacillati > Actinomycetota > Actinomycetes > Kitasatosporales > Streptomycetaceae > Streptomyces > Streptomyces sp. NPDC059895. The sequence goes on from NZ_JBHWKO010000002.1 coordinate 14,587, forward strand.
TTGTTGTAGGCGTTCTGCGCGTCACTGAAGTTCATGTGCATGCGCATGTCGATGATGTTCATGCCGGAGAACTTGCTGTGGTCGGGCGTGTGGTAGCTGTTGCCGTCGAGGAAGGCGTTGGTGGACGTCGGCTGGTTGCCGGTGCCCTGCTGCTGCTCGTAATCGAACTGCTCCAGCGCGGCGGTGGCGTCGTCGGCGCTGTACTCCTTGCGCTCCTTCCATGTGTAGAACTGCGCCGAGTGGTTGGGTGATCCCCGGTTCCACTTGTCGTTGACGAACGCGGCGACCTCGCCGAAGACGAAGAAGTTCTCCGCCGCCGCGGTGCCGAACCGCTGGGTGACCCGGTCGTAGATGGCGGGCAGGAACCGGCGGTTCCAGGTGACGCGGGGGATGTGCACCGCGGTGTCGACGCGGAAGCCGTCGACCCCCATGTCGATGTACTTGTTGTACGCGCCGATCAGGTAGTTCTGCACGGGCGTCGACTCGGTGTTGAAGTCGGCGAGGTCCTCGTGCAGCCAGCAGGAGCGGGCGTCCTCGCCCTCCCAGTTGCCGATCCAGCACTGGTGGTAGTACGCCTTCGGGAACATGCCCGAGGTGGGGCTCGGCCACTGGCAGTTGTAGACCGTGTACCCCTCGGCGCTCTTGCCTCCGGTGGGAACGCCCCAGTTCAGGCAGGTGTTGCCGGACGGCTCGGCCGTCGACCACAGGTCGCCGTTGTAGTACGACTTGCCCGACTTGGTCTCCATGGTGAGGCCGTCGTACTCGAAGCCCTCGTTCTTCTCGTCGTAGTACCAGCTCCACTGGGTGTCGCGCACCCCGTACACCGTCGGGGTGTACAGGCCCTTGGCGCCCCAGCGGGAGGAGTGGTTGTAGACGACGTCCTGGTAGATCTTCATGCCCTTGGCGTGGGCGGCGTTGATCAGGTCCTGGTAGGAGGCGCCGGCCGACTCCAGGCGGGCGTCGACCTTGTAGAAGTCGTAGCCGTGGTAGCCGTGGTAGTCGTAGTCGGAGCGGTTGAGCACCACGGGGGTGATCCACACGGCGGAGAAGCCGAGGCCCTTGATGTAGTCGAGCTTGTCGACCAGGCCCTTGAAGTCGCCGCGGAACATGGGGTCGTTGTTGGCGGAGTTGCCCGACTTGACGTGCTGGCTGCCGCCGCGGTTGTTGGAGGTGTCACCGTCGTTGAACCGCGCGGTGAGCACGAAGTAGATCGGGTCCTTGCGCGGGTCCGTGCCCAGCGGGGTGCCGGAGGCGGCCTCCTCCGGCGCGCTCCCGGTGGTGGCCGACGCGCCGGCCGAGGCGGCGGAGACGTTCCCGGCGGCGTCCACGGCCCGCACCGTGTAGGTGTAGGCGGTGTTCTCCTCCAGGCCGGTGTCGGAGAACACGGTGGAGGTGACGTCGGTGACCATCGAGCCCTTGGTACCGCCGGTGCGCGTGACCTGGTAGCCCGTCACGCCGGTGTCGTCCGTGGCCGCGTTCCACGACACGACGACCGAGGTGTTCGTCGCGGAGGCCTGGACGCCGGTCGGGGCGGTGGGCGCCTCGGTGTCCGGCTCCTGGGCCGCGCACGGGTCGTCGGCGTCGGCGGTGACGGTGTTGTTCGCCACCGTGCTCGTGCCGGACGCGATCGTGTAGTCGGCCCCGTTGTTGTTGTCCCAGGTGCCGTTGCCGTTGTTGAAGGCGGCCTTCAGCGAGGTGGCGGAGCCGAGGTCGACGGTCTTCTTCCACCAGCCGGTGCAGGCCGCTTCCATGCCGACGCCGGGGACGGTGGTCCAGGACCCGCCGGCCGGGGCGTAGTGGAAGTTCACGGTGGTCCAGCCGGTCGCCTGCGACGAGTAGTACACGGTGGCCGACTGCGAGGTCTCCGGATCCGACTCGGCGCAGGGGTCGCTGTGCGCGATGACCCCGTCCTTGACGGTGATGTCACCGGTGCCCAGGGCGTAGTTCTGGCCCGCGTTGTTGTCCCAGGTGCCCGAGCCGTTGTTGAAGGTGGCCTGGAGCCCGGTGGCCGAGCCCAGGTCGACGGTGAGTTTCACCCAGTCGGTACAGGCGGCCTGCATGACGGTGCCCGGCACGGTCGTCCAGGAACCGCCGTCGGGGGCGTAGTGCAGATAGGTGGAGGACCAGTTCCTGGTCTTCGTGTAGTAGAAGACCGTCGCCGAGTTCGTGTCGGCGGCCGCCTGTTCGGCGGCCGGGGCGGTGGGACCCGTGACGGCCGTCAGGGCGAGGAGCCCTGCCGCCAGGGAGCCCGCGGTCCAGCCGCGGGCGGGTGGTCGATGGCGTCTCATGTGCGTCTCTCCAGTGGGGTGAGGCGGAACCCGTGGCTCCTTGTGGACGCACACCGCAGATCCTGACGCGCCTCGAGAATCCCGATGCACCCACACCTGCAACGCATCGTCTGTCTGAAATTTCCAGCAACTTCTTGCAGGCGCCTGGAGATTACCTGTGCATGTCAGTGTCGTAAAGGGGGTGCGCAGGGACCCGTTGCCGTGGGGCCGGGGTGGAACGGCGACGTCCCCCGGCGGAAAACCCGCCGGGGGACGTGGGCCGGGCCGCGAGGGCCTCAGGGCCTTGAGGACTTCAGGGGCCTTGAGGGCTTCAGGGCCTTGAGGGCTTCGGGGCTGGAGAGCCTGAGGGTGCCTCAGGGGAGCGGGGCGCCCCGGGCGGCGACCCAGAGGGCGTACCACTCCTCGTGGCCGAGTCCGGGCGGGCCGTCCACCGCGTCACGGCAGGCGGCGATGCGCTCGGGCCGCGTGGTGCCGATGACCGGGGCGACACCGGCCGGATGGCGCTGGAGCCACCACAGGACGACGGTCTCCGGTGTGGTGCCCTTGCGGGCCGCCAGGTCGGCGACCAGCCGCGCCGCCGGCGTGTCGTCGCCGCCGGAGAACCGGCCCCCGGCGAGCGCGCCCCACGCCTGCGGCCGGATCCCGTGCGCCGCGCAGTACTCCAGCGTGCCGTGCGGGAAGCCGTCCGCCGCCGCGGCCGGCGTGTTGACCAGCACGCCGGACTCCACCCAGCCCCGCCGGTGCAGGCTCATCTCCAGCTGGTCGACCACCAGCGGCACCTCCACGGCCGTCCGCAGGTGGGCGATCTGCGCGGCGCTCATGTTGGACACGCCGAACTGGCGCACCAGGCCCTGGGCCCGCAGGGCGGCGAACGCCTCCGCGATCTCCTCGGGGCGCGCCAGCGGGTCGGGACGGTGCAGCAGCAGGACGTCGATCACGTCGGTTCGCAGCCGGGTGAGGCTCTGCTCCACCTGCCGGACGACGGCCCCGGCGCGCAGGTCGTAGTGGCCGGGACGGGAACCGTCCGGCAGCACGATGCCGCACTTCGTCTGGATCAGGACGCGGTCCCTGAGCTGCGGGTCGCGCGCGAGGAGTTCTCCGAAGACCGCCTCGGACTTGCCGTGGCGGTAGATGTCGGCGTGGTCGAAGGCCGTGATGCCGGCCTCCAGCGCGGCGCGGACCGCCCTCTCGGCGTGGTCGACGTCGGCCGCGGTGTACGGCGCCCGGTCCCAGCCCCCGCCGAGTCCCATGCACCCGTACAGCACCCGGTGTTCACGGATGTCCCGCCGCGGCATCGTGTCCCCCGCGGTGCCGGCCTCAGTCACGCAGCACCGCCTCGGCCAGCAGTTCGGCGGCGGCGAGCACCGGGAGCTGGGTGTTGGCGGCCGGGACCGTCGGCAGCACCGAGGCGTCGGCGACCCGCAGGTTCGACACGCCGTGCACCCGCCCCGCCCCGTCCACCACCGCGCCCGGGTCGTCGTCGGTCCCCATGGCGCAGGTCCCCACCGGGTGCCAGTAGGTGCCGGCCCGCGCCCGGATCCGCTCGTCCGTCAGCCGCGACGGGTGCTCCTCGACCTGCCGCACGAGGGGACGCAGCGCGGCCGACGCGGCCAGGTCCTCCACGATGCCGAGCCCCGCCCGCACGGCGGCCAGATCGCGGCCCTCCGGGTCGGTGAAGAACCCGGGGTCGATGTCGAGCGGCTCGGCCGGGTCGGCGGACCGCAGGCGCACCCGGCCGCGCGAGGCCGGCTTCATCAGGTACGAGGACAGGCCCGCCTCGTACTGCCCCGGCGGCAGCTTCCCGAACAGCGGCGGTCCGGCGTTGGCCAGGATGTGCAGGTCCCAGGAGCCGTCCCGGCAGTACGGGCTCGCCGCCCTGATCAGCATGCGGTTCCCGTACAGCTCACCGCGCGCCTCCTTCTCGGCCAGGGCGGCGTTCAGCCCGTCGGTCGGCGCCAGCGGGACGAACACGCCCGGCTGGTCGGTCAGGTTGGCGCCCACACCGGGCAGGTCGAGCTCGGGCCGGACGCCGGCCTCGCGCAGACGGTCGGCCGGTCCGATGCCGCTGCGCATCAGCAGAGCGGGCGAACCGTACGTGCCGCACGCCACCACGTAGGTGTCCGCCGTCAGGGTGACCCGCTCGCCGTCGCGTACGACCTCCACCCCGTGCACCCGGCCGCCCCGGACGTCCAGGCGGTGGGCCGAGGCGCCGCCGAGGACGGTCAGGTTGGGGCGCGACCGGGCGGGGTCCAGATAGGCGAAGGCCGCGTTCCAGCGCAGCCCGTCGACCGCGTTGAGCAGCGGAGTGCCGCGGCCGGGACCGCCGGAAGTGCCCATGTCGGCCTGGACGAAGCCGAGTTCGTCCGCCGCCGCGAGGGCCGCCCGGCTGAAGGGGGACAGCTCGCCGTCGGGCACCGGGCGCATGTCCATCTGCTGCACGGCCGCCTTGCGATGGCGGTCCAGGGCCGCGGCCGACCAGGCGGCACCGCCGGCGCGCTCCCACTCCGCCTGGTCGCCGTGGGTGCCCCAGGTGTTCCAGCAGCCGTTGACGCACGAGGAACCCCCGATGACGCGTGCCCGCAGGCGGTACACCTCGGTGTGCCGCTCCCAGACGTCGCTGCGCGGCAGGCTGCGGGCGTCGAGCAGACTGTCCGGCCAGCCCTCGCCGTGGGGCCCGTAGTCCTGCCCGGCCTCCACCAGACAGACCGACCGTGAGCGGTCCTCGCTCAGCCGGGCGGCCAGTACGCACCCCGCCACACCGCCGCCGAGGACGACGACGTCGTGGCTCCGTGCCGATAGTGCTGTCATACGGGTCTCCTGCGGGTTTCGTCGAGGAAGGGGGGCTCGGACCGTGACGGGTGCGACGTACGACCGCGTCGACCGGCTCCGGCTCCGGATCCGGATCCGGGTCCGGGCCCGGGGCCGGACCGTGACGGGTGCGACGCACGACCGGATCCGGCCTGTGGTGGACGCGCGGCGGTCGCGGCGGTCGTAGCGGTGCGACCGGACACGGCTCGCGGCGGTCGCGGCGGTTGCAGCGGTGCGACCGGATCCGGCCGGCGACGGGTACGTGACCCCGACCGGATGGCGCCCGGCGGACGCCGTGACCGGAGAGGGCCGGTCGGCCCGCGACGGACGAGCGGCGCCGGACCCCGGCCGGCGTGTCCGCCGGCGTGTCCACCGGCGTGTCCGCCGGCGCGCGGCGCCGGACGGGCCGGATCCGCCGCCGCGGTCGCCCGCGGTCGCCCGCGGTAGCCCGCGGTAGCCCGTGGCCGCGCCCGGCCGGCGTCCCCACCGGCGCCGGCCGGGCACGGCTCAGCCGGCGCTCCGGAGGGTGCCCGCCAGGAGGCGGGCGCCCTCCGCGACCCCGCGCACCGCGGTGTCCTTCGTGGCGGGCAGCCGGTCGAGGAGACCGCTGGTGAGGCAGGTGTTCTCCGGGCGGGACGCGTAGCGGGTGCCCGCCCGGGCCGTCGGGACGACCAGGTCCGGCGGCGCGCCGAGCGTCTCGGCGATCACCGAGGCCCAGGCGGCCCGGCTCACCCGGTCCGGGCCGCCCAGATGGAGCACCGGGGGCAGCGGGCCGTCGGCGCGCAGCACCGCGGCCGTCACCTCCGCCACGTCGTCCACCAGCACCGGGGTCGTCCACTGGTCCGCCGGTACCGCGACCCGCTCACCGCGCAGCAGCCGGTGGGCGCACGCGGAGTAGAAGTTGAGCCACTTGCCCGCGTCGGCGGGCTCATGGCCGTAGACGAGGCTGACCCGCAGCACCACGGCGTCCGCGGTCGCGCCCAGCAGTGTCCGCTCGGCGCTCAGCTTGGCCCGGCCGTACGCGTTGGCGGGACGGACCGGGTCGTCCTCCGCGCTGGCGGCGCGGCTGCCGTCGAAGACGTTGTCGGTGGAGATCAGTACCAGCCGCGCCCCGCCGGAGCGCGCGGCGAAGTTCTCGGCCGCGGCGGTGTGCGCCGCGACCGCGGCGTCCGGATGGTCCTCGCACCAGGTGACGTCCGAGGGGCCGTGCACCAGCACCACCCGGTCCGGACGCAGCCGCGCCAGGAGCCGGCCGCACGCCTCGCGGTCGGTGGCGTCCAGCGCGGTCCAGTCGGCGCCGCCGGCCGGCGGCACCGCGGGCCGGGTGCGGGAGGCGAGGGTGACCGTCTCGCCCGCCGAGGCGAGACGGCCGGCGATACGGGTGCCGACGAAGCCGCTGCCGACGACGAGTGTGCGGGGGGCCGCCATCACGCCTCCTGCCGTAGGTGCGGGCCGGTCCGGTCGGCCAGCAGCCGGCCGACGCCGATCAGTCCGTGGTCGTCGTCCGGACGGCCCAGGGACACCAGGGCGTCCACCGCGTCCGTGTCGAGGCCGAAGCACCCGAGGCGCACCAGTTCCCCGACCAGCAGCTCGCGGTAGCGCTCGCCGACCGCCAGGGCGAAGCCGCCCATGATGACGTACCGGCAGATCCCTATGGAGGTGAAGACCGCCCCGATCGCCTGCGCCAGATAGGTGAGCGTGCCGCGCAGCACCCCGGTCGCGAACGGGTCGCCCTCCCGGACCGCCGCCGCGATCGCCGGATTGTCCAGGGCGTCCGCGCCGCCCCCGCACAACTCGGCGAGCCGGGACCGCGCGAAGCCCGCCGGATCCGCGGCCGCCGCGCGGCGGGCCGCGGCGAGCACCCCGCGCCCGGAGGCGATGCCGCCCAGATGCCCGCGCCCGCCGCAGTCGCACAGCGGCGCGTCCGGCGACGGGTCGCACACCCAGTGGCCGAGCTCGCCCCCGTGACCGTCGGCGTCGAGCAGCACGTCGCCGCCCCGGAACACCTTGTTGCCGATCCCGGAGCTGACCGTGAGCAGACAGAACGGCTCCGCCTCGGTCGCCGCGTACCGCCAGGCCGCCGCGGTGAGGTCGTTGACGACCACCACCGGGGCGCCGATCCGCCGCGACAGCAGCTGACCCAGCGGCAGGGGGTCACCGCGCCGCCCCCACACCGTGGGAGCCGCCAGCACCAGACCGCCCGCCGAGATCGGCCCCGCGAAGGCGACCCCGACGGCCCGGGGCGGCGCGCCGTCCGTGTGCCGGGCGACCTCGTGGACGATCTGGTCCACCACCCGCTCCTGGAGCACGGCCACCGGATCGCCCGGATGCCGGGCGACACCCTCCACCGGCACCCGGCGCACCCGGGACAGCACCGCCGTCACCGGGTCGTACGTCCCGGTGCGCAGCGTGGTGCCGCCGACGTCCAGCACGGTGAACGGGCCGTCGGCGCCGCCGGCGGGCGCGTCCGCCGGCGGGACGGGGGTGAGCCGGTCAGACCCCGGAACCGTCACGGAGTTCCTCCTCGAAGACCAGGAGCCACAGCTCGGCGGCCGAGTCGTTGACCAGCCCGTGCTCGCCGTGGGGGCGGTTCACCACGATGTCGCCGGTGGTGACGCGGAACTCCACGCCGTCCCGGTACATCAGCCCGTCGCCGCTGAGCACGATGTACGTCTCGCGGTCCGCGCCGTGCCGGTGCCGCCCGATCGACGTGCCCGGCGGCAGCACGGCCAGGTCGACGAACTCCGCGCCCTCGCCGCCCTCGGCCCGGGAGAACACCCGGTGCGCGCGGATCGTGCCGAGCCCGCCGTGGTCGTGCTCCTTGCCGGTGAACAGGTCGTTCAGGTTCGCCACGTCCGGCGGCGCGCCGGCGGACGCCACGTCGTGCGAGGTCATCGCGCACCTCCCTCGGCCGCGAGGGCCCGCAGGGCCTCGCGCAGCACGTCGGCGGGCAGGTCCTCCAGCTCCGACACGAACGTCGCCTTGCCGACGCCCGTCGGGACGACGAGGTGCAGCTTGCGTCCCCGGCGCTGCCAGGACGCCTGCAACGCCTGCGTCATCAGCTCCTCGGTGCAGGTCGCCGCGTCGAACACCGGCAGGCCGATACGGCGCAGCAGCGTCACCACCCGCTCGCAGGTCTGGGCGTCGGCGAGCCCCAGCAGCCGGGCGATGTGCGCCGACAGCGCCATGTCGACGGCGACCGCCTCACCGTGCTCCAGCCGGTGTCCGCCCGCCGTCTCGATCACCGGGCTGAAGGTGTGGCCGAAGTCGACGAGCCGGGCCAGTTCGTGCTCCCGCAGGTTCGGGCACAGCTCCTCCATCATCAGCCGCATGGAGGTGCGCAGGATGTACGTCTCCACCTCGCCGTCCGCGGCGCCGAGGAACGCGTCCGGGTGCCGCTCCAGCGTCCGGAACAGGTCGCCGTCGAGGATCACCGCCATCTTCACGATCTCCGCCAGACCGCAGCGGATCTCCCGGGGCGGCAGCGTGGCGAGCAGCGCCGGGTCGTTGATCGAGGCGTGCGCCGGGTGGTAGGCGCCGAACATGTTCTTCGAGTGCAGGGCGTTGACGCCGGTCTTCACCCCCACCCCCACGTCGACCTGCCCCACCAGGGTGGTGTTGACCTTGATGTAGCGGATGCCGCGGGCGTACATGGAGGCCGCGAAGCCCACGACGTCCGCGACGATGCCGCCGCCCACCGCGAGCATCACCCCGTGGCGGTCGAGGCCGGTCGCCTTGGCGACGGCGCACACCTGTTCCACGGACGCGAGGGTCTTGTTCCGTTCACCGGTCTCGATCACCTGCACGCTCCAACTGCCCGGCGTCAGCCGGGCGTCGAGGTACGCGCGCAGCCGGTCGCCGTAGAGCCGGTGCACCGTGGGGCCGACGAAGGCCACCACACGGCGCCCCGCGACGTACTCGGCGAGGAGGGGGTTGCCGGGGTCGAACACCGACTCCGTGACGTCCACGCGGTACCGCGTGCCCTCCGGTGCCAGCAGGTCGAAGCCTCCGGCGTCCTCGAGCACCCCCTCAACCCGGGCAAGGGCCTGGCCTGACATCTCTCTCCTCAGTTGGTCGGTCGGCGCGGTTCATCCGCGGTGAACACACGGGCGATGGCCTGCACCCGGGGGTGGCCGGGCAGATCGTCGAGCGGGACCGGACGGCCGTCCGGGTCCGCCACGGGCAGCCGCCAGTTGGGGTGCACCGTCGCCGTGCCGGGCAGGTTCTGCGGACGGCGGTCCCCCGTCGCGTCCGGCAGCCACACCCCCAGCAGCCGCGACGGGGTGCGGGCCAGGAAGCGGTGCAGGGCCACGACCTCCCCGTCCGGGTCGGGCAGCAGGCCCTCCCGGCGCAGCTCGGCGAGCCAGCCGTCCCGTTCGGCGGCGGCCTCCTCCTTCTCCTCCGTCTCCGGGCGGGTCAGCAGCCCCAGCCGGGACCGCAGGTCGACGTGTTCGCCGCTCAGCCACGCGGCGGTCGTCGGCAGGTCGTGCGTGGTGAGCGTGGCCAGGCAGTTCGTCCGCCACTGTGCGGCGGGCAGCGGGCCGTGCCGCCCCTCGGAGCCGCCCAGGTACTCGAAGCGCTGCACGGACGTGCCGAGCACCCCGCGCGCCGCCAGTTCCTCGCGGACCCCGGCCTCGACCGTGCCGAGGTCCTCGCCGATCACCTGGACCCCGGCCCGGTGCGCCTCCAGCAGCAGCACCCCGAGCATCGCCTCCGCGTCGTAGCGGACGTACGTGCCCTCCGAGGGCGGGCGGCCCTCGGGCACCCACCACAGCCGGAACAGGCCCATGACGTGGTCGACCCGCAGGGCCCCCGAGTGCCGCATGCCGGCCCGCAGCAGCGCGGCCAGCGGCCGGTACCCCTCCGCGGCCAGCGCGTCGGGCCGCCAGGGCGGCTGGCCCCAGTCCTGGCCGTGCGGGTTGAAGTCGTCGGGCGGCGCGCCCACGCTCATCCCGTCCGCGAGACAGTGCTGGAGCGCCCACGCGTCGGCGCCCTCCGGGGCCACCCCCACCGCCAGGTCGTGGACCAGGCCGATGCTCATGCCCGCCTCCCTGGCCGTGCGCTGCGCCCCGGCGAGCTGCTCGTCGGTGATCCAGGCCAGCCAGCGGTGGAACCCGACGGCGTCCGCGAGCTCCTCGCGCGCCGCGGCCACCGCCGCCGACCGGGGGTCGCGCAGCGCGGTCGGCCAGGAACGCCAGGCCCCGCCGTGCACCTCGGCCAGCGCGCACCAGGTGGCGAAGTCGGTGAGGTCCTGCCCCTCGCGCGCGGCGAAGGCCTCGAACGCCGCCCGGCGGGCCGGGGCGAGCGGCACCGTGTGCACCAGGCGCAGCGCCTGGTGCTTCAGCGCGCGCACCGTCTCCCGGTCGATGAGCGTCTCCCCGCGCAGCACCCGGTCGTTGAGCTCCCGCGCCCGTGCGGCGCAGGAGTCCGCCAGGCCCCGGGCCGGGCCGCTCAGCTCCCGGTACTCCGGCACCGCCGCCACCCGTACGTGCATCGGGTCGGTGAACCGCCGGGAGCTCGGCCGGTACGGCGACGGGTCCGGCAGACCGCCCGGCTCCATCGCGTGCAGCGGGCCGAGCTGCAAGAAGCCGGCGCCCAGCGCACGGCCCGACCAGGCGGCGAGCTCGGCCAGGTCGCCGAGGTCCCCCATGCCCCAGGAACGGCGAGACAGGACGGAATAGAGCTGGACGAGGAAGCCCCAGTCGCGCCGCTCGGGCACCGGCACCCGGTCGGGCACCGCCAGCAGCGGGGCCGACTCCTCCCGCGTCCCGGTGCGCACGTGCAGGACGTGACGGCCCGGCGGCAGCGCGGCGGACACCTCGGCCCGGCCGCCGTCCTCCAGGGCGACGTACGCCCGCGCCCCGGGCGGCAGCGGCACCCCGGCGGGCGAACCGGCGCGCACCACGGTGCAGGGCGGCAGCAGGCGGCCCGCGGCCGGACCGTGCCCGCCGGCGAGGGCGTCCCGGGCCGCGCGCTCGTCGGCCGCGTCGACCCCGCACGCGGCCAGCACGGCGACCAGGGTGTCCGACGGGACGGTGATCCGCCGTCCCCGGTCGGTGGTGTAGTCGGTGGCGATGCCGTTGCGGCGGGCCAGTTCCCGCAGCGCGCCGTCCGGCGCGGGACCCGGCGGGGCAGGTGACGTCATGGGCGGACCTCCGGTGCGCTGAACAGGCGTTCCAGGACCGCGGCGACGCCGTCCTCGTCGTGGTCGGGCGCGATCTCGTCGGCCATCGCCCGCAGGTGCGGGTGGCCGCCGGCCATGGCGACGCCGTGACCCGCCCAGGCCAGCAGCGGGATGTCGTTGGGCATGTCGCCGAAGGCGATGGTGTCCGCGCCGGTGAAGCCCAGCATCCGGGCGGCGCGGGCGACACCGGTGCCCTTGTCGGTACCGGCCGGGAGGATCTCCACCATGCCCTTCACCGAGTGCACGACGGTGACCGCGTCCCCCATCACCTCCCGTGCGGTGGCGGCCAGCCGGTCCTCGTCCACTTCGGGGTGGTGCAGGATCAGCTTGTCGATCGGCGTGTTCCACAGCAGGGCCGGATCGGTGGTCAGGTCCCAGCCGTGCCGGACGCGTTCGCCGAACCCGGGGGTGACCTTGAACCTGCTCTCCGGCGGCGAGGTGACGATGCCCAGCTCCACCCGGCCCAGCGCGCCCTCGACCCGGGCGACGACCTCGCGGGCGAGGTCCAGCTCCAGGGGCTGCGAGGACAGCAGCCGGTCGGCGCCGGCGTCGTAGAGCTGCGCGCCCTGCCCGCACACGGCCAGTCCCCGGTAGCCGATGCTGTCGAGCAGTTCCTTGCAGGCGACCGCGGGACGTCCGGTGACCACCAGGTGGTGGGCGCCCGACGCGTGGACGAGGGCCAGCGCGCGGCGGGTGCGCTCGGAGACCGTCAGATCACTGCGCAGCAGGGTCCCGTCCAGGTCGGTGGCGACGACCCGGAAGGGCGGCGCGGGGACGGGGACGGCGTCCCAGGCGACCCGGCCCGTCCGCAGCGTCACCTGGGCGACGAGGTGACGCCCCACGGGCGGCCCGTCGAGGACGCCGGTGAAGCCACCGGCACCGTCGGGCACGAGGGGCATCAGGGCGGCCCCGCCGTCGGCGGGCACCGGCTCGTCGGAGGCGAGGGCCTCGGTGGCGGACTCCCGGACGGGGGCCGGCCCGGAGGGGACGGCCGCCGGGCCGCCACCGGTGTGTGCGGCTGTGGGCTCGCCATCGGTGTGCGCGGCTGTGGGCTCGCCATCGGTGCGCGCGGCTGTGAACTCGCCACCGGTCTGCGCGCCTTCCGGCTCGCCACCGGTCCGCGCGCCTGACACGGAGCTCGTGGGCGCCGGGCCGGCGGGCGCCGGATCGGGCCCGGTCCCCACGGCCGCCGCCGCCCCCGCGTCCACCACCACGTCGACGTGGTCGGCCCCGGGATGGACGTACCGCACGTGCCAGGTGCCGTCCGCGGCACGGGTCAGCCGGCACCGTCCGGTCAGCCGGTCGGTCAGCTCGGGGCGGCCGGACAGCCGGGCGATCTCGGCGCACCGGGCGAAGTCCGCGCGCCGGTGGGCGGCCTCGAAGAGCCGGCCCAGGGCGTCGGCGCCGAGCGCGGTGACCTCGACGCCCAGCACCCGGGCGTAGGCGGTGGCGTCACCGCGTTCGAGGGCGGCCCGCTCGACGCGGTCGCGGTGGTCGGTCCAGGCGGACTCGGGGAGCCGGTCCAGCCAGCCGAGCTCCAGCAGTTCCTCGACGGGCAGCGGGCCCGGCTCGTCGCGCAGGAGCCGTCCGTAGGCCGCCAGCCGCGTCTCGGCGCTGCGCGCCCAGGTGAACGAGCGGCCCGTGCGCCGGGCGTTCGCCGACAGGCGGGCGTAGGTCTCGGGTGCCGTGCGGTACACCGCCACGGCCTCCCGTATTCGCTCCGCGAGCGCCACCGCCAGGCCCGCGTCGTCGTCCCGGAACGAGCCGCGCACGGAGAAGCCCGTCGCGTCGGGGTCGTCCACCGGCCGGTCGTGGCCGAAGTGGCCGGTCACCCGCTGCGCGGTCGCGATCGGCACCGCCCCGCACGCCATGGCCTCGGCCTGGGCGATCAGGAAGCCGTCCAGTTCGTACTTGGACGGGAAGACGCAGAAGTCGGCGCAGGCCGCCTCCTCGAACAGGGTCTCCTCGTCGGCCAGCCGCCAGTCCAGGCGCACCTGCCCCGGATGCCGGTCGGCGACCGCCTGGAACGCGGCGTTCGCCACGGTCGCCGAGTCGTCCGCGCCGCCCCCGGTCGAGCAGCGGATGAGGAAGCTGACGTCGGGGTCGTCGGCGAGGACGTCCTCCACGGCCCGCATCAGCTCCAGCTGCCCCTTGTGGTGCACCGCGTAGCGGGCCGCGTGGTAGAAGACGGGCCGCGACGGATCGAGGCCGAACCCGCGCAGCACCGCGTCCCGGTCCACCGCCCGGGGGTCGCGCTCCAGCCAGCTGTCGGAGACGGCGCAGCCGCCCGCCAGCAGCTTGTGCGACCGCTCGCGCAGCAGCCGCGCCACCGGCAGCGGCGCGAACAGCGGCTCCACGGGCGTGCCCTCGAAGGTGCTGTAGTGCCGCAGCTGGCCCGGGGAGACGTAGTCCACGAGGTCCGCGTACGCGGCGACCAGCGGGAACAGGCCCACGTGGTCCGGCCCGTGCTCGACGTGCATCCGGGTTCCGGCCAGCGCCCGGGCCACGGTGGCCTCGGGGGAGTCCTCGGCGGGCGGCGGCCCGTCCAGGGCGTCCAGGCCGGTGGCGTCCGCGCCGAACAGCTCCAGCAGGCGCTCCACCTGGGGGCGGTAGACCTTCTGCGTGACCGGGGCGTTGGCGGCGACCGTGCTCACCGTCCGGTACCGGGGGTCGTCGGCGAGGACGGCGGGCAGCAGGTAGTGGTAGTACGGCTCGAAGCCGTGCACCACGGCCGGCTCCCCGGACGCGTCGCCCAGCCGGCGTCGGACGAAGCGCAGTCCGTCCACCTGGAACACCAGCGACTTGAAGAAGGCCAGGTCCCGGCCCTCGGTGCCGGGCGGCGGATAGAGCCGGTCCGGCAGCAGGTCCAGGTGTGCGTTGGAGAGGAAGTAGACGTCCACACCGTCCAGCCGCAGCAGGTGGGCGGTCGTGGTGAGCCGCAGGTCGACCGTCGGCGGCTGCTCCGGCCAGGTCTTCGGATCCAGTACCAGGGGCACCGTGTCGGTGGCCCGGTAGTCCAGCTCCTCCAGGTCGAAGCGTTCGCGCAGCGCGTCGAGCCGGCCGTGCGCCGGGGTCACCAGCGACACCCGGTGGCCCCGGGCGGCGTACTCGCGGGAGAGGTTCCACACGAGGGGCGAGAGACCACCGCGCATCAGCCGGTTGTCGAACCCGCCGCACTCGAAGGAGAAGGCGATGATGTGCACCTGAGGGCTCCTCATCCGGCCCGGACGGCGCGGGCGCTGGCCGCGCGCAGACCGGGCAGATCGATGAACTCGGTGTGGGTGCCGGCGCTTCCGCAGACGAAGGCGCCGGCGACGGAACCGGCCAGCACGCAGTCGTCCAGGGACCGCCCCTCCAGCAGGGCGTGCAGGAAGGCGGTGACGAACGCGTCGCCCGCGCCGTTGGTGTCGACGACCGGCCGCTCCGGCCGCACCGCGGGGAAGTGCCGGGGCTTGTCCGCGCCGCGCTCCAGCAGATGGCAGCCCGCCGCGCCGTCGGTGGCCACCACGAGCCGGGCCCGCCCCTCGTCGACGATCCGGTGCAGCACCTCGTCGAGCCGGCCGTGCAGGGCGGCCGCGCTGAGGAACACGTAGTCGGAGGCGAGGGCGTAGGTGAGGTGGTGGGGGTTGGCCCCGTCCCAGTCGTGCAGATCGGTGGAGCTGGTCACGCCGAGGCGGTGGACGTCCTCGTACATGTCGCGGTTGTGGCCGACGATCGACAGGTGCACATGGCGGGCCCGCTCCAGGTGCGGCAGGTAGAACGAGCGGGGCAGCCGCAGGTCCGCCGGGTGCCGGGAGTCGTAGAAGGAGAACCGGCGGCCCTGCGCGTCGACCAGGTTGATGCCGCGCGGGGTGCCGTGCGGCGACACCAGGTGGCTGAAGTCCAGGCCGCGCTCGGCGTAGGCGGCGAGCACCGCGTGGCCCTGCGGGTCGTCGCCGAGGAAGTCGATGAACTTGGTGCCGAGTCCCAGGGCGTGCCAGCCGAGCGCCACGCCGTTGCCGGTGTGCGCGACGTAGTCGTACACGGGCGGGACGTGCAGCGAGTCCCCCGGCGGGACCTCCAGCGTCTCGACGCGTACGACGGTGTCCACTCCGGCGCCGCCGACCACCAGGACGTCGTAGGGGGGCAGGCTCATGTGCGGGTTCCTTCCGTGACTGCGGCGGTGTCCCTGACCGCTGTGGTGTCCGGGGCGGCCGCGTCGTGCGCGACCTGCTGGACGTGTCCGTTCTCCAGGACCACCGCCGAGTCGATGTCGCTGCCCGGCGGGACGGTGACTCCGGGCAGCAGCACGCTGCGCCGGACCCGCGCGCCCGCCCCGACGCGGACACCGGGGAAGAGCACGCTGTGCTCCACCCGGCCTTCGTTGACGAGGTCCGCCGGGACCAACGACGACGTCACCCCCGGGGCATCGGCCACCCAGCCGCGGGCCACGTCCGGGCGGACCGTCCAGGGCATGCGTTCGACCGGCAGACCGGAGCGCGGACCGTCGGCGGCCAGCCTCAGGTGCGCCCGGTGGTAGCGCTCGACGGTGCCGATGTCCTCCCAGTGGCCGGCCACCTCGTAGCCGCGGATGTGCTCCCCGGCCGCGAGCATCGCCGGGATGACGTCCCGGCTGATGTCGTGCTGCCAGTCGGTGCCGTCGAGCTTCTCCAGGTAACGGCGCAGGACCGCCGCGTCGAAGACGCAGAACGCGGCGAACACCAGGTCGCTCGTCGGCTCCGCGGGCTTCTCCGTGAACTCGGTGAGCCGGCCCGCCGCGTCGAAGCGGACCATCCCGAACAGATGCACCCAGCGCCGCTCGATCCGCTGGTACGCGACGGTCAGCGCGGCCCCCGACGCCCGGTGGGCGGCGATCAGCGGCCCGTGGTCGAAGCGGTAGACGTGGTCGGCGTGCAGCACCAGCACCTGCTCGGGGCCGCCGCCGAAGACGTACTCGGCCTTGCGGATCAGCGCGTCCGCGGTGCCCCGCTCGGCCGGCCAGGTGCGCTCGGGCAGCTCCGGGGGCAGCGCGTCGCCCGCGTCCCGGTAGGCCCGGTCGTACGGCCCGAAGTGCACCCGGAAGTCCGCGCTCCGGTTCCACACCCGGTGCAGGTCGTCCATGAGCCGGCGCTCCTCGTACTGGGACAGCAGGAGCACCTCGCCCAGGCCGGAGGCCCGCGCGTTGGCGAGGCTGAAGTCGATCAGCCGGCAGGCCCCGCCGTACGGCACCAGCGGCTTCAGCCGGCCGGTGCCCAGCGGACCCATCCGCCGGCCCTCGCCGCCCGCGAGGAGTACGGCGCGCACCGCGTTCCGCTCAGCCATGCCGCACCTCGTCCCAGGTGACGCGACCGGTGTTCAGCGTCAGCAGCAGCCGCGCGTCCGGCTCGGGTGCGGGCCCCTCGAACACGCCCGGCGCGGTGCGGTCCAGCCGCCGTACGACGGGCAGGGACCGGGGCGCCGCGCCGTCCCGGGCGGCCGGGGAGACCAGCTCCACCCGCTCCGCGTGCGGCAGCCGGTAGGTCAGCACGCCGTCGCCGACACGGTGGCGTTCGCGCAGGGCGCGCCGCAGGTCGTCCGGCACCGCCTCGGGGAAGCGGTCCGCGATCCGCTCGCAGGCCGCGAAGTCGGCCCGCTCCCAGGCGGCGTCGAAGAACCGGCGGGCGACCGCCGCGTCGACCGGCGCGAGACGCTCGTACGCCGTGAGGTCGCCGTGGAGCAGCAGCGCCTCCTCGGTGAGTTCCTCGTCGGCCAGCAGGTCGAACCAGCCGTGCCGCAGGGCCCGTTCGGCCGGCAGGACGGCCGCCTCGCCCTCCCAGAGCCGGCGGAACGCGGCGAGGTGCAGGTCCGCGCAGTGCTCCCAGGTGAACCGCCGGGCGACCGCGGCGGCGCGCTCGGCCAGTTCGCGGTACCGCTCCGGCTGCTCGGCCCACAGGGTGACGGCCTCGTGGATCCGCTCGGCCAGGGCGTCGGTGAGCAGGGTGTCGTCCTCGGCGAACGAGCGGTTCACCGCGAACCCGGTGGCGTCCGGCCCGGTCAGGGCGTGCCCGAAGTGGGCCATGCCCTGCTGGGCGGTGGCGATCGGGACGGCCCCGCAGACCATCGCCTCGCCCTGGGCGATGAGGAAGGTGTCCATCTCGAACTTGGAGGGGAACAGGCAGAAGTCGCTGGACGCGGCGTACTCGAACACCCGCCGCTCGTCGACCCGTTCCGACTCCAGGTACAGGCGCCCCTTGTGCCGGTCGGCCACCTCCCGGAAGTACGGGTCGTCGAGCGGGGCGCCGGAGATGCAGCGCAGCACGAAGTTGGCGGCGAGGCCCTCGCCGAGCACCCGGTCCACCGCGCGCACCAGCTCCAGCTGGCCCTTGTGGTGCAGGGCGTAGCGCGCGTTGTGGAAGAACGTGGGCAGCGCCGGGTCCAGCCCGAGGCCGGACAGCACCTCCTCGCGGTCCACCTCCGCCGGGTCCCAGGCCAGCCACTGGTCGGAGATGGCGCAGCCGCCGACGAACATCTTGTGCGCGTTGTCGCGCACCGCGCCGGCGATGGGCAGCTCCCGGAACAGGGCCTCGAACGGCGTGTCGCGGAAGGAGGCGTAGAAGTCCAGCTGGCCGGGGGAGAGGAAGTCGACCAGGTCGGCGTGGTCGAGGATCAGCCGGTACAGGGCCACGTGGTCCGGCGGGTAGTCGTAGTGCAGATGGGTCAGCTGCTGGTACTGGCGGATCACGTCCGGCCGCTCCCCGGCGGGCGGCGGGTCCAGCGGCAGGGTCACGTCGGCGCCCAGCAGTTCCAGCAGCCTGCGCACCTTCGGGCCGTAGACCTTCTTGGTGATCGGCATGTTGCTCTGCACCGTGCTGACCACCGGCTTGAGCGGGTCGTCGCGCAGCGCCGCCGGCAGCAGGTAGTGGTAGTACGGCTCGTGGGCGTGCACCAGGGTCTTCTCGTCGCCGAACCAGCTGCGCAGGAAGCGCACGCTGTCGACCTGGAAGACGAGCGGCTTGAAGAAGACCAGGTCCCGCCCCTTGGCCGAGTACGGCGGGTAGAAGGTGTCCGGGAGCCGGTTCAGGTAGTCGTTGGACAGGAAGTACAGGTCGACGCCGTCGAGCCGGATGCGGTGCGCGGTGGTGGTGAGCGGCAGCTCCGCCTCGGCGGGGAAGCCCCGCCACACGTCGGGGTCGAGCACCAGCGGCAGGGTGTAGGTGTCGGAGTAGTCCAGGTCCTCGACCTCGTACCGGCTCCGCAGGTCGTCCAGCCGGCCGTGGGCCGGGGTGACGATGGAGACCCGGTGACCGCGGGCGGCGAACGCCCGGGAGAGGTTCCACAGGTACACCGAGGTGCCGCCCTGGAGGAAGGTGTGGTCGAAACCGCAGCATTCGAAGTACGTCTCGACGATGTGCATGCGGGGTTCGGGCACGGTCACGTTCACGTCCTCGCTGAGGTGGGGGTCGGGGCCGGGGCGTGCGCGGCGGTCATCAGCGCGTGGCGCAGGTCGATCGCGGCGTGGTAGGGGCGGGCGTGGTCGCCGTTGTAGGCGAGCTCGTGCAGCAGCCGCGCCAGGTACAGCAGACGGCGCAGCGGGTCGGGAGCGGTGGGGCCGAGCAGCAGCCGCAGCACCTGGGCCCGCCACACGTCGGCGGCGTGGAAGACCTGGCGCAGCACGGCGCGCGGCGCGTCCGGCCAGTCGGCGGCACCGTCCAGCGCGCCCGTCATGGTCTCCAGGGAGTCGATGCCGAGCCGTCCGGCGCTCTCGAAGGCCGCCTCGTCGGCGGCGAAGTACTCCAGGGCCCGTTCGACCGCGACCAGGTCCTGCACCGGGGACTGCGCCGCCCACCCCGGCTCGTCCGGGCCGAGCGCCGGGGTCGACATGTCGATCACCTGCATCGACCAGC
Organism: Streptomyces sp. NPDC059895; assembly: GCF_042731035.1. Taxonomy (NCBI): domain Bacteria; kingdom Bacillati; phylum Actinomycetota; class Actinomycetes; order Kitasatosporales; family Streptomycetaceae; genus Streptomyces; species Streptomyces sp. NPDC059895. The sequence goes on from NZ_JBHWKO010000002.1 coordinate 33,729, forward strand.
CGCCGTCGTCGCGCGGCCGGCACAGCAGATGGGACAGGTGCAGGTCACCGTGGGCGGGAGCGGACGGGAAGGCGGTGGGACGGCTCTCGAACCCGGCGCGCAGCGCGGCGCTCTCGGCCCGCAGCGCCTCGAACGCGGCGGCGCGGACGCCGGGCGGGAGCGCGATGTCCACCTGCTCCAGGTCGGTCAGCCGGGCCTCGGCGCGGCTCAGCGCGTCGAGCACCGGGTACGGCCGCGGGGTGCCGCCGCCGAGCCGGGCGGCCAGGTCGCGGTGGAACCCGCTCAGGAACCGTCCGGCGTCGCGCAGGTTGCCCGCCAGTGGCCGCAGGTGGTCGCGGACCGTCCGCTCGACGTCGCTGCCGGCAGCACCTTCGGCCACCTTCGGCCACAGGGAGCGCATGTTCTGCCGGAGCGGGGTGTCGACGCCGTCGCCCGGGGCGTAGCGGTAGAACACGCCGAGCGGGTGCCGGGTGCCGTCGGCGGGGTCGACGTAGACGTAGTCGCCGGCCCAGTCGGGGGTGCGGCCGGTGCCGTTCATCAGCCGCAGCAGCTCCGGTTCGCGGACCGGCTCGTCCAGCCGCCGGTAGGTCTTGTGCACGTACGCCGTGCCCCCGGTCTCCAGGAGCGACAGGGCGTTGGAGGACCAGCCGCGCTCGAAGGGGAGCCGGAGCAGCGGGCCGGTCGCCGGGCCCGCGCCGCGGAAGCGGACGCTGCCGCCCCGGGCGGTCCGCAGCTCCGCTCCGGCCCCGACCGCCCGCCAGACGGCGCGGTCGAACTCCAGCGCGCCGTGGGCCTCCTCCAGGCCGCCCGTACCCGCCGGACCAGCCGTACCTGTCGGGGCCGCCGTACCCGCCGTACCCGCCGAACCTGCCGGACCAGCCACATCTGTCGGGTCCGGCGCGGCGGACGACCCGGTCCGGACCGGTACGAAGTACCGCTGCCCCGACGCGGGGCCGCCGACGGCGGTCACCACCAGCAGGCGGGTGTGCTCGTCGAGCGCCACCTGGTCGGTCCGCTCGAAGCGGTCGGCCCGCCGGCCGTCCTCGCTCATCCACGGGGCCGCGCGCAGCAGGGCCCCCAGTGCGTCGTTGTCCGTCATGGGCGAGTCAGCTCCCCGTCGTCTCGTAGGTGTTGACGCCGCGTCGCCACACGGCCAGGGCGAGTGCCAGCGCGCCGGCGGTCACCACGGGCAGCCAGCCGAGCAGCCCGGTCTCGCCGTGCAGCAGATAGGTGCTCGGCACGTACGCGGTGAAGGCGAACGGCAGCACCCAGGTCAGCAGTCCGCGCAGCGAGGGGTGGTAGATGTCGAGCGGATAGGCGGCGAACTCCGAGACCTGGCTCGCCGCGTACATCGACGGCAGGCTCGTCACGGTCCAGAAGGACAGCGAGGCGAAGAACAGCTTCACCGAGGTGTGGATGACCGCGCCGCACAGCACCAGCAGCGGTGCCAGCAGCCACTGCTCCGGGGTCGGCGACAGACCGAGCTCGGATCCGGCGTAGCCCACCAGGACCGCCCCGACGACCAGCTCTCCGAGCCCGTCGGGATGGAAGAACCGCTCCGACAGCAGGGAGAACAGCGGGTTCACCGGCCGGATCAGATACCGGTAGAACTCCCCGCGCTGGACGAGCTTGCGGCCCAGCTCCCACAGCTGGTCGGTGAACAGGTGGTCCAGTCCGCGCGGCAGCAGCGAGAAACCGAGCAGGAAGAGCACCTCGTGGTACGACCAGCCGCCCACGGCGGGCACCTCGCGGAAGACCAGGCCGACGACGGCGGTCTGGATGCCGACCCGCACCAGGAACGCGCCGGCGCCCAGCAGGAAGTCCATGCGGTAGGCGGTCAGCCGGTGCAGCCCGACCCCGCCGAGGAAGAACGACAGCCGCAGGTAGCGGATCAGGGTGCGGACCGTCGTGCGCTGGGTGGGTGTCATCCGCCGAGCACCTCCAGCCGTCCGAGACTGGCCCGCCACAGCACCGCGCACAGCAGGGTCAGCACGGTCACCCAGGCCAGCTGGCCGGCCAGCACCCCGGCGGCGGCCGCCCAGCCGTCGTAGCGGCCCAGCAGCAGGGTGAGCGGGCCGTCGACCATGCCGCTGAACGGCAGGGCCCGCGCGAGCGTGGCCAGCGGTCCGGGCATCAGCGCGAGGGGCACCAGCTGGCCCGCGAAGAAGGCCACCACGCTCTGCTTGACCATCCGCACACCCCACGTGTTGGTGGTGATGAAGCCGGTCATGCCGGTCAGCAGGTTCACGCAGAACGCCAGGAGCACCGACAACGCGGTGGAGACCACGAACAGCAGCAGGTCCAGCGGCCGGGGCGTGGTGAGCGGCACCAGCAGCGCGAACAGCCCCAGCACCGGTACGCCGACCAGGACCGCGTTGGCGCCCACCACCGGCAGGCAGGCGAAGAACCGCATCAGCGGGTAGCTGACCGGCCGTACCAGCATCACCGCCACGTCACCCCGGTAGACCTCGGCGGCGACCTCGTCGTCCACCCGGTTGGTGTGCAGCACCTGGAGGAGCTGGGCCACCAGCAGGTACGTGGTGATGCTCCGCTGGTCGAAGCCGCCGGGGCCGGTGCCGGGGTTCCCGGCGTACACGGCCCGCCACAGGAAGACGGTGACGGCGGCGCCCGCCGCGGCGGTCATCGCGGTCATGGCGAACATGGAGCGGTACTGGAGCAGCGACTGGAGTCCGCTGGTGGCGAAGGGCACGTAGGCGCGCAGGCGGTTCGTCATGCGGTGCCGTTCCGTACCGCGCCGTCGGCCGGGTCCGCGGCCGGGTCCGCGGCCGGGTCCGAGGCCGGGTCACCGGCCGTGTCGTTCGCCGCCGTGTCGTTCGCCGCCGTGTCGCTCGCGGCCGTGTCGCCGTCCGCCGCGGGCCGGGGGGTGCGGGAGCGGCCGTAGATCTGCCGCAGCACGTCCTCCAGGTCCGGTTCGGGGGCGTACCAGTCGGCGAGGTCGAAGCGGTCCAGCAGGAAGGTGAGCACCTGCCGGGAGGTGTACTCACCGGTCGGGTACTCCACCCGGATCCGGCCGTCGTCGCCGGGTACGGCGCGCACCCCGGGCAGTCCCGCCTCGATGGTGTGCAGCGCCGCCGGCACCGAGGTGCCGTCGCGGTGGTCGAAGACGACCGAGCGGTGACCGGAGGTGCGTAACAGGTCGTGCAGGGAGCCCTGGTGGACCACCCGGCCGTGGTCGACGACCAGGGCGCTGTCGCAGATCGCGGCGATGTCGGCGATGTCGTGGCTGGTGAGCACCACGGTGGTGCCCAGTTCCCGGTGGGCGCGGTTGACCAGCTCGCGCACCGCGTCCTTGAGGACCATGTCCAGGCCGATGGTCGGCTCGTCCCAGAACAGCACCTCGGGGTCGTGCAGCAGGCTCGCCGCGATCTCGGCCCGCATGCGCTGGCCGAGGCTGAGCTGCCGCACGGGGGTGGTGCCGAGCGCGTCGATGTCGAGGAGTTCGCTGAACAGGGCGAGGTTGCGGCGGTGGACCGGTTCGGGGATGTCGTAGATGCGTTGCAGGATGCGGAAGGAGTCCGGGACCGACAGGTCCCACCACAGCTGGCTGCGCTGGCCGAACACCACACCGATGCGGCGGGCGTTGGCCTGCCGGTTGCGGTAGGGCTCCAGGCCGCCGACCAGGCAGCGGCCCGAGGTCGGGGTCATGATCCCGGTGAGCATCTTGATGGTCGTCGACTTCCCGGCCCCGTTCGCGCCGATGTAGGCGGTCTTGGTGCCGGCCGGGATCTCGAAGGAGACGTCGTCGACGGCGCGGACGATGCGGTGCCGGCGGGTGAACAGGGTGGAGACGCTGCCGAGCAGGCCGGGTTTGCGCTCGGCCAGGCGGAACTCCTTGACGAGGTGGTCGGCGACGATCACGCGACCACCCGCTCGATGGCCTCGCCGAGCAGCGTCACGCCCTGCTCCAGGAGGGCCTCGTCGATGGTGAACGGCGGCGCCAGGCGCAGCACGTGCCCGCCCAGCGCGACCCTGAGCCCCAGGTCGAGGGCGGTGGTGTAGACGGCGCGGGCGATGTCCGGGGCGGGGGTCCGGCTGACGCGGTCGGTGACGAACTCCAGCCCCCACAGCAGTCCCAGTCCCCGGACCTGGCCGAGCTGGTCGAAGCGGTGGTGCAGCTGTGCGAGCCGGTCCTCCAGCAGCGCGCCGAGGGTGTCCACGCGCTCGATCAGCCGGTCGCGTTCGATGACCTCCAGGGTGGCGCGGGCGGCGGCGATCCCGAGCGGGTTGCTCGCGAACGTCGACGCGTACGCCCCCGGGGTGGCGGCCTCCGGCCTGCGCAGCACCTCGGAGCGGCCGGCCAGCACGGCGAACGGGAACCCGTTGGCGGTGCCCTTGGCCAGCATCGCCAGGTCCGGTTCGATGCCGAGCCGCTCACTGGCGAGGAAGGCGCCCGTGCGCCCGCCGCCGGTGAGCACCTCGTCGGCCACCAGGAGCACCCCGTTGTCGCGACAGGCCTCGCCGACCCGCTCCCAGTAGCCCGGCGGCGGCACGATCACGCCCGCGGCGCCGAGCACCGGCTCGAAGACCAGCGCGGAGACGTTCGGTTTGGTGGCGATGTGCCGGCGCACCAGCGAGGCGCAGCGCACGTCGCAGGTGGGGTACTCCAGTTCCAGCGGGCAGCGGTAGCAGTAGGGCGCGTAGCCGAGCACGCTGTTGCCGCTGAACGCCTGGTGGCCGACGTCCCAGTGCACCAGCATCCGGGCGCCCATGGTCTTGCCGTGGAAACCGTGGCGCAGCGCGCCGATCCGGTTGCGGCCCGGCGCGGCCGTCGACTGCACGACCCGCAGGGCCGCCTCCACGACCTCCGCGCCGGTGGAGAAGAACGCGTAGGTGTCGAGGTGGTCGGGGAGCAGCCGGGCGAGCAGTTCGAGCAGTTCGGCGCGGTCCGGTGTGGCGCTGTCGTGCACGTTCCACAGCCGGTGCGCCTGTGCCGTGAGCGCCTCGACGACCTCCGGGTGGCCGTGGCCCAGGGACTGGGTCAGGGTGCCGGCGGCGAAGTCGAGGTACTGGTTGCCGTCGAGGTCGGTCAGGACCGGTCCCTTGCCCTCGGCGAACACCCGGCGCCCGTGCTCGGCCTCCTCGGAGGCGCCGGGCGCGAGATGCCGGGCCTCTCTCTCCAGTTGCCGGGCTTGCCGGAAACCTGTCACTGCGGCCCCCAGTGGGTGGACGGACTGCCTTGCGAAACTCGCGAAATGCGTTGCAGGACAACGCCGTTGGCGGTGCGAGAAGTGAGTCAAACACCCTGGCACGGAGATCGCAAGCAGTTGCTGAAACTTTCAGTTTGCCCTTGCGGCGGCTTGCTCGCCTCTGCTTGAGTCTTGGTGGCCTTCCGGCCGCACCACGCCTCTTGCCCGAGGAGGGATCCGTGAGAGCACAACACCTTCAGACGGCCTCGTTACCTTGGAGGCCGAGGTGAAGGCGCTGGTCCTGGCGGGGGGCACCGGTAGTCGGCTCAGGCCGTTCACCTACTCCGGCGCGAAGCAGCTGCTTCCGATCGCCAACAAGCCCGTGCTGTTCTACGCCCTGGAGTCCCTGGCGGCGGCCGGGATCCGCGACGTCGGCGTCGTCGTCGGCGACCACGGCCCCGCGATCCGCGAACTGACCGGCGACGGCAGCGACTTCGGCCTGCGGATCACCTACCTCGCGCAGCCGAAACCCCTGGGACTGGCGCACGCGGTGCTGATCGCCCGCGACTTCCTGGGCGACGACGACTTCCTGCTCTACCTGGGCGACAACTACCTCCCCCAGGGCGTCACCGAGCTGGTGCGCGGCACCGCCGGGCCCGCCGAGGCCCGGCTGCTGCTCACCCCCGTCGCCGACCCGTCCACCTTCGGCGTCGCCGAAGTGGACGCCGACGGCCGGGTGCTGCGCCTGGAGGAGAAACCCGACACCCCCCGCAGCGACCTCGCCCTCATCGGCGTCTACGCGTTCAGCCCGGCCGTGCACGAGGCGGTGCGTGCCATCCGCCCCTCCGCGCGCGGCGAACTGGAGATCACCCACGCCATCCAGTGGATGATCGACCAGGGCCTGCCGGTGCGCGCCATCGTGACCACCCGGCCCTGGCGGGACACCGGCAGCGTCGAGGACATGCTGGAGGCCAACCGCGAGGTGCTCGACGGGCTGGAGGGCGGCGTCGAGGGCAAGGTCGACCCGGCCAGCACCCTGATCGGCCGGGTCCGCGTCGCCGAGGGCGCCGTCGTGCGCGGCTCGCGCGTGGTGGGCCCGGTGGTCATCGGCGCCGGCGCCGTCATCAGCAACTCCAGCGTGGGACCGTACACCTCCATCGGGGAGGACTGCCGGGTCGAGGACAGCGCCATCGAGTACTCCGTCCTGCTGCGCGGCGCCCAGGTGGAGGGGGCGGTCCGCATCGAGGCCTCCCTCATCGGCCGCGGTGCCGTGGTGGGGCAGGCCCCCCGTCCCCCGCAAGCCCACCGTCTCGTGATCGGCGACCACAGCAAGGTGCATCTCACCTCATGAGCTCACGCATCCTCGTCACCGGCGGAGCCGGCTTCATCGGATCCGCCTACGTCCGTTCCCTGCTCGGCCCCGACGGTCCCGGCGGCACGGCCGTGACCGTCCTGGACAAGCTCACCTACGCGGGCAGCGTCGCCCGCCTCGATCCGGTGTTCGCCCACCCCGACCTGACCTTCGTCCAGGGCGACGTGTGCGACGCGTCGCTGGTGGCGTCGCTGATGGCCGGGCACGACCAGGTCGTGCACTTCGCGGCGGAGTCGCACGTCGACCGCTCCATCGCGGACGGCGGCGACTTCACCCGGACCAACGTGGTCGGCACCCAGGTCCTGCTGGACGCCGCCCTGCGGCACGGAGTCCGCACCTTCGTGCAGGTCTCCACCGACGAGGTGTACGGATCGCTGCCGACCGGCGCGGCGAAGGAGACCGACCGGCTGCGCCCGTCGTCGCCCTACGCGGCCTCCAAGGCCGCCGCCGACCTCATCGCCCTGGCCCACCACCACACGCACGGCCTCGACGTCCGGGTCACCCGCTGCTCCAACAACTTCGGCCCGTACCAGCACCCCGAGAAACTCGTCCCGCGTTTCCTCACCGCCCTCCTGGAGGGCGGCACCGTCCCGCTCTACGGCGACGGCCTGCAGATCCGCGACTGGCTGTACGTCGACGACCACGTCCGAGCGCTCGAACTGGTCCGGCTGTCGGGCCGGCCGGGCGAGATCTACAACATCGGCGGCGGCACCTCGCTCACCAACCTCGACCTGACGCACCGCCTGCTCGCGCTGTGCGGCGCGGGCCCCGAGCGGATCGTCACCGTCGAGGACCGCAAGGGGCACGACCGCCGCTACGCGGTGGACCACACCAAGATCACCACCGAGCTGGGCTACCACCCGCGCAGCGATTTCGCCGCCGACCTGGCCGCGACCGCCGAGTGGTACAAGCGGCACCCCGACTGGTGGCGCTCCCTGCTCGCGGCGCACTGAGCCGCCCCCTTCCCTCACATCACCCCTGGAACACGGCAGTCGGCTGACAACGGCACTCGGCTGACAACGGCACTCGGCTGACAACGGCACTCGGCTGACAACGGCACTCGGCTGAAAACGGCAGTCGGCCGCGGCCCGGTGGTCGCGGCCGGCCGCCGTCCCCCGGCACGGATCACGGGGCTTTCCGGGCCCGGCGGGTCTGGTCGGCCAGGACGGCTGTCGCGCGTTCGAGGAGATCGCACAGCGCGGCGTGCTCCGCCGGGGTGAACGCGTCGCCGAGAGCCCGTTCGAGGACGACCACCTCCTCGTACGCCCGGCTCAGCAGACGTTCCCCCTCCTCGGTCAGCGAGGCGACGAGCACCTTGGCGTGCACGGGGGAGGCCTCACGGGCGATGAGCCCCTTCTTCTGCACTCCGGTCAGTACGGTGGCCATCGTCTGCTGGGTGACCCCGCACGCCCGCGCCAGCTGGGCTCCGGACATGCCGCCCTGCCGGGAGAGCGTGAGCAGGACCGTGTACTGCGTCATCGTCAGGCCGTAGCCGCGCAGGACCGCTTCGTGATGTGCCGTCAGCGTCTGCTCGGCACGCCGGATGCGGGTGCACAGATATTCCTCCGCCGGGATCCCGGCCGCCTCGCCGCCCATTGAATCAGCCTCCTGCGTTGACTCAGGTACCTGAGTCGCCTTACCGTCGGGAGTGTCAGCATACTGAGTCAACGCAGGGGGCATACCCATGAAGGCTGTCGTTCTCGACGCCGACGACCGCTACACCCTCACCACCGTCGACGCACCCACGCCGGGGGCGGGCGAGGTCGCCGTCCGGGTGGAGTACGCCGGCATCCAGTGGGGCGATGTCCTCGTCCGCGACGGCCACTTCCCCGTCCCGCGGCCGTTCGTCCCCGGCTTCGAGGCCGCCGGGCGTGTCATCGCGGTGGGAGACGGCGTCGACCCGGCCCGCATCGGGCAGCACGTCGCGGTGCTGACCGGCTCCGGCGCCTTCGCCGAGGTCGTCGTCGCACCTGCCGTGCTCGCCTTCCCCACCCTCGGCGTGGACCCGCGTACGGCCGCGGCGTTCGGCTGGGCCGCCCCCACCGCCTACGACCTGATCCGCACCGTCACGCGCGTCCGGCCCGGCGAGAGCGTCCTCGTCCACGCCGCTCTCGGCGGCGTCGGCAGTCTCGCCGCCCAGTTCGCCACCGCCGCCGGCGCGGGCCGGATCGTCGGCGTCGTCGGTGACACCCGCCAGGGCGAGTACGCCGCCGGACTCGGCTACGACCGCCTGGTCTCCCGCCACGACTTCCCCGCGGCCCTCGGCGACGAGCGGTTCGACGTGATCCTCGACCCGGTCGGCGGCCCCGCCCGGCTGGCCTGCCTCGATCATCTGGCCCCCCACGGCCGGCTGGCCGTCTACGGCAACATGGCCACCTTCGATCCCGTCCGGATCGACGCCAACGATCTGCTCGCGCAGGGCAAGTCCGTCCTCGCCTACAACAGTGACCTGCTCAGCCGGACCTTCCCCGAACGCCTCGCGGAAACGGCGGGCGAGGCGATGCGGCTCGTGCGGGACGGTCGTGTCCGTATCGACATCACCGCCACCTACGAGCCGGCCGACCTCGACACCGCCGTCGAGCGCCTCGCCGCCGGCGGGACCCGCGGCAAGAGCGTCGTCCGCATCGGCTGACCCGCCCGGACCCGCCCGGGCCCGGTGGTGCCGGCCGAAGTGGCGAGCGATACCGGCCGAAGGTGCGAGGGGTACCGGCCGATCCCGCGCGTGCGCGGTACCTGCGTCGGCGCGGTCAGGGCGGCGCCCGCACCGGCGCCGGGCGGTGTCCGCACCGGCGCCGGGCGGTGTCCGCACCGGCCGGCGGGCCGGTACGACCGTGAACAACGGGCCGGTACGACCGTGAACAACGGGCCGCCGGCCGTTCAGCCGCGGCGCACGGCCGGCGCCCGTCCGTGCCGCGCGGCGGGCCGCCGCCCGCGCGGCGCGGACGCGGTCGACCCCCGGACCACCAGCTCGGGCATGATGACGAACTCGGTGTGCGGGGAGGGGTTCCCGGCCATTTCCTCCAGCAGCGCCTCGACGGCGATCTGCCCCATCGACTGCACCGGCTGCCGGATCGTCGTCAGCGGCGGATCGGTGAAGGCGATGAGGGGCGAGTCGTCGAACCCGATCACCGAGACGTCCCCGGGTACGGCCAGCCCGCGCTGCCGTGCGCTGCGGACGGCGCCGAGGGCCATCATGTCGCTGGCGCACACGATGGCCGTGCACCCCTGGTCGAGCAGCGCCGACGCCGCTGCCTGGCCGCCCTCCAGGGTGAACAGGGAGTGCCGGATCAGCTCGGCGGCCGCCTCGGCCGGCAGCCCCAGCTGCTCCCGTACGGCGCTGCGGAAGCCCTCGATCTTGCGCTGCACCGGCACGAACCGCTCGGGCCCGAGCGCCAGTCCGATCCGGGTGTGCCCGAGTGCCGTCAGATGGGTCACCGCCAGGGCCATGGCGAAGCGGTCGTCGGGAGAGACGAACGGCGCCCGTATGGCGGGGGAGAACCCGTTGATGAGGACGAACGGCACGTTCTCCTCGTGCAGCCGCTCGTAGCGGCCGGTGTCGGCGGTGGTGTCGGCGTGCATGCCGGAGACGAAGATGATCCCGGCCGCTCCCCGGGCCACCAGCAGGGCGGTGAGCTCGTCCTCCGTCGACCCTCCCGGGCTCTGGGCCGCCAGGACCGGGGTCCGCCCGAGGCGGGTCAGTGCCTGTCCGATGACCTGGGCCAGCGCGGGGAAGAACGGGTTGTCCAGCTCGGGGGTGACGAGCCCCACCAGCTCCGCGCGCTGCCGCAGTCGGGGCGGCCGTTCGTAGCCGAGGACGTCGAGCGCGGCGAGGACGGACGCGCGGGTGTCCGAGGCGACGCCACGCGCACCGTTGATCACACGGCTGGCCGTGGCCTTGCTGACCCCCGCCCGGGCTGCGATGTCGGCGAGTCGCGCGGTCATGGCAGTGGACTGTACCTGTTGGCCGCCGCGTTGCCCACCGCGTGCCGCGCCGCCCGCGACACGCCGGGTTCCGGTCGGCACCGGCCGCCTCCACATCTCCCGCTCGGGACTTGCAGAAAACACTTACAGAAACTGCGCGCACCCGCGCCGGACGGAAGGGTTGATTCCGGATGTCACGCCCTCTGTCGGCGGCGTCCCAGCAGGTCCCCGGGCGCCGCTGTTCGGTCAACTCCCGTTCTCTGCAAGGAAAATTGGCCGGAATCTACTTGCTGTAACTTGCCGCAAGACCTTTCGGGAACTTTTCATCCCTGTTACGTTCCTGGCTACCCGGCGCCGCGAGGCAGCGGCCAGCGGGCGGCGACCTGCGCCCCCGCCCTCTTCCGGGACCCAGTCGAAGGAGTTCACATGCGGCGTGGCATCGCGGCCACCGCGCTGATCGCAGCCGTCGCCCTGACGGCGACGGCCTGTGGTGGGGACAGCGACGACAACAGCAACGGCGGCGGCTCCGGGAAGGAGCTCTCGGGCACCGTCACCTTCTGGGACACCTCCAACGAGGCCGAGAAGGCGACCTACCAGGCGCTCGCCGAGGGCTTCGAGAAGGAACACCCCGGGGTCGACGTCAAGTACGTCAACGTGCCCTTCGGCGAGGCGAACGCCAAGTTCAAGAACGCGGCCGGCGGCAACTCCGGCGCCCCCGACGTGATGCGCACCGAGGTGGCCTGGGTCGCGGACTTCGCCAGCATCGGCTACCTCGCCCCGCTCGACGGCACCGCCGCGCTGGACAACGAGGCCGACTACCTGCCGCAGGCGGCGGCCAGCACCAAGTACGAGGACAAGACCTACGCGGTGCCCCAGGTGATCGACACCCTGGCGCTCTTCTACAACAAGCAGCTGCTCGAGGACGCCGGCGTCGAAGTGCCCACGTCCCTCACGGAGTTGAAGACCACCGCCACCAAGATCGAGAAGGAGACCGGCGCCACCGGCCTCTACCTGCGCGGCGACGACCCGTACTGGTTCCTGCCCTACCTCTACGGCGAGGGCGGTGACCTGGTCGACGAGGAGTCCAAGAAGATCACCATCGACGACGAGCCCGGCGCCAAGGCCTACGCGGCCATGAAGGACCTGGTCGACAGCAAGGCGGCCATCACGGACGCGGCCGACGGCTGGAACAACATGCAGAACGCCTTCAAGTCGGGCAAGGTCGCCATGATGGTCAACGGCCCCTGGGCCATCGAGGACGTCAAGAGCGGCCAGAAGTTCGAGGACCCGGCCAACCTCGGCGTCGCCCCCGTCCCGGCCGGCAGCGTCAAGGCCGGCTCCCCGCAGGGCGGCTGGAACCTGTCGGTCTACGCCGGTTCCAAGAACCTGGACGCCTCCTACGCCTTCGTGAAGTACATGAGCTCGGCCGAGGTCCAGCAGCAGACCACCGAGAAGCTCAGCCTGCTGCCCACCCGCGCCTCCGTGTACGAGGTCCCGTCCGTCGCGGACAACGAGATGGTCAAGTTCTTCAAGCCGGCCGTCGACAAGGCGGTCGAGCGCCCCTGGATCGCCCAGGGCAACGCCCTGTTCGAGTCGATCCGCGTGCAGATGGCGAACGTCCTGGCGGGCAAGACCAGTCCGCAGCAGGCCGCCAAGGAGAACGGCGAGGCCTACCGCAAGCTCCTCAAGGACTACCAGTAGGCCCCGGGAAGGCTGACCCACCCATGGCTGTCGACACCACCCGGTCGACGGTGGAGACCACGGGAGCTCCGGCTCCCCGTGGTCGCCGCCGCAGCACCGACAAGCACCCGGGCCGGCTGCGCCGCGCCCTCGCCACCCACTGGTACGCCTGGAGCATGGTCGCCCCCGTGGTGATCGTGATCGGGCTGATCATCGGCTACCCCCTCGCCCGGGGCCTCTACCTCTCCTTCACCGACGCCAACGAGGCCAACGTCGAGCGCACCATCGGCGTCAACCACATCCCGGCCACGTACGAGCACGTCGGACTCGACAACTACACGTCGATCCTCGCCGACGACGTCTTCTGGGACCGGCTCACCTGGACGATCGTGTGGACGGTCACCTGTGTGGCGCTCTCCTTCGTGCTGGGCCTGGTCCTGGCCGTCATGCTCAACCGCAGACTCGCCGGCCGCGGCGTCTACCGCACCGCGCTCATCCTGCCCTGGGCCGTCCCGGCGTTCGTGTCCGTCTTCACCTGGCGGCTGCTGTTCAACGAACGCAGCGGACTGTTCAACACGCTGCTCACCGGCGCCGGCTTCGAGCAGATCTCCTGGCTCAACGACCCGACCTGGGCGAAGATCTCCGTCATCGCCGTCAACGTCTGGCTCGGCGTCCCGTTCATGCTCATCGCCCTCCTCGGCGGACTCCAGGCGATCCCCGGCGACCTGTACGAGGCGGCCGAGATGGACGGGGCCGGCCCCTGGCAGCGGTTCCGGCACATCACCCTGCCCGGGCTGCGCTCGGTCTCCAGCACGGTCGTCCTGCTCAGCGCCATCTGGACGTTCAACATGTTCCCGGTGATCTTCCTGCTGACCCGGGGCGGCCCGGGCGACGCCACGGAGATCCTCGTGACCTACGCCTACCGGCTGTCCTTCGTCATCAGCCCGCGCGACTACGCCGGATCCGCCGCCTGGGGCGTGCTGATCCTGCTCCTCCTCGCCCTCTTCGCGGCGGGCTACCGCCGCGCGCTCCGCAAGCAGGGAGACGTCTGGTGACCGACACGACCCCGTCCGCACCCGCCGGCCCCGTACCCGCCACCGCCCCGCGGCGCGGGGGCCGCGGGCGCGCCGAACGCTCCCTGATCGCCTCGGTGGGACTGCACGCGGGGCTGCTGGTGGCCGCCGTCGTCGCGGTGTTCCCGCCGCTGTGGCTGGTGGTGACCTCGTTCAAGCCGAAGTCCGACGCTTTCGACACCTCGCTGGTCAAGGACTTCACGCTGGGCAACTACCGCCACGTCGTGCAGGACACCGACTTCCTCGCCTGGCTGCAGAACTCCCTGCTCGTCGTCGGCCTGACCACCCTGGTAGGCGTCTTCATCTCCGCCACCACCGGCTACGCGGTCAGCCGCTTCCGGTTCCCCGGCATGCGCCCGCTGATGTGGATGCTGCTGCTCACCCAGATGTTCCCGGTCGCGGTCCTGATCGTCCCGCTGTACAACCTGCTGGCCGGCCTGGGGCTGCTCAACCAGCCGCTGGGCCTGGTCGTCACCTACCTCACCGTCGCGGTGCCGTTCTGCGCCTGGATGATGAAGGGCTACTTCGACGGCATCCCGGTGGAGATCGACGAGGCCGGCCGGGTCGACGGGCTCACCCCGTTCGGCACGTTCTGGCGGCTGGTGCTGCCGCTGGCCAAGCCGGGCCTGGCGGTCACCGCGTTCTACACCTTCATCACCGGCTGGGCCGAAGTGGCCTACGCCTCCGCGTTCATGACCGGCGAGGAGAACCTCACGCTCGCCGGCGGTCTGCAGACCTTCGTCAACCAGTACACGAGCGACTGGGGATCCCTGACCGCCGCCGCCGTGATCATCGCGGTGCCCGCCGCGATCGTCTTCGGCCTCGTCCAGCGGCACCTCGTCTCGGGGCTCACCGCGGGCGCCACCAAGTCCTGACCGTCCTCTCGCAGGAAGAGAAGACATGACCCAGTACCTGACCGAACCCGTCCCCGGCGTCGAAGGCGCCGGCGGCCCCGACCGCCCCGAGTGGTGGCGCGACGCCGTCATCTACCAGGTCTACCCGCGCAGTTTCGCCGACAGCAACGGCGACGGCGAGGGCGACCTGGAGGGGGTGCGGACCCGGTTGCCGTACCTGAGGGAACTCGGCGTCGACGCCGTCTGGCTCAGCCCCTTCTACGTCTCCCCCCAGGCCGACGGCGGCTACGACGTCGCCGACTACCGGGCCGTCGACCCCATGTTCGGCACCCTGCTCGACGCCGACGCCGTGATCCGCGACGCCCACGCCCTGGGCCTGCGTGTCATCATCGACGTGGTCCCCAACCACTGCTCCGACCAGCACGACTGGTTCCGCCGGGCGCTGCGGGAGGGCCCCGGCTCCCCGCTGAGGGACCGGTTCCACTTCCGCCCCGGACGCGGCACCGACGGCGGCGAGCCGCCCAACGACTGGGAGTCCGTCTTCGGCGGACCCGCCTGGACCCGGACCACGAACCCGGACGGCACACCGGGGGAGTGGTACCTGCACCTGTTCGCCCCCGAGCAGCCCGACTTCAACTGGGACAGCCCGGCCGTCCGGGACGAGTTCCGCTCCGTGCTGCGGTTCTGGCTGGACATGGGCGTCGACGGCTTCCGCATCGACGTCGCCCACGGCCTGGTGAAGGCCGCCGGGCTGCCCGACCTCGGCCACCGCGAGCAGCTGAAACTGCTGGGCAACCAGGCCCTGCCGTTCTTCGACCAGGACGGCGTGCACGAGATCTACCGCTCCTGGCGCGAGATCCTCGACGAGTACCCGGACCAGCGCATCGGCGTCGCCGAGGCCTGGACACCCAGCGCCGAGCGCACCGCGTTCTACCTGCGCGCCGACGAACTGCACCAGGCCTTCAACTTCCACTACCTGGGCACCGGCTGGGACGCCGCCGCGCTGCGGCTCACCATCGACGAGTCCCTCGACGCGATGCGCCCCATCGGGGCGCCGAGCACCTGGGTCCTGTCCAACCACGACGTCGTACGGCACGCCACCCGCCTCGCCGACGGAGATCCCGGGCGCGGGCTGCGCCGGGCCCGCGCGGCCACCCTGCTGATGCTGGCGCTGCCCGGCTCCGCCTACGTCTACCAGGGCGAGGAACTCGGCCTGCCCGAGGTGACCGACCTGCCCGACGAGGTGCGCCAGGACCCGTCGTTCTTCCGGGACAACGGCCAGGACGGGCTGCGCGACGGCTGCCGGGTGCCCATCCCCTGGTCGGGGAGCGAGCCGCCGTACGGCTTCGGGCCCGCCGGCGGACCGGCCTGGCTGCCCCAGCCGGCGAGCTGGGCGGAGCTGTCCGTCGAGGCGCAGTCCGGCGACCCCGACTCCACCCTGGAGCTGTACCGCAGCGCGCTGGCGCTGCGCCGGGACCATGCCGCGCTGGGCGCCGGCGACCGGGTGGAGTGGCTGGACGCGCCCGAGGGCGTCCTCGTCTTCCGCCGCGCCTCGCGCCGGCCCGGGGGCGAGCCGTTCCAGTCCGACCTGGTCTGCACCGTGAACACCACGGACGCGCCCGTCCGGCTGCCGTCGCCGGGCCGGATCCTGCTGAGCAGCGATGCCTCCGTGGACGCCGCCGACGAGGTCGAGCTGCCGGCGGACTGCACTGTCTGGTGGGCTGTGGTGTGACGCTCTCCCTGCCGCGGGGCGTCGACCGAGGCGTCCCGCGGCTCCTGGACATCGCCTCCCAGGCACAGGTCAGCGAGGCCACCGTTAGCCGGGTGCTCAACGGCAAGCCGGGGGTGGCGGCCGGCACCCGGCGCCGGGTGCTGGCCGCCCTCGACGTCCTCGGCTACGAGCGGCCCATGCGGCTCAGCCAGCGCAGCGCGGGCCTGGTCGGCCTCGTCATCCCGGAGCTCACCAACCCCATCTTCCCGGCCTTCGCACAGGTCATCGAGCAGGTGCTTGCCGGGCACGGGTACACGCCCGTGCTGTGCACCCAGATGCCCGGCGGAGCCACCGAGGACGAGCTGGTGGAGCAATTGCTGGAGCGGGACGTCACCGGCATCGTCTTCCTGTCCGGGCTGCACGCCGACCTCACCTCCGACCCGACCCGGTACCACAAGCTCGCCAGCCGCGGCATGCCGTTCGTGCTGGTCAACGGCTTCAACGAGCAGATCAGGGCGTCGTGCGTCTCCTCGGACGACCGGTCGGCCATCCGGATGGCCGTGCGGCACCTCACCGACCTGGGGCACGAGCGGGTGGGGCTCGCCATCGGCCCCACCCGGTTCGTGCCGTCGTGGCGCAAGGCAGAGGCGTTCGCGGTGGCGCTGCGCAGCGAGCTGGGCGTGCCCCGCGAGGCGATCGGACGGAACATCAGACGGACCCTGTTCACCGTGGAGGGCGGCCACGCGGCGGGTGGCGCGCTGCTGGACCAGGGGTGCACCGGCATCGTCTGCGGCAGCGATCTCATGGCGCTGGGGGTGATCCGCGCGGCGCGCGAGCGCGGGCGGGACGTGCCCGGTGACGTCTCGGTGATCGGGTTCGACGACTCGCCCCTCATCGCCTTCACCGATCCGCCGCTGACCACGGTGCGCCAGCCCGTCCAGGCCATGGCGACGGCCGCGGTGGACGCGCTGCTGGAGGAGGTCGACGGGAACCCCGTGCAGCGGACCGAGTTCGTGTTCCAGCCGGAGCTGGTGGTGCGGGGCTCGACCGCGCGGTGGAACGCGTGAGCCGGCCGTGCGGGAGAGGCCCCGCGGCCGGCCCTGGTCGGGGCAGCGGGGCGGCAGTAGGCCGCGGGGCCTCGGTCGTGCAACCGGTCCGGCGGGCCGGGCGCGTGAGGGCGTCGGACGTACGTCCCGTCCCTCCGGCGCACCGGACCGGAAGTGCGTTTGAACGTAACACCGCTGCAACGGTTGCGAAAGAGTTTTCAGCCAGTCAACCACCGAGCGTTCGCCTGACCTTGGGCTTCTTCAACAAGATGAACGAGCTCTTGCGCCACCTGTTGACCAACGGTGGTCGGACTCGTACGGTCACGACCGCAAGAAGTTCTGCCGTGTTTCAGCAAAAACCGTCAACAGGCCCCCAGGCACGGCGCGTTGCTGCGTGAGGCCTCTCATCCGCATCCCCCACGTGCGTGGATCAGGAGGAACCATGGCCAGAAGAACCGTGGCCGCTGCACTCGCCTTCGTCGCGGGAGCCGCTGTGGCCGTCACGGTGCCGGGTACCGCCCAGGCGGCGCCTCCCGGCGACAAGGACGTCACGGCCGTGATGTTCGAATGGAAGTTCAGCTCGGTCGCCCAGGCGTGCACGGACTCCCTCGGGCCCGCCGGCTACGGGTACGTCCAGGTGTCACCGCCGCAGGAGCGGATCCAGGGCACCCCGTGGTGGACCGCGTACCAGCCCGTCAGCTACAAGATCGACACCAGGCTGGGCGACCGGACCGCCTTCGCGTCCATGGTGAGCACCTGCCACGCCGCCGGCGTCAAGGTTGTCGTGGACACGGTAATCAACCACATGGCGAACAGCTCCGGAACGGGCTCCGGAGGCTCCACGTTCAGCAAGTACGACTACCCGGGCACCTACTCCGCGGCCGACCTGGACGACTGCACGGCCTCGATCAGCAACTACGCGGACGCCTGGAACGTCCAGCACTGCGAGCTGGGCGGACTGCCCGACCTCGACACCGGCGAGGAGTACGTCCGCTCGAAGATCGCCGGCTATATGAACGACCTGCTCTCGCTCGGCGTCGACGGCTTCCGCATCGACGCGGCCAAGCACATCGCCCCGGCGGACCTGAGCAACATCAAGAGCCGGCTCACCAACTCCAGCGTCTACTGGAAGCAGGAGACCATCGGCGCCTCCGGTGAGGCCGTGCAGCCCAGCCAGTACACGGGCACCGGGGACGTCCAGGAGTTCACCTACGGCCGCGACCTCAAGCGAATCTTCAGCAGCGAGAAGCTGTCGTACCTGAAGAACTTCGGCGAGGCCTGGGGCTACCTGCCCAGCGCCACCTCCTCCGTGTTCGTCACCAACCACGACACCGAGCGCACCGGCGCCACCCTCACCTACAAGGACGGCGCCAACTTCACCCTGGCGAACGTCTTCATGCTGGCCTGGCCCTACGGCTCCCCGGACGTCCACTCGGGCTACGAGTTCTCCGACCACGACGCCGGCCCGCCCAACAGCGGCCAGGTGAACGCCTGTTACACCGAGGGGTGGAAGTGCCAGCACGCCTGGCGCGAGATCGCGAGCATGATCGGCTGGCGCAACACCGCCGGCGACGCCGCGGTCACCAACTGGTGGGACAACGGCAACAACGCCATCGCCTTCGGCCGCGGCAGCAGTGCCTACGTGGTGATCAACCACGAGTCGTCCTCGCTGACCAGCACCTTCCAGACCTCGCTGCCCGCGGGCACCTACTGCGACGTCCAGAGCAACCAGCCCGTCACCGTGAACAGCTCCGGCCAGTTCACCGCCACGCTCGGCTCCAACACCGCGCTCGCCCTGCACACGGGGGCGACCTCGTGCGGCGACGACACGAGCGAGGAGCCGGCCGTCAGCACCGGCGCGTCGTTCAACGTCAACGCCACCACGGTCTACGGCGAGAACATCTACGTCACCGGCAACCAGAGCGCGCTCGGCAGCTGGAACACCGCCAACGCCCTCAAGCTCGACCCGACGAGCTACCCCGTGTGGAAGCTCGACGTCGAACTGACCGCCGGAACCTCCTTCGAGTACAAGTACATCCGCAAGGACGCCTCCGGCAACGTCACCTGGGAGAGCGGCAGCAACCGCACCGCCACCGTCCCCTCCAGCGGCAAGATCACGTTGAGTGACACCTGGCGCAGCTGAGCCGGTCCCCCCTCACGGTCCTGCCCCCACGACCGCCCGGTGCGCCGCCCTCACGGCGGCGCACCGGGCGACCACAGCACCACCCACGCCGCCCGCGACCCGCGGGCGGCGCCCTACGTGCGACCGTTGAGGAGCAATACCCCGTGATCGTGTCCCCGCCCCGGCGCAGGACCGCCAGATTACTGGCCCTGGCCCTGATCGCCCCGGCGCTGACGTCCCTGCCGCCCGCCGCGCCCCCGGCCGCCGCCGCGGCCGTCGCCGACCCCCCGTCCGACGCGGTGCTGGCCCGCACCCCGGCCCGCCCGGCCTCCTCCCGCGAGCAGTTCTACCTGCTCCTGCCGGACCGTTTCGCCAACGGGTCGAGCGCCAACGACGAGGGCGGCCTGACCGGCGACCGCACCCGGACCGGCTACGACCCCACCGACAAGTACTACTTCCAGGGCGGCGACCTGAAGGGGGTGATCGACCGGCTGGACTACATCAAGGGACTGGGCACCACCGCCATCTGGATGGCGCCGGTGTTCAAGAACAAACCCGTCCAGACCATCAACGGCCACCAGTCCGCCAGCTACCACGGATACGCGATCACCGACTTCACCCAGGTCGACCCGCACTTCGGCACCAACGCCGACCTGGCGCGGCTCGTCGACAAGGCGCACGCCAAGGGGATGAAGGTCTTCTTCGACGTCATCACCAACCACACCGCCGACACCGTCGACTACGCCGAGAAGGAGTACGGCTACCGCTCCAAGGGCGCCTACCCCTACCTCGACACCGAGGGACGCCCCTTCGACGACAGCACCGGCATGGGCGAGGTCGACGCGGACAGCTTCCCCTACACGCCGCGGCCGCGCACCGGTGAGCACGACCGGATGGTGCCCGACTGGCTCAACGACCCCGCCATGTACCACAACCGCGGCGACTCGACCTTCGCCGGCGAGAGCGCCCTGTACGGCGACTTCATGGGCAACGACGACCTGTGGACCGAGCGCCCCGAGGTGGTCGAGGGCATGGCGCGGATCTACGAGACGTGGGTGAAGGACTTCGGCGTGGACGGTTTCCGCGTCGACACCGCCAAGAACGTGAACATGGAGTTCTGGACCCAGTGGGCCACGGCGCTCGACGCGTACGCGGCCCGGCAGGGACGACCCGACTTCTTCGTGTTCGCCGAGGCGTTCTCGGCCGACCCGGTGGTGATGGCGCCGTACCTGGTACAGGGCCGGCTCGACGGCACCCTCGACTTCCCCCTCCAGGCCGCCTTCCGCAACTACGCCTCCCGGGGCGGCCCGGCGACCGACCTCTCCCACGTCCTGGCACAGGACTACCGGTACACCACCGACAAGGCCAACGCCTACGGTGAGGTGACCTTCCTCGGCAGCCACGACATGGGCCGCATCGGGACCTTCATCGCCCAGGACAACCCGGACGCGAGCGACGCGGAACTGCTGAAGCGGTCCACGTTCGCGCACGAGCTGCTGTTCCTGTCCCGGGGCAACCCGGTGATCTACGCCGGTGACGAGCAGGGCTTCACCGGCGCCGGCGGTGATGTCGACGGCCGCCAGACGATGTTCGCCTCGCAGGTCGCCGACTACCTGGACGACGACCAGATCGGCACGGACCGCACGCACGCTTCCGACGCCTACGACCAGCGGCACCCGCTCTACCGTTCCATCGCCTCGCTGTCGCAGCTGACGAAGGAGCACCCGGCGCTCAGGGACGGTGTGCAGACGGAGCGGTACGCGGACAGCGGACAGGGCGTGTACGCCTTCTCGCGGACCGACGCGGAGGAGCGGATCGAGTACGTCGTGGCCGTGAACAACTCGGCCGAGCCGCGGACGGTGGAGCTGGAGACCGGCTCGGCGCGGACGGCGTTCACGGGCATCTACGGGACGTCGGCGAAGGTGAAGAGCGACGCCGGCCGGCGGATCACCGTGACGGTTCCGGGCCTGTCGGCCGTGGTGCTGAAGGCCGGGCAGCGGCTGAAGGCCCCGGCGGTGGCGCCCGAGGTGACGCTGACGGCTCCGGCGGCGGGTGCCACGGGTGATGTGGAGATCTCCGCCGAGGTGTCGGGCGGTGGTCTGAACCGGGTGGTGTTCGCCGCGCAGGTCGGTGACGGTGCCTGGCAGACCCTGGGTTCGGCCGACCACGTGCCGTACCGGATCACTCAGCACCTGCCCGACACGGTGACGGCGGGAACGGCCCTGCGGTACAAGGCCGTCGTCGTCGACAGCCGCGGTCGCACCGCGAGCGACCTCGCCACCACCAGCGCCGGACAGGCCCCCGTCCCCGGGAAGCCGACCGTGCGGCGTACCTACGGTGTCGTCCACTACCAGCGGGCCGACGGCGACTACGACGGGCTGCGACTGACGACCGCGGACGGCACGACGGCGGACTTCGCCGGCCGCGACTCCTACGGCGCCTTCGCCTGGATCCCGCCCGGCACCGGACCCGTCCGCTTCACCGTGGAGAAGAACGGCACCGCCGACGGACCCGAACGCACCGTCGACTTCTCCGTGGCCGCCGAGGTGTGGACACAGCAGGGCAGCGACACGGTCCGCACCGACCGGCCCCAGGACGCCGATCCGCCCCAGGACACCACGAAGGCCGTCATCCACTACCACCGGCCCGACGGCGACTACGACGGCTGGGGCCTGCACACCTGGACCGGTTCGGCGGATCCGCCGGAGTGGAACGACCCCCTCCAGCCGGTGCGCCACGACGCCTTCGGCCTCGTCTTCGAGGTCCCGCTGACGGACGGGGCCGCCTCGCTCAGCTACATCCTCCACAAGAAGGAGGAGAAGGACATCGCCGCCGACGAGGCCCTCGACTTCTCCCTGTACGGGCACGAGGTGTGGCGCGTCGCCGGTGACCCCGTCTATCTGGCGCCCTCCCTCAGCGGGGCCTACGGCCTCGACCTCGGCGAGTCGGCCGCCACCTGGATCGGCGACGACACCGTCGTGTGGGAGGGCGAGGGCACGGGTGTCGCCAGCCAGCAGCTGGTCTACGCGCCCGAGGGCGGCCTCACGCTCGTCGACGGCGCCCTCTCCGACGAGGGCCGATGGCTGCGCCTGGTGCCGGGCGAGCTGACACAGGAGCAGAAGGAGGCGTATCCGCAGTTCGCCGACGCCTCCGTGTTCCACGTGGACCCGCGCGACCGCGACCGGGTCGCCCAGGCGCTCGACGGCGGGCTGATCGCCACCCAGCGCGCGGACAGCGGCGCCCTGCTCGGCGCCACCACCGTCCGCATCGCGGACAACTGACCGGAAGGACCCAGCACGGTGACTGGTTCGCACCAAGACCCCACCCACCGGCACGACGCCGGAGCACCGAAGGACCCGACGCGCCGAAGAGCCGTCCCCGGCCCGCCGCCGGAGAACCGCGACACCCGCGATACCCGCGATACCCGCGATACCCGCGATACCCGCGATACCCGCGATACCCGCAGCACCCGTGGCGGCGCGGACGGTCCCGGCGCCCCGGCGCGGCGTGCCGCCCGCCGCACCGCCGTGGCGACCGCCGCGGCCGTCGCCGCCGCGGTGCTGGCCGGTTCGCTGCACGCCGCCACTCCGGCGTCGGCGGGCTCCCGGCCGCAGGCCCCGCCGTCGGACGCCCGGCTGGCCGCCGAGCCGGCCCGGCACGACCTCACCCGGGAACAGGCCTACTTCCTCCTTCCGGACCGTTTCGCCAACGGGTCGAGCGCCAACGACGAGGGCGGCCTGACCGGCGACCGCACCCAGACCGGCTACGACCCCACCGACAAGGGCTTCTACCAGGGCGGCGACCTGAAGGGGGTGATCGACCGGCTGGACTACATCAAGGGGCTCGGCACCACCGCCATCTGGCTGGCGCCCATCTTCAAGAACAAGCCGGTGCAGGGCGGCGGCGAGTCCGCCGGCTACCACGGGTACTGGATCACCGACTTCACCCAGGTCGACCCGCACTTCGGCACCAACGCCGACCTGGCGCGGCTCATCGACAAGGCGCACGCCAAGGGGATGAAGGTCTTCTTCGACGTCATCACCAACCACACCGCCGACACCGTCACCTACGCCGAGAAGGAGCTCGGCTACCGCGCCAAGGGCGCCTACCCCTACCTCGACACCGAGGGACGCCCCTTCGACGACACCCAGGAGGTGCGTGAGGTCGACGCGGACAGCTTCCCCTACACGCCCGTCACCATGGAGGGCGAGGAGGGGACGAAGGTCCCGGCGTGGCTGAACGACCCCACGATGTACCACAACCGCGGCGACTCCACGTTCGTCGGCGAGAGCGGCCTGTACGGCGACCACACCGGCCTCGACGACCTGTGGACCGAGCGTCCCGAAGTGGTCGAGGGCATGGAGCGGATCTACCAGAAGTGGGTCAAGGACTTCGACGTGGACGGCTTCCGCGTCGACACGGTCCGCAACGTCGACATGGAGTTCTGGACCCAGTGGGCCACGGCCATCGACGCGTACGCCGCGAAGAGGGGCCGCGAGGACTTCTTCGTCTTCGGGGAGACGCTCTCCTCCGACCCGGCCGTCACCGCGCCCTACGTCACCCAGGGCCGCCTCGACGCCACGCTCGACTTCCCGCTGCAGAACGCCATCCGCGGCTACGCCTCGCAGGACAAGCCGGCCGGCACGCTCTCCGACGTCTTCGCACAGGACTACCGGTACACCACCGACAAGGCCAACGCCTATGAGCAGGTGACCTTCCTCGGCAACCACGACATGGGCCGCATCGGCTCCTTCATCGCCCAGGACAACCCGGACGCGAGCGACGCGGAACTGCTGAAGCGGTCCACCTTCGCGCACGAGCTGCTCTTCCTGTCCCGGGGCAACCCGGTGATCTACGCGGGAGACGAGCAGGGCTTCACCGGCCCCGGCGGCGACAAGGGAGCACGCCAGACGCTGTTCGCCTCGCAGGTCGCCGACTACCTGGACGACGACCTGATCGGCACGGACCGCACGCACGCCTCGGACGCCTACGACCAGCGGCACCCCCTGTACCGTTCCATCGCCTCGCTGTCGCAGCTGACGAAGGAGCACCCGGCGCTCAGGGACGGTGTGCAGACGGAGCGGTACGCGGACAGCGGACAGGGCGTGTACGCCTTCTCGCGGACCGACGCGGAGGAGCGGATCGAGTACGTCGTGGCCGTGAACAACTCGGCCGAGCCGCGGACGGTGGAGCTGGAGACCGGCTCGGCGCGGACGGCGTTCACGGGGCTGTACGGCACGTCGGCGAAGGTGAAGAGCGACGCCGGCCGGCGGATCACCGTGACGGTTCCGGGCCTGTCGGCCGTGGTGCTGAAGGCCGGGCAGCGGCTGAAGGCCCCGGCGGTGGCGCCCGAGGTGACGCTGACGGCTCCGGCGGCGGGTGCCACGGGTGATGTGGAGATCTCCGCCGAGGTGTCGGGCGGTGGTCTGAACCGGGTGGTGTTCGCCGCGCAGGTCGGTGACGGTGCCTGGCAGACCCTGGGTTCGGCCGACCACGCGCCCTACCGGATCACCCAGCACCTGCCCGACACGGTGACGGCGGGAACGGCCCTGCGGTACAAGGCCGTCGTCGTCGACAGCCGCGGTCGCACCGCGAGCGACCTCGCCACCACCAGCGCCGGACAACCGCCCGAGCCGGCCCGCCCGAGCGCGGTCGACCGCGACTACGCCGTGGTCCACTACCGCAGGACGGACGGTGACTACGACGGCTGGCAGCTGAAGTCCGGTACGGCCACGGCGGACTTCGTCGGCCGCGACGCCTATGGCGCCTTCGCCTGGGTCAAGCTCGCCGAGGACGCCGCCGAGGTGACGTACACGGTGGAGAAGGACGGCGTGGCCGACGGCCCCGAGCGCACCGTCGCGCTGGCCAACACCGGCGCCGTCTGGATCGAACAGGGCCAGGACGGCCAGGCGGAGACCGCGCCCGACGGCGCCTACCCGCCGCAGGACGCGAAGACCGCCGTCATCCACTACCACCGGAGCGCCGGTGACTACGACGGCTGGGGCCTGCACGCCTGGACCGGCGCCGCCACTCCCACCGACTGGACCAAGCCGCTGCTTCCGGTCGCCGAGGACGCCTTCGGCGTGACCTTCGAAGTGCCCCTGGCGGACAACGCGACCTCGCTCAGCTACATCATCCACAAGGGCGACGAGAAGGACATCGCGAGCGACCGCTCCCTGGACTTCGCCACCTACGGCAAGGAGGCCTGGCTCGTCAGCGGCGACACCGGCTATCTGCTGCCCACCGTGGGCGCCGCTCCCGACCTGGACCTCGGCACGTCCGAGGCGCACTGGATCGGCACGGACACGCTGGTGTGGAACGTGAAGGCCACCGGCTCGACGACCCAGCAGCTCGTCTACGACGGCGAGGGCACGCTCGCCATCGAGGACGGGGCCCTCTCCCACGAGGGCCAGTGGCTGCGCCTGAGGCCGACGGAGCTCACCGCCGCAGAGAAGGCCGCCCACCCGCAGTTGAGCGACCTGCCGGCCTTCACCGTCGACCCGCGCGACCGCGACCGGGTGGCGGAGGCGCTGCGCGGCCAGGTCGTCGCCACCCAGCGGGCCGCCAACGGCGCACTGCTCGCGGCGACCGGTGTGGAGGTGCGGTTCTGAAGCGGCCCCTCTGAGAGGGCCTGAACCGGGGCGCCGGTCCCGTCCGTCGACTGCTCGACGGACGGGACCGGCGCCGCCCGTTTTCCGGCCGCCCGCGCGGCACGCGTCGTCGCCTTGCGTGCCGGGCGGGCGACGGCTTCTTCCGGCCGATTCGGGCGGTCCGCGCGGGGCGGGGCGCTCCGGCGCCGGCAACCGTGCCCTGCCCTGCCGTGATGCCCCGGAGCGGCGCGGGACCCTCCCGGGGCGTCCCACGCGCCGCCCGTTCACCCGTGTACGGAAGCGGAGCCGTCGACCCCGGCACCTGCGGGTATCCCCGGGCACTGAGTACAGAAGTAATTGAAAGACGTTACTGAAAGTTGCGAAAGCTGGCCCAAAGTGGATCGGGGTGCTCGTGAACGCCCATAGAGTCGAGTCGTCGGTTTCACGAGTTGAAGGGAAGGACCCCAGTGCGACGGGTTACGCGTTCAACCATCGTGGTCGCGGCAGCGGCGCTGTCGGTGCTGACGGGAGGCTCGGCAGCACACGCGGTGTCGCCCGCGACGGCGGAGACGTACGACAGCGCCCCCTCCTGCCTGGAGGTCAGCGCGGACTGGCGCTACACGTTCGTCAGCAACACCTGCTCCGGCACCTACACCCTGACCATCTCCTACAGCGACGGCCGGGACGTACCGTGCCGCGTCGCGAACCCGGGCGACTACATCACCTTCCCCGGCTACGGCACCGACGGCGCCGACGTGCTCGGCGCCGTCCTGTGCGCCACCACCGAGGACGGCTGACCGCCAGCGACGACGGCCCCGGGCGGGGCGGCACCTGTCGGGCCGCCGCCCCGCCCTCCCGGCGTAGGACTGGTCGTGTCACGCCGCTCCGGCGTCCTCGCGGGCGCGCGGGGCGTCGGCCGCCGCGCCGAGAGCGGCCGGGGCGGCCGGCGGCCGCGTCACGCCCGTCTGGCGGCACGGGTCCGCGGCAGCCGGGTGGCACCGGCGGCGGCCAGCAGTCCGAGACCGACCACCCACCAGAAGGTGTCGGCGAAGGCCTCCGGGACGTCCCGGTGCCGGGCGGCCAGCCGGTCCTGGAGGACCACGGCGAGGCCCGCGGTGCCGACCGAGCCGCCGACGGTGCCGAGCAGGCTGAGCGCCGCGGACGCGCGGGGGATGCTTGCGGGCTCGATACGGCTGTAGACGATGTTCATCACCGGGGCGCTGATCATGGCCATCCCGAAGCCGCGCACCGCGAGCGCCGAGGCCGTCGCGGCGTCCGGCAGCCCGTGGTGGAGCTGGGTGAACGGCACCGTGCCGGCCAGGACCAGCGCGATGCCGGTGACCACCAGCGTCCTCGGGGCGACCGCGTCGACGGTCCGGTTGACCAGCACCGACCCCGCCGCCGCGCCCAGCCCCTGAGGGGCCAGCAGCAGCCCCGCCTGCCACGCCGACAGTCCGCGGCCGGTCTGGAGGTACAACGGCAGCAGGAACATCGTGCCGAACACCGACGCGCCCAGGACGAGCAGCGCGAGGGCGGCGGCGCCGAAGGGCGGCCGGGCGAAGAGCCGGGGGTCGATCAGCGGGGTGCGGCGCGCCCGCAGCCCGTGCACGGTGAAGCCGGCCAGCATCGCCAGGCCCGCGGACACGCCCACCGCGGCGGTGAGAGCGCGTCCGTCGGCGACCTCGGTCAGGCCGAACACCAGGACGGCCAGGCCGGGGGAGAGCAGCGCGGCCCCCCGCACGTCGAACGCCGTCCGCCCCGGTGCCGCCGGCACCACCGGCACATGGCGGCGGGCGAGCAGCACCGCGACCACCCCGATCGGCAGGTTGACCAGGAACAGCCACTGCCAGGACGCCACGGCGAGGAGGGACCCGCCGGCCAGCGGGCCCAGCACCGGCGACAGCAGGGGGACGACGGCGACGACGCTGATCACCCGTCCGGTGCGGGCCGGGCCGGCGATGCGGGCCAGCAGCGCCTGCCCGGTCGGCGGCAGCAGCCCGCCGCCGAGTCCCTGGACCACCCGGAAGACGATCAGGCTCGACGCCGACCAGGCCAGCGCGCACAGCGCCGAGCCGAGCAGGAACACGCCCACGGCGGCCAGCCAGACCCGCCGCCCGCCGAACCGGTCGGCCAGCCAGCCCGACGCGGGCACGGCCGTGACGACGGCCAGCAGATAGGCGGTGCTCACCCACTGGGCCTCGGCGACGGAGGCGCCGAACTCGTCTGCCAGGGTGCCGATGCCGACGCTGACGATCGTGGCGTCCACCGTGGCCATGAACGTGCCGAGCACCAGGGTGAACGCGGTGCGCAGCAGCCGTCCGTCGACCCGCTCGGCCGGTGCCGGCGGCGCGGTGTCCTCGCTCATCGGCGCTCCAGGAGGGTGAGGACGTCGTCGTCGAGGCGGTCGCCCAGGGCCCGCAGCAGGCCGAGCAGTTCCTCGGCGAGCCCGTCGGCCGCCACCCCGGCCCGGTGGGCGAGCACCCCGGTCCAGGCGTCGCCGTCCGGCACGACCGTCAGCGTCACCGGATGGTGGGTGGCCTCGCGGAAGCGGGTGCCGACGACCCTGAGCCCGGGGGCCGGTTCGCGCAGCCGGTCCGGGTCGACCGGATAGTTCTCGAACACCACGAGGCTGTCGAACAGCCTGCGCCGCCCGGTAAGCCGTTCCAGGTCGGACAACGCCACGTGGTGGTGCTCGACCAGGGCCCGCTGACCGGCCTGGAGCGCGGTGAGGCTGTCGGCGAGCGTGCCGGTGAGCCGGGCCCGTACGGGCACGGTGTTGGCCAGCAGCCCGATGATCTCCTCGACGCCCTCCAGCTCCGGGGGACGGCAGGCGACCATGGCGCCGAAGCACACGTCCGCGCGGCCGGAGCGGCGCGCGAGCAGCACCGCCCACGCGCCCTGCACCAGCGTGTTCCGGGTCAGGCCGCGCTGTGCGGCGATCCGGGTGAGCCCGGCCACCAGCGCCGCGTCGAACGTGATGATCGTGGGCTCCTGCCACGCGGGGCCCACGTCCTCGCCGCCGACCAGGTGGTCGCCCTCGGGCAGGCCCTCCAGCTCGGCGGCCCAGACGGTGAGGTCGGGCTCGTGAGCGGCGCGCCAGCGCAGGTAGTCGGCGAACGGCACGGGGGCGGGCAGCTCCGGTGCCCCGCCCCGGACCCGCGCCGTGTACAGCGCGAACAGCTCGGTGAGGACACGGGGCGCCGACCAGCCGTCGGAGAGCACATGATGGCTGGTCAGCGCCAGGTCGGCGCGCTCGGCGTGCTGGCGGATCACGGTCAGGCGGACGAGCGGGCCCGTGGCCAGGTCGAACGGTTCGGCCAGGTCGGCGGCGAGCACCTCCTCGGCCGGCCCGTCGGACACCCGGAAATCCGGCCGGGGGGACTCCGGGATCACCGCGAGACCGGCGGGGAAGACCGCGCCCAGGTTCGGGTGGCGGGCCAGCAGGTCCGCGCCGGCGGCGCGCAGGGCGTCGAGGTCGAGGGGCCCGGCGAGGGAGAACGCCGACTGCACGGTGTAGGGGTCGGGGCGTTCGGTGCGCGAGTGCCGCAGCATCACCTCCTGCAACGGGGTCAGCGGCTGCACCTCGGCGACCGGCCGGTCGCCGCTGAGCGAGCTGATCTCCGGCGCGGCGGCGGTGCGCAGCAGCGCGGTCCGCAGATGCCCGGCCAGCTCCTCGATCCCGTCGGCCGTGAACAGCGCGGCCGGCCAGGTCAGCCGCACCCCGAGCGTGTCGTCGCGCACCAGGGCGTCGACCATCAGGGCGTACGGCAGGGGCAGCGCGTCCGAGCCGCCGGAGCCGAGCGGATCGGCGTCCGGCGGCGCCTGCCAGAGGACGTCGCCGTCCGGGGCGCCGGGGAAGCGGCCGAGGTAGTTCCAGGAGACCTCCGGCGCGACGGGGTCGAGCAGGCCGGCCGTGGTGAGGATGCCGTGGCCCAGGCCGTCGCCCTGGGCGCGCAGCCGTTCCCCGACCGCCTTCGGGTCGTCGTCGGCGTCGAGCAGCAGGGGATGGACGGCGGTGAACCAGCCGACGGTCTGTTCCAGGTCCATCTGCGGCGGGCGGCCGTGGCTCTCCAGGGCGACCAGCAGCCGAGGCGTCCCCCGCCAGGCCCGTACCGCCCGGGCGAGCGCCGTGAGCAGCACCGCGTCCGGCGTGGTGCGCAGGGCGGCGGGCAGGGCCGTGACCAGGGCGCGGGTCGTGCCGGCGTCGAGGTGGATCTCGTGGTGCGCCGAGGTGGCCGCGGTGTCCCGGGCGGGGTCGAGCGGCCGGGCCGCCAGGGCCGGTGTGGGGGTCATCCGCCGCCAGTGCGGCAGTTCGTCCCGCCGGTCGGCTTCGCGCAGCGAGCGCGCCCAGCCGAGGAACGACTGTCCGTGGCGGGCCGGTGTGCCGCCTTCGCGGGCGTGGCGTACGTCGTCCAGCAGGACGCGCCAGGACACGCCGTCGACGACGAGGTGGTGGGCGAGCAGGACGAGCCGGCCCGGTGCGGTCGGCCCGGCGTCCACCCAGAGCGCGCGCAGCAGCGGACCGGTGCGCGGGTCCATCGCGTCGCGGGCGGCGGCGGTCCACGCGTCGACGAGGGCGCGCGGGTCGCGCGGGGCCGGTACCCGGGTCAGTACGTCGGCGCCGGTCACCGCGCCGGCCGGCGGGACGCGCAGCACGTCGCCGGCCAGGTGGGCCCGCAGCACGTCGTGGCGGGAGAGGACGGTGTCGAGCACGGCCCGCCAGCCGGCCTCGTCGCCGCCGGGCGGCACGCACACCTCCACCCACTGGCAGAACCCGTCCGCGGCGGAGCCCGCGCGGCGCAGCAGGGCCCGCATGACCGGGGTCAGCGGCGCGTCCCCGACCGCGGGGGCGTCCCCGGTGTCCAGGGCGCGGGCGCGGGCCGCGATCCCGGCGACCGTCTCTCCCTCGAACACGTCCCGCGCGGTCAGTCCGAGCCCCTGGCGGCGGGCCCGCGACACCACTTGCAGGGAGACGATGCTGTCCCCGCCGATGGCGAAGAAGTCGTCGTCGGGGCCGATGTCGTCGCCGCCGAGGATGTCCCGGAACACGCCGAGCAGCACCGCCTCGGCCGGGGTGGCCGGTTCGCGCCGACGGGCGGCCGCGGTCTCGGGGGCGGGCAGCGCGGCGGGGTCGAGCTTCCCGCTGGGGCTCAACGGCAGCCGGTCGATCACCACCAGCGCGGTCGGCACCATGTGCTCGGGGAGCTGTGCGGCCAGGTACGCGCGGATCCGCGCGAGGTCCGGTTCGGCGCCGTCGGCGGGGATGACGTAGCCGACGAGCCGGCCCTCCCGCAGGATCACCGCGCACGCGCGCACGCCGGGATGGCGGGTCAGGACGGACTCGATCTCGCCCAGCTCGACGCGGAAGCCGCGGATCTTGACCTGGTGGTCGGCGCGGCCGAGGAACACCAGCTGCCCGTCCGGCCGCCACCGCACCAGGTCGCCCGTGCGGTACATCCGCTCGCCCGGGGGCCCGAACGGGTCGGCGACGAACGCGGCGGCGGTCAGGCCGGGGCGGCCGACGTAGCCGCGGGCCAGGCTCGGCCCGGCGAGGTACAGCTCGCCCGTCACCCCGGTGCCGACCGGCTGGAGCCCGCCGTCCAGGACGTAGGCGCGGACGTTCGGGTCGGGCCGGCCGATCGGCAGCGGGCCGGGGTCGTCCGGGTCGTACCGCCAGGTCACGGAGTTGATGGTGACCTCGGTCGGGCCGTACGCGTTGAACAGCGCCCGTCGCCCCTCGCCCCAGCGCCGCGCCAGCTCGGGGTCGAGGCGTTCGGCGCCGACGACGAAGAACACCTCGGGATCGACGGTGCGGTCGTCGGGCATCGCCGCCAGGAACGACGGCAGCAGGTTCACCCCGGTCACCCGGTGCCGCACGATGTAGTCGAGCAGTTCGTCGCCGGGGACCCGCACCTCCTCGGGCGCGATCACGGAGGTGCCCCCGGACAGCAGCGGCACCATGGTCTGCCAGAACGCCACGTCGAAGCCGGTCGACGCGAAGTGCAGATAGCGGTCGTGCTCGGTGACCCCCACGACCTCCTCCTGGAGGGCGATCAGGTCGGGCACGCCGCGATGGGTCACCCCGACGCCCTTGGGCCGCCCGGTGGTGCCGGAGGTGTAGATGACGTAGGCGAGGGCGTCCTCGGTGAGCGCGGCGCGGGCCTCCGCCGGATCGGTGTCGGGCACGGCGGCGAGCGTGGCCGGATCGTCCAGCCGCACCACCGGGATCTCCCGCGCGGCGGGCAGCTCGGCGCCGGTCGTCACGGCGGCGGCCGGGGCGATGTCGTCGAGCAGGTACGCCAGCCGGTCGCGGGGGTGGCTCGCGTCCAGCGGCACGTACACCGCGCCCGCCTTGGCCACGCCGAACAGCGCCACCGTCATCTCGAGGTCGCGTCCGAGCAGCACCGCCACCGGGTCCTGCGGCCGTACCCCGCGCCGGATCAGCGCGTGGGCCAGGCGGTTGGCCTCCCGGTCCAGTTCGGCGTAGGTGAGGCCGCGGTCGCGGCAGACGAGGGCCTCGGCGTCGGGCTTGCGGCGCACCCAGGCGGCGAACTCCTCCAGCCAGGGCCCGCGTTCCTTGGCGGGGACGGCCTCGGTGCCGGTGCGCAGCATCCGCTCCCGCTCGCCCCCGTCGAGCAGGGGCAGGGCGAGCACGGGCCGCTCCGGATCGTCGACGATCTCCCGCAGCAGATGGCGCAGCCAGCGGCCGTGGTCGCGCACGGCCGTCTCCGTGAAGGCGCGCGGCTGGTAGCCGAGTCCGATCGTGATCGACTCCTCGGGGATCACGATCACGGTCAGCGCGTAGTGCGTGGCGTCGGTGATGTCCACCCCGGCCAGGTCGAGCCCCGGACCGACCGGAGTGCGGTTCCGGCTGGAGAGCGGGAAGTTCTCCATCACCAGCATGGTGTCGAACAGCTCGCCGACGCCCGCCGCCCGCTGGATCTCCGGCAGGCCGACCCAGTGGTGCTCGGCCAGGGCGACGTTCTCGGCGTGCACCCGCGCCATCAGCTCCCCCGCCGTCATGTCCTGGGTGTGCCGCACGCGCACGGGGATCGTGGTGCCGAGCTGGCCGATCATCGACTCCACGCCGTCGACCTCGGCGGGCCGGCCCGACACCGGGCAGCCGAACACCACGTCGTGCCGCCCGGTGAGCCGGCCCAGCAGCAGGCCCCAGGCCGTCTGGAGCACGGTGGTCAGGGTGACGCCCCGCTCGCGGGCGAACGCGCGCAGCCGGTCGCTGAACTCCCGGCCCAGGTCGACCGCCACCCGGCCGGGCCGCTCGACGCCGGTGCCGACGCTCGCCGGTGCCAGCCGCGTGGCGCCGTCGACGCCGTCCAGCGTCCGCCGCCACGCGGCCAGGGACGCCTGCCGGTCCCGGCCCGCCAGCCACCGGAAGTACTCCGACACGTCGGTGGCGGCCGGCACGGGCGGGCCGCCGCCCAGCTCGGCGTAGAGGCCCAGCAGGGCCCGGCCGACCAGCGGCATGGACCAGCCGTCGAGCAGCGCGTGATGATTGGTGATCACCAGCTTGTGCTCGGCCGGGCCGGTGCGGGACAGCAGGAAGCGGATCAGCGGTGGCCCGGACGGGTCGAACGGGCGCCGCAGTTCGGCGCGGGCGGCCTCGGGGAACCGGTCGTCCCGCCGCCACTCCAGGGTGACCGGGGCGGGGACCACCTGCACCACCTCGTCCCCCGCCGGGGCCAGGTACACCCGCAGCGAGGGGTGGCGGCGCAGCAGCTCACGCGCGGCCTCCGCCATCCGCTCGGGGTCCAGATCGCCGTCCAGGGTCGTCACGGCCTGGACGACGTAGACGTCGGCGTCCCGGTCGTCGCGGACCAGGGTGTGGAAGGACAGCCCGACCTGGAGCGGCGTGGCGGGCCACACGTCCTCGATCCGGCCGGCGCGCTCCAGGGCGTCGATGGCGTCCTGGCCGAGCGCGACCAGCGGAAGGTCCGACGGAGTGAGCCCGCCGGGGGCGCGCAGCGCGTGCTCGGCCAGCGCCTCCAGGGCCGCCGCCCAGGACTTCTGGAGGGCGGCCAGAGCGTCGGCGCCGAGCACCCCGGTCGCGGCCGTCCACTCGACGGCGAGCCGGGGCGCGCCCTCCTCGTGGACGAAGCAGTTCAGCGCCAGCACCTGCTCCAGGGCCTTGGCACCGGGTTCGATCACCGAGAAGGCGTCCCGCTCCGGCAGCCGCCACCCCGTGCCGGACAGCGGCGCGAACCGGCCCAGGTAGTTCAGCAGCACGTCCGGCGGCGCTACGGCGGCCAGTCCGGCACCGGACTCCGGGTCCAGGCAGCGCAGCACGCCGTAGCCGACGCCGGCGCCGGGGACACCGCGCTTGGCCTCCTTGGCCGCGCGCAGGACGTCCCCCACGTCGCCGACGGCCGGTACGCGCACGGGGTACTCGCTGGTGAACCAGCCGACCGTGCGGGACAGGTCGAGGTGTTCGCGGCCGTGGCCCTCCATCGTGACGGTCACCGCGTCACCGCCCGCGCCCCACTCCCGCAGCGTCAGCACGAGCGCGGCCAGCAGCACCTCGTCGACGCCCGCGCGGTAGGCGGCGGGCAGCGTGGTCAGCAGGGCCTCGGTGACGTCCGGCGAGGCCACGGTCAGCGAGCGGTGCGCGGTGGACACCGTGTCGCGGGACCGGTCCAGCGGGCGGGCGCCCAGGCGGGTCGCGGAGCCGAGCGCGTCCCGCCAGTGGCCGAGTTCGCCCCGGCGCGCGCCGGACGTCCCCTGCCCGGCGAGAAGCGTCGCGTGCCGCCGCCAGGACGCCCCGGTCCGCGGCAGAGCCCCGCCCGTGCAGGCCGTGTGCAGGTCGGGCAGCAGGATCCGCCAGGACACGCCGTCCATGGCGAGGTGGTGCGCCACGAGGACCAGTCGGTCCTGCCGGTCCGGCCCGCCGTCGCCGGTGCGGACCAGGGCGGCCCGCAGCAGGTCGCCCCGCCTCGGGTCGAGCTCGTCGGCCAGGCGCCGGGCCACCGTCCGCACGTCCTCGTCCCCGACCTCGGCGACGACGGCCCGGACCGTGCCCTCGGGCAGGATCTCCAGGCCGTCGTCCCCGACGCGCAGCCGCAGCGCGTCGTGCCGGTCGAGCACCGCCCGCACGCCCAGGACCAGGTCGCCGTAGGCGAGTTCGCCGATCCGCAGGGCCGTCCACTGCGCGTAGCCCGCGACGACGTCCACGTCCGGGTGCGCGTCGAGCAGGCCGCGAACGATCGGCGGCGCGGGCACCGGACCGGTCGGGTCGTCGGCCTGCTCGACGGCCGCCTCCACCTGCCCGGCGGAGGCGGCCAGGGAGGCGAAGCTGCGGCGCTCCAGCAGGTCCCGGGGCCGCAGTGCGAGGCCCTTGGCGCGCAGCCTGCCGCTGACGGTGATCGCGGTGATGCTGTCCCCGCCGAGGGCGAAGAAGTCGTCGTCCACACCGACCCGCTCCACCTCGAACACCTCGGCGACCGCCGCGCACAGCAGCCGCTCCCGCTCCGTGCCCGGCTCCCGGCCGCCGCCGCTCGCCGCGGGCGCGGGCAGCGCGGCCCGGTCGAGCTTGCCGTTCGGCGTCAGCGGCAGCGCGCCGAGCAGCACCACCGCCGCGGGCACCAGGTGCTCGGGCAGCCGCTCGGCCAGGTGGGCGCGGACCGCGTCCCCGGTGACCGAGTCGGACACGACGTACCCGATCAGCCGGGACGCCCGCACGGCCGCGGCGGCCGCCGTGACCCCGGGCACCGCGGCCAGCGCGGCCTCGACCTCGCCGGTCTCCACCCGGTGACCGCGGATCTTGGCCTGTTCGTCGGCGCGGCCCCCGTACTCCAGGCCGCGTCCGGGCACCCACCGGGCCAGATCGCCCGTGCGGTACATCCGCGCGCCGGGCGGGCCGAACGGGTCGGCGACGAACCGGTCGGCGGTCGCGCCGGGCCTGCCCAGGTAGCCGCGGGCCAGATGCGGGCCCGCCAGGTAGAGCTCGCCCACCGTGCCCCGCGGCACCGGATGCAGGGCGCCGTCGAGGACGTAGGCGCGGGTGCCCGCGAGGGGGTGGCCGATCGTCGGCTCGTCGCCGCTGACCGGCGCCGTGGTGCTGTCCACGGTCGCCTCGGTCGGCCCGTACATGTTGCGGGCGGTGACCCCGGACGCGGCGATCCGCCGCCACAGCGCGGGCGGGACGGCCTCGCCGCCGAGGACGAGCAGCGCCGGCCGCAGGTCCAGCA
The DNA here is from genome assembly GCF_042731035.1 of Streptomyces sp. NPDC059895. Classification (NCBI taxonomy): domain Bacteria; kingdom Bacillati; phylum Actinomycetota; class Actinomycetes; order Kitasatosporales; family Streptomycetaceae; genus Streptomyces; species Streptomyces sp. NPDC059895. The sequence goes on from NZ_JBHWKO010000002.1 coordinate 69,447, forward strand.
GACCGCCGTCGATCAACGGCGTCGCCATCGACGGGGTGGTGTCGACGACGTCGATGCCGTCGCGGGCGTACGCGGCGAGCAGGGCGTCGGCGTCGCGGGCGGTCTCGGCGTCGTAGACGTGGAGTTCGTGCCCGCACAGCAGCCACACCAGATGGTCGAACGCGGAGTCGAACGCGAACGAATAGGTGTGGGCGGTGCGCAGCCGCCCGCCGGCGGCCCGCTCGGCCGGAGCGACGACCGCGGCACGGTGGTGGTGCAGCAGCGCCGCTAGACCGCCGGCCCGGCCGAGCACGCCCTTGGGCCGTCCGGTCGACCCGGAGGTGTGGATCACGTAGGCCAGGTGGTCGGGGTGCCGGGGCGCGGCCAGTTCGCCGGCCCCGAGCGGCGCGCCGGACAGCCCTTCGGCCTCGCCGAGCAGCGCGTCCCACGCCAGCCGGTCGACCGCGCCGGAGGGCTTCTCCTCCTCGTCGGCCACTGCGCCGGAGGGCTTCTCCTCCTCGCCGGCCGGAGCCGTCGGCTCCCGCCCGTCGACCGCGCCGGACGGTCCGTCCGCCTCGCCGAGCGGAGCGTCCCACGCCAGCCGGCCGACCGGGCCGGAGGGCTTCTCCTCCTCGCCGGCCGGAGCTGTCGGCTCCCGCCCGTCGACCGTGCCGGACGGTCCGTCCGCCTCGCCGAGCGGAGCGTCCCACCCCAGCCCGTCGACCGGGCCGGCCGTCACCACCAGCGCGGGGCGGACGTCGTCGACGAGCGCGCGCAGCCGCTCGGGCGGATGCGTGGTGTCCAGGGGCAGGAACGCGGCGCCCGCGTCCAGCACCGCCAGCAGGGCCGTCACCAGGCCGGCCGAGCGGGGCAGCGCCAGCGCCACGACGTCGTCGGGCCCGATCCCGCGGGCCCGCAGCGCCCGGGCCAGCCGGTGCACCCGGTCCGCCAGCTCGTCCGTCGACAGCCGCTCCGTGCCGCAGACCAGGGCGGTGCGCCCCGGACGGGCGGCGACCATGGCGTCGAACGCGTCCGGCACGGCGGCCGGCACCCCCGGCAGGGCCTCGGGCGTCCACTGCGCCGGCCATCCGTCCGGGGCGCCGGCCATGGGGACGCGGCCCACGGGCAGACCGTCGAGCAGCCCGGCGAGCAGCGCCCGCAGCCCGGTCAGCTTGCCGTCGACCGCGGCCTGGTCGTTGCCGCGGGCGTCGACCTCGAAGCCGAGGTGCAGCCCGCCGTCGGGGGTCGGCAGCACGGTCAGGCCCATGTCCTCGGGCGGGCCGCCGGCGATGTTGCGCATCGTCCCCCTCGCCCCGGCGAAGTCCAGCGCCAGGTCGAAGGCCTTGAGGTTGATGCCGCGCCCGTGCAGCAGCGCGCCCGCGCCGGGCACGCCGAGGTCGCGGGGCAGGTCCTCGCCCCGGTAGCGCTGGTGCGCGCGCATCTCCCGCAGGACGGCGGCGACCCGCCGGGTCAGCTCCGCGAGGCCGTCCCCGCCGCGCACGGCCACCCGCAGCGGCAGCACGTTGACCGCCATGGCCGGGGTGCGCAGCTCCACCGACTCGGTCCGGCACATCAGCGGCAGCGCGAAGACCACGTCGGTGCGGCCCAGCATGCGGTGCAGGAACGCGGCGTAGCAGGCGATCAGCGCCTCGCCCCAGGTGACGCCCTCCCGGTCGGCGAAGGCGCGCAGCCGGGCCGTCTCCCCGGGCGTGAGCACGGCGCGGGCGGTCAGGGCGCGGCCGGGCGGCCCGGCGCTGCTCCGCGTGTCGCCGAGGTCGGGCAGCGGGGTGAACCGGTCCACCCAGTACGCGCGGTCCTCGGCGGCCCGGCCGCTGTCCCGGTAGGCCCGGTCGGCGGCGACGAGACCGGCGATCGTGCCGAAGGCGGGCCGCGGCGGCTCGGTCCCGCGGACCAGGGCCGTGTAGCGGGCGGCGGTGCGGCGGGCCAGCATCGCGCCGCTGTAGCCGTCGATGACCAGGTGGTGGCCCATCTGGGTGTACCAGACCTCGCGGTCCGACAGCCGGATGACGACCGGTGAGTACAGCGGCCGGTCCACCATCTCCCGGCATGTCTCGGCCGCCCGGGCCCGCTCGGCCTCGACGAGCGCGGCCGCCGCCGCCGCGGGATCCGCCTCCCCGCCGAGGTCGACCACCGCGGGCGGCTCGACCGGCGCCCCGCCGACCGCCTGTCGCGGCCCCGACGGGGTGTCGTACACCCGCAGCCGCAGGCTCTCGGCCTCCTCGTAAACCGCCCGGACGGCCTCGGCCAGCGCCTCGGTGTCGATCGGCTCGTCGCCGGCTATCTCCACCACGTCGCCGACCACGTAGTACGGCGAGTCCGGCTCCAGGCGTTGCGCGTTCCATATCCCCGACTGGGCGCCGGTCAGCGGGAGCAGGCGGTCCGAGGGGACGCGTGAGGTGCTCAACTCACTCTCCTTGCAGCGTGGGGACGACCATCGGGGTACCGGTCACCGGGTCGGGGACGATGACGCTCGGCAGGTCGAACACGTCCTTGATCAGCGCGGCGTCCACGATGTCCGCGGGGTTTCCCTCGGCGACCACCTGCCCGCCCCGCATGGCGACCAGGTGGTCGGCGAAGCGGCAGGCCTGGTTGATGTCGTGCAGGACGGCGATGACGGTGCGGCCCCGGTCGCGCAACCGGGCCAGCAGAGCGAGCAGTTGGTACTGGTGGGTGATGTCCAGGAAGGACGTCGGCTCGTCGAGCAGCAGGTACGGCGTCTGCTGGGCGAGCACCATGGCGATCCACACCCGCTGCCGCTGCCCGCCGGACAGCTCCTGCACGGGCCGCCCGGCCAGGTCGGTGACGCCCGCGGCGGCCATCGCCTCGTCGACGGCGTCCTCGTCGCCGGCCGACCACAGGGTGAGCAGCGACTGGTGCGGGAAGCGTCCCCGGGCCACCAGTTGCCGGACCTTGATGTCGTCGGGGGACAGCGGGTCCTGGGGCAGGAAGCCGAGCTGCCGGGCCAGGGCCTTGGACGGGTAGCCGCCGACCTCGCGCCCGTCGAGCTCCACGTGCCCGGCGTCGGGGCGCAGCAGCCGGACGAACGCGCGCAGCAGGGTGGACTTCCCGCACGCGTTGGGGCCCACGACGGCGGTGAAGGCGCCGTCGGGGACGTCCAGGCTCAGCCGGGTGGACACCACGCGGTCGCCGTAGCGCAGGGTGATCTCCCGCGCGGTCAGACGTGCGGTCACGCCCGCCCCACCTCCTTGGTGAGCAGCCAGATCAGATAGCAGCCGCCGATCGCGGTGCTCACCACGCCCACCGGCAGCGCGACCGGCGCCAGCAGCGCCTGGGCGAGCAGGTCGGCGCCCTGGAGCAGGACGGCCCCGGTCAGCGCGGCCGGAAGCAGCGGGATCCCGGCCGCGCCCGCGAGCCTGCGGCCGATCTGCGGGGCGGCCAGCGCGATGAACGCGATCGGCCCGGCCACCGCGGTCACCGTCGCCGTGCAGCCGACACCGACCAGCACCATCAGCAGGCGCAGCCGGCCCAGCGCGACCCCGGTGGTCACCGCGAGCGCGTCGCCGAGCGCGCTCTGGTGCACGGCGCGGCTCCGCACGGCCATCAGGGTCAGCAGCCCGCCGATCACCCAGAACGGAAGCCACAGGTCCGCCCAGTCCACGCCGTTGAGCGAACCGGCGCTCCAGCCGACCGCGGCGATGGCGACCTCCAGGTCGGCGCGGAGCACGATCCACGAGTTGAGCGCGGTCACCATCGCGTTGACGGCGATGCCGATCACCACCAGCCGCAGCCCCGAGAAGCCCCGGTCGGACGAGAGCAGGTAGACCACGGCCGAGACGAGCAGCCCGCCGGCCACCGAGGCGCCGGCCAGCTGCGCGGGCGTGCCCGACAGCACGGTGATGGCGACCAGGGCCCCGGTGTAGGCGCCCGCGTCGAGACCGATCACGTCGGGGCTGCCGAGCGGGTTGCGCGTCAGGTTCTGGAAGAGCGCGCCGGCCACTCCCAGCGCGGCGCCGAAGACCAGCCCGGCCACCACCCGCGGCAGCCGCCATTCGAGGATCACCACGGAGTGCTCCGACCCGGTCAGCACGGCCAGCACCTCGCCGGGGGAGGCCCAGGACGCGCCGTAGCACAGACCGAGCAGGCCCAGACCGAGCATCAGGGCGACCAGCACCGCGCAGACCAGCACGGTGCGGCGCGCCGCCCGCAGCACCGCCTTCACCCGTGTCGCCCGCGGCCCGGCCGCCGCCGTGCGCGGCACGGCCGCGGTCACAGCGCCCCCGCCCCGTGGCGGCGGACGGCCCAGATCAGCATCGGGCCCCCGAGGAACGCGGTCACGATGGCCACCGGCACCTCACCGGTGGGCAGCAGGACGCGTGAACCGATGTCGGCGACCAGCAGCAGGATCGGGCCCAGCACCATCGAGTAGAGCAGTAGCCAGGGCACGGATCCGGCCGCCGGCCTGCGCACGAGGTGCGGCACGATCAGCCCGACGAACAGGATCGGACCGGCCACCGCCGTGGCGGCCCCGCTGAGCACGGTGATCAGCACCAGGGTGGCGGCCCGGGTCCGCGCCACGCCCGCTCCCAGGGTCTGCGCCACGCTCTCGCCCAGCGCCAGGGCGTTCAGCGGCCTGCTCAGCAGCAGCGCGCCGAGCAGGGACACCCCGATCGCGGCCGACGGCAGCGCCAGCGGCGCCTGTTCCCGGCCGGCCAGCGTGCCGACCGACCAGAACCGGTACGCGTCGAAGACGTCCGGGAGCATCAGCCTCAGGCCCAGCGCGATGCCGCTCAGCACCGCGGTCAGGGCCACGCCGGTGAGGACCAGGCGCAGGGGCGAGCGCCGCCCGACCGCCATCACCAGCAGCGCGGCGAGGACCGAGCCGACGACGGCGCAGATCAGCTGCCCGGCCTGGGCGCCGGCCAGGCCGAGTGCCGAGCCGACGGTGACGGCGAACCCCGCGCCCGCGGTGACCCCGAGGATGCCGGGCTCGGCCAGCGGGTTGCGGGCCAGCGTCTGGATCAGCGCGCCCGCCACCGCGAGCGCGGCGCCCACCGCCGTGGCCAGCAGCGCGCGCGGCGCCCGGACGTCCCGTACGATCACGTGGTCGTTCGTCCCCCGGTAGTCGAACAGGGCCCGCACCACCTCGGTGGGCGCGACCCGGTGGGCGCCGATGCCGATGCTCAGCACGGCGATGGCGGCCAGCAGCACCAGTCCGCCGAGGAGCAGGCCGGCGCGCGGCAGGTCCCGCCCGGTTCCCGCCCCTGCGAAGGCGCGGCCCGCGGCGGTCACCGGTCCAGGAGAGGCGCGAACGACGTGTCGATCGCGTCGAGGGTCTTCAGGGCGTCACCGTAGGTCGCGGCCTCGGTGTAGGCGATCGGGAAGGTCATGCCGTTCTTGACCGCGGGCAGGTTCTTCCACAGCTTCGAGTCCATGACGTACTTCACCGACTCCGGGACGCCGCCGTCGGGGTCGACCGAGTAGGTGATGGCGTCGGCCTCACCGAGCGAGTCCGTGAGTTCCTCGATGGACGGGTACTCGCTGACCGACTGGGAGCCGGGACCGGCCTTCTTGACCTCGCCGTAGTACGCGGCGCCGACGTCCTGGGCGACGCTGGTGCCCCAGGAGCCGCCGAACTCGCGCTGGAAGGTGCCCTTGGAGGTGTCGCCGTACGAGCCGACGTGACCCAGCTTCAGCTGCGGCAGCACCGCCTGGTACTTCTTCTTCAGCTCCGCGGCCTCGGCCTCGTACTCGGCCTTGACCTTGTCGTAGTTCCCGAGCACGCCGGCGGCGTCGGCGTGTTTGCGGGACACCTCGCGCCACTGGGACGGCACGGTCGGGCCGACCGCCACGACCGGGGCGATGGACTTCAGCCGCTCCATGTCGATGTCCCCGAGCACCGGGGTCGGCACACCGAGGACGATGAGGTCCGGCTCGGCCTCGGCGATGGCCTCGTAGTTGGTCTCGGCGGCCTGCTCGCCGGCGACCTTGGTCAGCTTCTTGTAGGTGGCCAGGTCCTCGTCGCTCATCAGGGCCTCGCCGCGCTGCCACGAGGAGATCCCGACGAGCGGCGCGCCGGCCTCGATCAGGGTCGGCACGGCGTAGCCGGTGGCCACCACGCGCCGCGGGGCGGCGGGGATGGTGACCTTGCCGTTGTCCGCGGTGAACACACGGGTCCCGGCCTTCTTCCCGGACGTGTCCGCCGTACCGCTGTCCGACGACGACCCGCACGCGGTGAGGGCCAGTGCCAGGGTCAGGGCACCGACCAGGCCCGCTGATCTGCGTGCGAACATGCGCAACTCCTTCTGGGAACGTGCGGGAGGAACTCGTGGGACGACGATTGCTGCTGACGGGTCGTCAGTGCATGTCGGTGCGTGTCGGTGCGTGTCAGTGCTGGGGTTCGTGCGCGTGTTCGTGGGTGTGGGTGTGGGTGTGAGGGTGGGTGTGGTCGTGCTCGTGAGGGTGTCCGTCGGGATGCTCGTGGGGGTGTTCGTCCTCGTCGTCGAAGTCGGCGACGCCGCGCTTCCAGTAGCCGGTGATCTCGTGGTCGGCCTTCTCCAGCCGCAACTCGTCACGGATCCATCGCCGCAGCGGCTTGATCTGCCCCGCCTCGCCCGCGATCCACACGTACAGGCGCTCGCCCTCGGGCACGGTGGTGGCGGTCACGGCCCGTGCCAGCGCGCCGCCGGTGCCCGCCGGGCGGTCGCCGCGGTGCAGCCAGCGCACCTCGACGCCTTCGGGCGCGGACAGCGCGATCTCCTCGTCGGCGTCGGCGACTTCGACGAACGCCCAGCCCCTCGCGCTCCGGGGCAGTTCCTCCAGCCAGCGCGCGATCGCGGGCAGCGCCGTGATGTCGCCCGCGAACAGGTAGCGGTCGTAGGTGTGCGGGACGATCAGCCCGCCGGGCGGCCCCGCGACATGGATCACGGTGCCCGGCCGGACGCCGCGCGCCCAGTCCGACGCCAGTCCCCCCTCGTGCGGCGCGATGTCGATGTCGATCTCACCTGCCACCGGGTCGTAGCGGCGTACGGTGTACTCCCGCGACGTGGGTGCCGGGCGCGGCCAGCGCAGCAGGTCGCCGTCGGGTTCCGGAAGACGCAACGAGCCGTCCGGATCGGGGAAGAGCAGCCTCACGTGGTCGATCGGCGAGTGCGCCTCGAACCCCTCGGTGCCCGGCCCGCCCAGGGTCACCCGCAGCAGGCCGGCGCCCACCATGGCGGTGCGCACGACCCGCGTCTCACGGACGCGGATCGGATAGCGCACCTTCTCGGGGCGGTGGCCCGCCCGGACCTCCTCGATCCGGTCCAGGTGCCGGTGGCCGGTCCGCGTCACGGGGTCTCACCCGTCAGCAGCGCCGTCCAGTGCGCCAGTTCGGGCCGCTCGGCCAGGTCGGGGAGCTCCAGCGTGTCCGCTCCGCCGGCGCGCCAGCGCTCGACCAGCGTCATGAGCCGCACCGAGTCCAGGCCGAGGTCGCGCAGGTTCTCGTCGGGTGCTATCTCGGCGGGCTCGCAGCCGAGCAGTTCCGCGACGTCCGCGCGGATGCGGTCGGGTGACAGTGCCTGGGTCATCGGCCGGCTCCTGTGGGTGTCGGCGCCGGCCGGGTGGCCGGCGCGTCGGATGCGGTGGTCGGGACGCCCCCGTGGCGGGCGGCGCGGCGGCGGGCGGCGCTGCGGCGTGTCCGGTGGTGGTGTTCAGGGGAGGGGTTGGCGACAGTGAAGGCCGCCGGAGTCGGGTCGGACGGTCGGCGGTCCCTCACCGTGAGCGGGGCGGGCCGGCCGGCGGGCGCGAGGCCGGACTCCGGCGGGCCCGCGGCGACGCGGTCGGCGTACGGGGTGGCCGGCGACGCCGGTGCGTGGTGCGGGATCACGCCACGTCCTCCAGACCGAGGGCGCGCAACAGGGTGCGGAACTTCGCGGACGTCTCGTCCAGTTCGGCCCGGGGCTCCGAACCGGCGACGATCCCGGCGCCGGCGAACAGGCGTACCGTCCGGTCGCACACCTCGGCGCTGCGGATCGTCACGGCCCACTCGCCGTCGCCGTTCAGACCGGTCCAGCCGGCCATCCCCGCGTAGAAGCCGCGGTCCTGGGGTTCCAGGGCCGCGATGGCCGTGAGCGCCCCGGCCGTGGGGACGCCGCAGACCGCGGGAGTCGGGTGCAGTGCCTCGGCCAGGCCGAGGGCCGAGGAGGCCGGGTCCGCCGGGTCGCGCAGCCGTCCGGTGATCCGGGTGGACAGATGCCACATCGTCGGCGTGCCGATCACCTCGGGCCGGTCCGGTACCTCCAGGTCGCGGCAGAAGCCGCCGAGCACCTCGGCCACCCGCGCGGCGGTGTGGGCGTGTTCGCCGAGGTCCTTGGCCGAGGCGCGAAGGCGCGCGATCCGTTCGCGGTCGACCGTGTCGTCGCCCGACCGGGGGGCCGACCCGGCCAGCGGGTTGGCGATCACACTCGCGCCGTGCCGGGACACCAGCAGCTCGGGACTGGCGCCGACCAGGGTCCGCGGGGCGGGGTCGCCCGGCGCGGTGACGTCGACGGCGAAGGCGTGGGAGGCCGGGTCCGCGCGGACCAGCCGGGCCAGCAGCGAGGGCACCCAGACCGGGGACGCGGAGGTCAGCTCCAGACAGCGGGCCAGCACGACCTTGCGCAGGTCACCGGCCCCGATCAGCTCCAGCGCCCGGCGGACGGCGTCGGTGTAGCGCGCGGGTTCGGGGCGCGGCGACACCCTCCATCCCGCGCCGGGCTGCACGTCGGGGACGCGTAGGTCCGCGGGGGCGCCCGCGCGCCGCACGACGGCGGGCACCACCAGGCAGGCCTCCGCCTCCGGGCGGAACCCGACGGCCCCGACGACCACGGGATCGGACAGCCCCGTCGCGGCGGCCGCGTCCAGCGCCTCGGCCGCGGCCAGGGCCCGTGCGCCGCTCCCGGAGCGGATCCGGGCGCGCACGCCGTCGGCGAGCATCGTGCCGCGCGCCGAGGAGAAGTAGAACGAGCCGGTCAGATAGGCCGCCAGCAGGTCGGCGGCCAGGTGCACGGGGCTGGGGCGCAGGACTGCGGATAGGGACACGTCGGCGAATCCTTTTCTCAGGCGCGCGGGGGCGTGCCGCAGATCAAGAGGACCTGTGTCGTGAGCTGCCGTCCGTGGTCGGAGACCGTGAACGGCGAGGCTTGGCTCGCCGCTCCCCTCGTTCCGGCACGCACGGGTCTCCTCTCGGTCGAGCGAAGTAAGGCTAACCTAACTAAGTGGGTGTCTGGCAGCAAGAGGAAGCAACGCCTCCTGCCCGGCGTATATTTGACGATCCGTCAGCTCGCGGTGGCGCCCGGTGGATCACGGCTCCGGGCGGTCACGCACGGCCCGCCCGCCGGCGAGGGCAGCGCCTCGTCCGGGACGAGCATCGAGCTCGGGTCGCCGGGCGGCTGTCCCAGCACGCTCGGCCCGAGCGCGATGCCGGCGAGCACCTGGCCGATGACCGGAGGCTGCCCGATCCTGCGGGCCGGCGCGGAGAGGAACGCCGCGAACGCCACGACCGCGCCGGTGGCCGGCAGGACGCTCGAGGTGATCTGCCCGGCGTTCACCGGTCCGGCGCCGATGAGTCGGTGACCGGCGGGATCATGCGACCGAACCGCCCTGGGCCGCGGACTTCCCGGTGCCGGCGCCCGGGGGGAGGGCCCAGCCGAGGCCGTCGGGGGAGGCGACCAGCCCGTCGGGGAACAGGGGGCGCTCCAAGCTCGTCGCGCCGCCGAGGGAGGCGCGGGCCTGGATCTCGTTCATGCCCCGCATCACGTCCGTCACGACCTGGGTGCCGAACAGCTCGCTCATCCGCTCGCCGCTCTCGGTCTGCGCGGGCCCGGTCCGGTCGACCGCGTCCGCGAGGTCCTTCGAGGAGGCGCCGAAGCGCTCCCTGAGCACCTCCGTGTCCAACAGCGCCGACTCGCCGGAGTTCACCGCGGAGACGCCGCCGACCAGTTCCACGAAGGCGCGCAGGTCGGTCGCCTCGGCCCGGGAGACCTTGCGGGCCTGCCAGAAGTAGGAGTCCTCGTTGTGCTGCATGTCGTAGAAGGCGAGGAGGAACTCGTAGAAGACGCCGTACTCGCGGCGGTAGCGGCGCTCGAACTCGCCGAAGGCGCGCTCCTCGTCGAGGTCGCCGGCGAGCGCGCTGTTGAGGGAGCGGGCCGCCAGCAGGCCGCCGTAGGTGGCGAGGTGGACGCCGGTGGAGAAGACGGGGTCGACGAAGCAGGCCGCGTCACCGACCAGCACCATGCCGGGCTGCCAGAAGCGCTCCATGGCGTACGAGTAGTCCTTGCGGACGCGGAGTTCGCCGTACGGCCCCTCGGTGATCCGCCGGGCGTCCGCCAGATAGTCCTTGATCATGGGCGCGCGCTCGACGAACTGGGCCATGGCGGCCTCGGGGTCCCGGGAGAGGACGCCGACCTGGGAGCGGTTGACGACCGCGCCGACGCTGGTGAGGGTGTCGCTGAGGGGGATGTACCAGAACCAGCCGTCGTCCCAGGCGCAGCACAGGATGTTGCCGGCGTCCGGTCCGGGCAGGCGCTTGCCGCCCTCGTAGTAGCCGTACAGAGCCACGTTGCGGAAGAAGTCGGAGTAGTTGCGCTTGCCGACCGCGCGGGCGAGCTTGCTGTTGCTGCCGGAGGCGTCGACCACGTACCGCGCGGAGGTCTCGTGGGGGTGACCGTCGCCGTCCGTCCAGCGCAGGCCCGTGACGCGCTCGCCCTCGGTCAGCGTCGTCACGGCCGTGCACTGTTCGCGCACGTCGACGCCGAGCCGACGGGCGTTGTCGAGCAGGATCTTGTCGAACTTCATCCGCTCGACCTGGTAGGCCGTGGAGGCGGGGCCGGACATCAGGGGCGAGTAGGCGAACAGGAAGTTCCAGGGCTCGGGGTTGGAGCCCCAGCGGAACGTCCCGCCGCGCTTGGGCATGAACCCGGCCTTCTCCATCTCCTCGTGGACGCCGAGGAAACGGCAGATCCCGTGGATCGTCGCCGGGAGCAGCGACTCGCCGATCTGGTGGCGGGGGAAGGACTCCTTCTCCAGCAGCAGCACGCGGTGGCCTGCCATCGCGACCAGGGCGGCCGTGGTGGAGCCGCCGGGGCCGCCGCCGACCACGACGACGTCGAAGGACTCGGCGGAGGTGCCCGTACCGGTGCCGGAAGCGCGCTCGGGCGTGGTCATCTGATGTCTCCCTGGAACTGGGGCCGTAGGCGGCGTGGTGATGGGGAGCTGGTCTCACAGACGGCCGCCGTCCCGGACGCGCGGGACCGTGCGTGCCGGGAGCGTGCGTGCGGGGAGCGTGTGTGCGGGGAGCGTGCGTGCGGGGACGGCGTCTCGCGGAGCTGGACCGTCCTCGGCCGCGGGTCGGGCCGATGGACGGAAAGGTGCCGGAACTCGTAAGGCGTGGGACTGACGGCCGTGCGACCTCGATCGAAAAGTTAGGTTAGCCTAACTTTCCTGAACGGGGGAGGGGACTGTCAACGCCCGGGAGGCGCGTCGAGCCGCCTGGGCGGCGCGTCAGGCCTCAGCGAACACCGCGTCGGTGGTGGTGACGGCCGCGCAGCGGCCGGCGGCCCAGCGCAGCGCCATGTCGTGGTCCTCGCGGGAGAAGTCGGCGACGGCGTCGGCGACGACGAACGCCTGGATGTCCCGCATCCACGCGTCGCAGGCCGTCATCATGACCCCGATGTGGGCGTACACGCCGACGATCACCAGCTGGTCGCGGCCCCAGCCGCGTATCCGCCCCTCGAGGTCGGTGCGCGTGAAGGCGCTGTACTTCCACTTGGTCAGCAGCGTGTCGCCGGGCACGGGAGCCACCGACTGCGGAACGGCCACGGCCGCCGGGTCGTCCGCGACGCCCGGGCCCCAGAAGTCCAGCTGGAGCCCGCGCTCCTCGGGGGTCTGGCCGCCGCGCTGGGCCGAGTAGACCACCGGCACACCGCTCCCGCGGGCCCCCTCCAGCAGCCGGGCGGTGTTCGCGAGCATGCCGGTCAGCGGCTGCTCACCGGCGGGGAACGCGGACAGGAAGTGCTGCTGGAGGTCGTGCACGAGCAGCACGCAGCGGGCCGGGTCCACGGTCCAGGACACCCGGTTGACCGGCAACCGGTCCCCGGCCGGGAGCGGGTAGGCGGTGACGGCCGGGAGCGGGTAGGCGGTGACGGCCGGGGGCGCCGGGCGCGGACCGGCCTGCGCATGCCGCTCGGCGGCGGACCGCAGGCCCCTCTTGCTGACCTTGCCGACGCCGGTCTGCGGGAAGGCGTCGACGAATTCGACGAGGTCGGGGACCTTGTAGGCGGCGACGCCGCGTTCGCGGACGAAGGCCTTGACGGCGGAGGCCTTCAGCGGCCCGGCGCCCTCCCGCAGGATCACGTGGGCGAGGGTGCGTTCGCCGAGGAACTCGTCGGGTACGGCGACCACGGACACGTCGTGCACGGCCGGGTGGGCGAGGATGACGTTCTCGACCTCCTCCGGCGCGATCTTCTCGCCGCCCCGGTTGATCTGGTCCTTGGCCCGGCCCTCGACCACGAGGTGGCCGGTGGGGGTGCGGCGCACGATGTCGCCTGTGCGGTAGAAGCCGTCCTCGGTGAAGGAGCGGGCGTTGTGCTCGGGGGCCCGCCAGTAGCCGCGGATGGTGTACGGGCCGCGGGTGAGCAGATGCCCGAACGCGCCGTCGGGGACCTCCGCCCCGGTGTCGTCGACGATGCGGATCTCGTCGTCCGGGGAGATCGGCCGGCCCTGCGTGGTGACCACGGTCTCCGGATCGTCGTCCAGCCGCGTGTAGTTGACCAGCCCCTCCGCCATCCCGAACACCTGCATCAGCCGGCACCCCAGCGCGGGCTCCAGGCGTCGCGCCGCCTGCTCGCTGTACTTGGCGCCGCCGACCAGGACCAGTTCCAGGCTGGACAGGTCGGGGCCGCCGCGCGCCGCGGCGGCCGTCCACACCAGGGCGAGCGGCGGCACCAGCCCGGTCATGGTGATCCGCTCGCTCTCGATCAGCGGGAACGCGGTCGCCGGGTCGGGCCGCGGGCACATCACGGCGGTGCCGCCGGCGTACAGCACGCCCAGCCAGCCGGGCGAGCTCATGGGGAAGTTGTGGGCGGCGGGGAGGGTGACGAGGAAGCGGGTGTCCGCGTCGACGCCGCAGATCTCGTTCGAGCCGCGCAGCGAGTAGGCGTAGTCGTCGTGGGTGCGCGGGATGAGCTTGGGCACGCCCGTCGTGCCGCCCGACAGCTGGAGGAACGCCAGCTCGTGCGGCTCCGGTCCGGCGATCGGCCGCTGCCCCGGCTCGCACGGAACCTCGGCCAGCGCCGTGTGCTCCCCCGGGTCGCCGGCGACGAACACGTGCTTCAGGCCGGGGGTGCGCCCCCGGACCAGGGAGGCGAGGGCGCGGTGGTCGAACCCGTCGTGCACGTCCGGGACGACGTACGCGACGGCCTCGGTGAAGGAGCAGAAGTAGCCGATCTCCGTCTCGCGGTGCGCGGGCAGCGCGTACACGGGCAGGGCGCCGATGCGGAACAGCGCGAAGACCACCTCGACGAACTCGCCGGTGTTCGGCAGTTGGACGACGACCCGGTCGCCGCGCCCGATCCCGCGCGCCGCGAACCCGGCGGCCAGTTGGTCGGCCCGCTCGTCCAGCTCCCGGTACGTCCAGGTGCGGCGCTCCGGCGCCGGGTCGACCAGGGCGATCCGGCCGGGATGGGCGGCGGCGCGTTCGCGCAGCATGCCGCCGAAGGTCTCGCCGCGCCAGTGGCCCGCCGCGCGGTAGCGTTCGGCGAACTCCGCGGGCCAGGTGGGCGCGTCCACGCCCGGGGTGAGCGCGTCGGCGGCCTCGGGCCGGGCGGCGGACGGGCCGGGGCGTACGGATGTCGGGTCGACGGTCACGGCGAGACTCCCACAGGGTCCAGGACGGTACGAGGGAAGGGAACTCGGCGGCACTCCACCGGGGCCGTCAGGCGCGGAGGGCGGCGCCGCCGTCGACGTACAGGTCGTGCAGGGTGATGTGACGGGCGCGGTCGGAGACGAGGAAGGCGACGGCGTGCGCGACGTCGGCCGGCTCGGCGATCCGCCCCAGGGGGATGCCGGTGCGGTACGCCTCCAGGTCGCCGTCGAGGACGGCACGCCGGCCCGCCTCCGCACCGCCGGGGGACCTCTCCCACAGGGCGTGCTGCATGCCGGTCAGGGTCGAGCCGGGAGACACGGTGTTGCAGCGCACCCCGTGCCGGGCGACCTCCAGCCCCAGGCACTTGGTGAACATCACGGCGGCGGCCTTGGACGCGGCGTAGGCGGCCATGCCGCTGCGCGGGACGCCGGCCGCGTTGGAGGCGACGGTGACGATGCTGCCCCGGCCCCGCGACGCCATACGGCGGGCCGCGGCGCGGGAGACGTGGAAGACGCCGTCGGTGTTGACGGCGAACACGGCGGCCCAGTCCGCGTCGTCCAGCTCGACCACGGCCGCTCCGCGCAGGATGCCGGCCACGTTGACCACGATGTCCAGCGGGCCGAGGACGCTCTCGGCCCCGGCGACGGCGTTCTCCACCGCCGTGGCGTCGGTGACGTCGAGGGCGCGGGCGACGACCCCGTCCCCGTACCGCTCGGCCAGCGCCTCGACGGCGGGTGCGTCGACGTCGGTGGCGAGTACGCGCGCACCGCGTTCGGCCAGCACCTCGACCACGGCGGCGCCGATACCCCGGGCCGCCCCGGTCACCAGGGCGAGCCGTCCGGCCAGATCCCGCTCGGTACTCACTCGGCCATCCTTTCCGGCGACGCCGGAGCGGTGAGCGGACTGGTGCCGGCTCACATGGTCTGAAGCGAGAGCGCGTGCAAGTCAGGTTTGGCTCACCATACCTACGGGGCGGGTCGGTCGCCAGGGCCGCGCAGGACGGGCGGTGGTGCGGAGGCGGGCGCCTCTAGGACACACCCCGTCCTAAAGATCGCCGAAGCTCTTCCCGTCAGCGGCCACGAGGGCCGCTCGGCCGCTCGTCCGCTCGTCCGCTCGTCCGCTCGTCCGTAAGGAGTCTCCGCGTGTTCTCCGTCCTCGCCGACATCGACTGGCTGGCTGTCACGATCGCGCCGGTCGCGTCGTTCCTGATCGCCGGAGTGTGGTTCGCGGTCGTGATCGCCGCACCGTACGCCGTCGCCCTCGGGCGCGAGGGCGCGCCGGCACCCGCGCCGACGCCGCTCACCACGGCGGGTCCGCTGATCTGCCTCCTCGCCACCGTCTTGACCAGCGCCGTTCTCGTCGAGGCGCTCGACATCACGGGCACGGGCGACGCCGTCACGTTCGGGCTCGTCGTCGGCGTCGGCCATCTCGGCGCGATGACCTTCCAGATCGCCGTCAACCCGAACTTCCCGCGCCCGCTCTACTACGGCATCCTCAACGCACCGTTCTTCGTGATCACCAGCGTGCTCAGCAGCGTGGTCCTGGCCGCCATGCGCTGACGGGCGGCCTCGTCCCGCTCCGGCGGCTCGGGCCGCCGCGGCGTCCGCTGCGTGTTGTGCTGCCGCCGCCGCGCACGCCTCTTTTGCCGGCGCTCCTGCTCCGGCTGGAATTCCGGTCGCCCGACCGGACCCGTTTGCCGGATGTGCGGGTGTGGAACCCGGCGGCGCATGAGCACAACGAGACGTCGCCACCGGATGAACCGAACGAACCGGACGAGCCGGATGAAGATGAAGCAGAGCCGAATGCTGTGGCTCCTGGATCGTCTGGAACGGGATCCACGGGCCGATCCGCTGATCGCCGCGCTGCGTACGGGGGTCCGCTCCCTGCCGCTGGGGCGCGGAAGGGACGCGCTGCACGGCAGGTGGCTGGGGCACCCGGTGCATCCGCTGCTGGTGCAGGTGCCGGTCGGCAGCTGGCTGTCCGCGGCCGTGCTGGACGTATGGCCCGGCCGTTCCCGCGAGGCGGGCCTGCTGGTGGGCGTCGGCCTGGCCGCGGCCGTGCCCGCGGCGCTGGCGGGCGCCGTGGACTGGGCGGAACTGCACCGCGAGCAGTCACGCGTGGGGCTGGTGCACGCCCTGGCGAACGGCGCGGCCGTGGGCCTGTACGCGGCCTCGCTCGCCTGCCGCCTCGGGGG
This sequence comes from Streptomyces sp. NPDC059895, assembly GCF_042731035.1. Classification (NCBI taxonomy): domain Bacteria; kingdom Bacillati; phylum Actinomycetota; class Actinomycetes; order Kitasatosporales; family Streptomycetaceae; genus Streptomyces; species Streptomyces sp. NPDC059895. The sequence goes on from NZ_JBHWKO010000002.1 coordinate 85,481, forward strand.
ACGTACGGGAGCCGGCCGAACGTACGGCTTCCTGGGGCTCACGGCGGTCGGACTGGGCGGCATGCTGGGCGGTCACCTGGCCTACCGCCAGGCGTCCGGCGCCAACCACGCCGAAGAGGTCCCGCACGTGATCCGGGACGTCTGGCACCGTGTCGGCGACGTCTCCGAGTTCCCGGCCGGGCAGCCCGTGCGGCGTGTCGTGGACGACGTGCCGGTCCTGGTCGTCCGCGAGTCCGGCGGGACGATCCACGCCCTGGCCGAACGGTGCAGCCATCTCGCGGGTCCTCTGTCGGAGGGCGCGGTCGCCGACGGGTGCGTCCAGTGCCCGTGGCACGGCAGCGTGTTCCGGCTCTCGGACGGCTGGAACGTGCGCGGCCCCGCCACCGCACCCCAGCCCGCCTTCGACACCCGCGTCCTCGACGGCCACGTCGAGGTGCGCCTGCGTCGAAACGGCCGGGAGGCGAACGGCAAATGGAGCGGAACGAAGACGCAGAGGGCCCATGGGCACGCCGGCTGACAGCCGGCTCGCACCTCCGATGGTCCACAGGGCGGACCTGTTCCCGCCTGTCGTGCGCGCAACGATTACCGGGCGGTCACCCGGTAGCGGCCGGTCACCCGGTAGCGGCCGGTCACCCGGTACCGGCCGGTCACCCGATACCGGCCGGTCACTCCGTACCGGCCGGTCACTCCGTACCGGCCGGTCACCCGCCACGCGTCCGGGGCGGATGGCAGGTGGTGGTGGCGGTCGTGACCCGGTTGCCGGGACGAGAGCCGATTTTTCCGTGCGGGCAAGGGGTTTGAGGGTGAAGCGAGGGGATACACGCCTGTGGCGGTGGGTCGCTGACGAGCCATCTCCCCTTCAATTTCGGGGGGTTGCCATCTCGTGACCCAACGTGAAAACTGTGAGCGCATTCGCCCGGATGGATCGTGCTGAAGCGCCTTTTCGGGACGCAAAGTACCAAATTGTGGGACAGGAGAGTCCTGCGCGGAGCCGCTGCGCGGGAGAAGTCACTGGGGGGATGTAGTGATGTCTGCTTTGTGTCCGAGGCACGTGCCACCAGGCTGCGGGCGTGCGGGCGCGCCGGCCGCGCGGCGGACGTCCGGACCGCTCGGAACCGCCGCCCCGGCGTACGGAACCTGTCCCCGGGGCTGTTGATACCCCAGGCGGCCACGGGCATGCCGTGAGGGGGCGGGCGGGCCCCTCGCGAGTGGCGGCCGGCCCGGCCCGACCACGAGCCGGCCACCTGGCACGGAGCGGGCTCCGCCGCGCGGTGGCCCACCCGTGGACCGCGCCCATGACGGCCACGGCTTCCTGCCCGGCGCACCCGCACCACCGTCGACGGCCCAGGCCGGGTCCGCGCGTCCCCACCCAAGGAGAAACGGTGACAAGCACTCAACTGGCGGGGTCCGCATCGCCCCTGGACGCGTTACCCGGGCGATGGCGGTCCTTACGCGAGGCGGGCCCCGTGACGTTCGACGAAGCGCTGGACCAGTGGCGTGTCGTGAACCACCAGGGGGTTTCCGCCGTACTCGCCGACCCGGCGACCTACTCCTCCGACCTCACGTCGATCACCCCCACCCAGCAGGACTTCGAGACCTTCCGGCAGGGCAACTTCGTCGGCATGGACCCGCCGGAACACCGCACACTCCGCACCCTGGTGAGCCAGGCCTTCACCCCCAGAGTGGTCCACGGGCTCGCTCCGCGCATCGAGGCGGTGTGCGCGCGCCTGCTCGACGGCGTCGCCGACCGCGACCGGTTCGACCTGGTCGACACCCTCGCCCACCCCCTGCCGATCATCGTGATCGCCGAACTCCTCGGCATCCCCGCCGACGACCACCGGCTGTTCCAGGAGTGGGCCAGTACCCTCTTCGGCGGCGACCAGCTCGGCGACAGCCTCGACATGGCCGACCTGGAACGGGCGCTGGAGGCCATAGCCCCGACCGTGCGGGAGATGAACGGTTACGTGCTGGACCACATCCGGCACCGCCGCGCCCACCCCGGGGACGACCTCACCAGCAGACTCCTCACCGCCGAGGTGGACGGAACGCGCCTGGCGGACGAGGAGATCCTCGGATTCGTCGCCCTGCTGCTGGTCGCCGGGCACATCACCACCACCGCGCTGCTCGGCAACGCCGTGGTCACCTTCGACCGGCACCCCGCGACCCTCGCCCGGCTGCGCGAGAACCCCGGCCTGCTGCCGGACGCCGTCGAGGAAGTGCTGCGCTGGCTGCCGCCCTTCCCCGAGCTGGGACGGCGCACCACCCGGCCGGTGGTGCTCGGCGGCCACGAGATCCCGGCCGACACCCTGCTGATGGCACACCTGGGTGCCGCCAACCGTGACCCCTCCCGCTTCACCGCTCCGGACGTCTTCGACGTGGCCCGCAGTCCGAATCCCCATCTGACCTTCGGCCACGGCATCCACTTCTGTTTCGGAGCGCCACTGGCCCGGCTGGAGGCACGGATCGCGCTGCATATGCTGATGGAACGTTTCCCCACCCTCGCGGTCCCCTCCTACGACGACGTCACGTACCAGAACCCGGCCGTCCTCGTCGGCGTACGCCAGCTGCCGATCGCCGTCACCAGGCCGTGAGGCGCGTCGACGCGCGCAGGTCCCGCACCGCTCACCCGCGGGCCGGCCGCGTTCCCTCCCCGCACCCGCTCTCATCAGGAGTCCCCTTCCCATGCCGTACCCCACCGCCGCTCCGGCCGCCGACCGGCCGCCGTCCCCGCTGCGCCAGGAGATGCAGAGCCGCCTCGACTCCCTCGCGCGCGCCCACCGCGTGCCCGGCGCCCAACTGGCCGTCCACACCGGCTCGTACACCCTCAGCGTGCACACCGGCGCGGCCGACGCCCTGACGGGAGCCCCGTTCACCGCGGACACGGCCGTACCCCTGGGCTCCGTCACCAAGCTCGGTACGGCCGCCGCCGTGCTGCTTCTCGCCGACGACGGGGACCTCGACCTCGACGAGTCCGCCGCCGAACTGCTGCCCGACTTACGGTTGTCGCCCGAGGTGACCGTGCGCCACCTGCTCAGTCACACCGCCGGCCTGCCCACCGGACCCGACTCCGACAGCGCCGCCGGCACCACCACCACGCGCTACCTCGCGGCGGTCTGCTCCGCGCAGAGCGCCCTGTTCCCACCGGGAACCGGCTTCTCCTACTCCAACGCCGGCTACGTCGCCGCCGGCCGGCTCGTGTCCGAAGTGACGGGCATGACCTGGCAGGAGGCGCTGCGAGCGCTCCTCCTCGAACCCTTGAGCATCGTCCCCGCCTTCCTCGGCGACGCCACCCCCGCCCGGCCGGTCGCCACCGGCCACGCCCTCAACACGGCCACGGGCATGGTGCGCCCGGCCCACCAGAACCTCGCCCCGGTGGAGGCTCCGGCCGGAGCCCTGCTGGCGAGCGCCGAGGACCTGGTGGCCCTGGGAAGGGCCGTCATCGGCCGGTCCACCGTCCTGCCCGCGCCCGTCGCCGCCCGGATGCGCCGTCCCCAGCCCGCCGCCGACCCCGGCGCCCTGGCGGACTCCTGGGGCCTGGGCCTCGCCCTCTTCCGGCAGGACGGCCGCCTCTGGTGCGGCCACGACGGGAACGCCCAGGGCACCTCCTGCCATCTGCGGGCCGAGCCGGACAGCGGCGTCGTCGTCGCCTTCACCGGCAACGCCGGCGGCGCCACCGCCCTGTGGCGGGAACTCGCCGCCGACCTCGCCCGGATCACCGGCATCCGTGTGCCGACCGCTCCGGCCACCGCCCGCCGCGGTCCCGCCGTACCGCTGCCGGAGTGCGCCGGCACCTACCGCAACGGGGACACCGAGTACGCGGTCAAGCTCGACGGGGACGGCACTCCGACGCTGTCCGTGGACGGCGACTACCCCATCCCGCTGGTGTGTTACCCGGACCTGTCCTGCGATCTGGTCGACCCGGCCACCGGCCGGCACGAGCCGGGCGGCCGCTTCCACCGCGCCCCCGCCACCGGGACCATCGACCGCCTGCAGATCTCCGGACGCACCGCGCGCCGCACCGGCACCGCCTGACCGCGCCGGCACCGTCTGACGCGTGCCGCACCGGCACCGTCTGACGCGTGCCGCACCGGCACCGTCTGACGCGCGCCCGCGTCACGCCCCCGCCCCCGCCCCCGCCCCCCGCGCCCGCGTCACGCACCCGCACCCGCCCCGCGTCACCGCACCCGCCCCGTACGCACGGACCCCGCACCGCTCCGGTGTGTCCTCGGCCCGCCCGAGACCGGCGCGCCGGGTCCGCGCGCCACCCCCCGCCCGAAGGACTTCGCCCCGATGACGGACCTGCACGCCCAGCGCCCCGCCGCGCCCGCCTCCGCACCGGTCGGCACCACCCCGCCCCGCGCGGACCACACCACCCGTCACGTCCCGCTCGGCGAGCTGTTCACCCGGTGGGTGACGCGCGACCCGCACGCCCCCGCGGTGACCGACGGCCGGCGCACCTGGTCGTACGGGGAACTCGCGCGGCGGGCCGGCCGCCTCGCCGCCCACCTCGCCGACGGCGGCGCCGGACCGGAGCGGACGGTGGCGCTGGTCCTGCCGCGCTCCATGGAACTGATCGCCGCCGAGCTGGCCGTGGCCCTGGCCGGCGCCGCCTTCCTCCCCGTGGACCCCGGCTATCCGGCCGAACGGCGTGCGCTGATGCTCGCCGACGCCGCACCGGCCGTCGTCCTGGACGACCCGGACCGCATCCGCGCGCTGCTGGAGGCCGACGACCGGGCGACGGACCTCCCCCCGGCCCGAGTGCACCCCGACCACGCGGCCTACGTCATCTTCACCTCGGGCTCCACCGGCACCCCCAAGGGCGTCACCGTCACCCACCGCGGCATCGGCGCGTTCGCCGCGGCGGCCGCCGAGCGGTACGCCGTCGGCCCGGGCGACCGCGTGCTCCAGTTCTCCTCACCGAGCTTCGACGCCTCCGTACTGGAGCTGTGCGTCTCCGTCCTGTCCGGCGCCCTGCTGGTCGTACCGCCGGAGGGGCCCTGGCTGGGCGACGAGTTGGCCGCCGTCCTGGACGAGCACCGCATCACCCACGCCCTCATACCGCCCGCCGCCCTCGCCACCCTGCCCGACCCGGCGGACACCGGCGGCGCGCCGCACCTGCGCACCCTGATCGTCGGGGCCGAGGCGTGCCCGGCCGCGCTCGTCGACCGGTGGGCACCCGGCCGCCTCATGATCAACTCCTACGGGCCGACCGAGGCCACCGTCGTCGCCACCTGGACCGGGCCGCTGACCGCCGGCACCGGAACACCGGCCATCGGCAGCCCGCTGCCCGGCACCGAGGCCCATGTCCTGGACACGGCGATGCGCCCGGTGCCGGACGGCACCGAGGGCGAGCTGTACGTGGGCGGCGACGGGCTGGCCCGCGGCTACCTCGGCCGCCCCGGCCTGACCTCGACCCGGTTCGTCGCCCACCCCGCAGGGCCGCCCGGCGCCCGCCTCTACCGCACCGGCGACCGCGTGCGCCGCGGGGCGGACGGCGAGCTGGAGTTCCTCGGCCGGGCCGACCGGCAGGTCAAGGTGCGCGGCTTCCGCATCGAGCCCGGCGAGATCGAGACCGCCCTGACCCGTGACCCCGGCGTCCGGGAGGCCGTCGTCGTGGTCCGCGACGAGGAACCCGCCCGCGGCCGGCTCGTCGGCTACGTCACCCCCGCCGACCCGGCCCGCAGACCCGAGCCCGCCCGGCTGCGCGCCGCCCTCGCCGCCGCCCTGCCCGCCCACATGGTGCCCTCCGCCGTCGTCGTCCTGGACGCGCTGCCGCTCACCCCGCAGCACAAGACCGACCTGCGGGCCCTGCCCGCCCCCGGCGGCGCGCGCACCGGGGAGCACACCGAGCCGCGCACCGACGACGAGCGGGCCCTGGCCGCGATCTGGGCCGACGTCTTCGGCGTCGACACCGTCGGCGTCACCGACGACTTCTTCGACCTGGGCGGCGACTCGATCCTCGCCGCCCGCACCCTGACGCGGATCCGGGAGGTCCTCGGCGTCCGGCTCTCCCTGCGCGACGTGTTCACCGCGCGGACCGTCGCCGCGCTCGCCCCGCTGGCCGCCGAGCCGTCCGCCGCCGCGCCGCCGGACCCGATCCCCTGCGCCCCGCGCGGGGAGCCCGTCCCGCTCTCCAGCGCCCAGCGACGCCTGTGGTTCCTCGACGACCTCGCCGACGGCGGCACCGAGTACAACACCGGCGTGGCGCTGCGGCTGCGCGGCCCGCTCGACACGCCGGCCCTGCGCCGCGCCCTGGACCGGCTCGCCGCCCGCCACGACTCCCTGCGCACCACCTTCGCCACCGTCGACGGCCGGGGCGTCCAGCTGATCGCCCCCGAGGCGGTGCTGCCCCTGCGCACGGCCGACGTCGGGGACCTGCCCGCCGAACAGCGCGGCGACGCCGTCGAGCGCCTGCTGACCGAGGAACTGCAACGCCCCCACGACCTGACGACCGGGCCCCTGACCCGGGCGCTGCTCGTCCGCCGCGCACCCGAGGACCACGTACTGCTGCTGGCCCAGCACCACATCGTCACCGACGGCTGGTCGGTCGGCGTCCTGACCCGGGACCTGGCGGCCCTCTACCGCGCGGAGGCCGGCGGCGAACCGGACGGCCTTCCCCGGCCGGGCCCGCAGTACCCGGACTTCGCGCTGTGGGAGGGCGAGCGGCGCACCGGCTCCGACGCCGCCGACGACGCCGACGACCTCGGCTACTGGAAGCGCCACCTGGCCGGCCTGCAGCAGCTCGAACTGCCCACCGACCGGCCCCGCCCGGCGGTGCGCACCACCGCGGGCGCGGCACACCGCCACGATCTCCCCGAGCACCTGGTCGACCGGCTGCGGCGGCTGGCCGAGAGCCGTGGCACGACCGTCTTCACGCTGTTCGCCGGGGCGGCGGCCGTGCTGTTCTCCCGTTGGTCCGGGCAGCGGGACGTGGCGTTCGGGACCATCACCAACGGGCGGGACCGCCGTGAACTGGAGGACGTGACGGGCTTCTTCGCCAACACCGTCGTGCTGCGCGGCGAGGTCGACGACGCCGTCACCGTCGACCGGTTCGTGGAGTCCGTGCGCGCGACCGTGCTGGACGCCTTCGCGCACGACGGCGTGCCGTTCGACCGGGTGGTCGAGGAACTGGCCCCGCCGAGGGACCCCAGCCGCACCCCGCTGGTGCAGGTGCTGGTGGTGCAGCAGGCGGCGCCCGCCCTGCCCCCGCGCGCGGCCGGGGTGCGGATCGAGGAGCATCCGCTGCCCCGCCCGGCGGCCCGCTTCGACCTCGTGCTGGAGTTCGCGCCGCGCGCCGACGGCGGCTGCGAGCTGACGGTCGAGTACAACACCGACCTGTTCGAGGCGGCGACCGCGGCCCGGATGAGCGGGCAGCTGCACCGTCTGCTGGAGGGCATGGCGGACGGCCCGCACCGGACGCTGGCCGAACTGCCGCTGCTCTCGGAGGAGGAGCGGCGCACGCTCCTCGACTCCTGGAACCCGCCCGCGGCGGCCGACGGCCACGCCGACGACGCCACGCTCCCGGCGCTGTTCGAGGCACAGGTGGCCCGGACCCCCGACCGGACCGCCGTGACCTGCGGCGAGGTCCGGCTGGACTACGCCGGGCTGAACCGGCGTGCCAACCGGCTCGCCCGGCTGCTGACGGCGCACGGCGCGGGCCCGGAGTCCCTGGTGGCGCTCTGCCTGCCGCGCTCCACCGAGCTGCTGCCGGTGCTGTGGGCCGTCCTGAAGTCGGGCGCCGGATACCTGCCCGTCGATCCCGGCTACCCGGCCGAGCGGATCCGCTTCATGCTCGCCGACGCGGCCCCCGCCCTCGTCGTCGCCACCCGTGAGACCGCCCACGCGCTCCCCGACGACTGCGAGCCGCTGCTCCTGGAGGACACCGGCACCGTGCCGTCCGACACCGACACCGGCGCCGACGCCCCGGACCCGACCGACGCCCGCCCGGCCGAAGCCGACCTGACCGACGCCGACCGCACCCGGCCGCTCGACCCGTCCCACCCCGCCTACGTCATCTACACCTCCGGATCCACCGGCCGCCCCAAGGGCGTGATCGTCACCCACCGCAGCGTGGCCGCACTGGCCGCCTGGGCGACGGAGACGTTCGGCCCGAGCGGGCTGGCCCATGTCGTCGCGTCCACCTCCCTCAACTTCGACGTGTCCGTCTTCGAGCTGCTGTGCCCGCTGCTGGCCGGCGGCGGCGTCGAGGTGGTCGCCGACCTCCCGTCCCTCGCCGACGGCCCCGGCCCGCGCCGGGCCGGACTCCTCAGCGGCGTCCCGTCCGTGCTCTCCCGCGTGCTCGGCGGCGACGGCGCCGTCGAGGCGGACACCGTCGTCCTGGCCGGCGAGGCCCTGCCCGCCCGGACCGTGCGGGACATCAGGGACGCCATGCCCGCGGCCGAGGTGGCGAACCTCTACGGCCCGACCGAGGCCACCGTCTACGCCACCGCCTGGTTCGCCGGCGGAACCGTCCCCGACCAGGCCCCGCCCATCGGCCGTCCCGTCGCCCGCACCCGCGCCTACGTGCTGGACCGCCTGCTGCGCCCCCAGCCCCCGGGCGTCACCGGCGAGCTGTACCTCGGTGGCGGTGGGCTGGCCCGCGGCTACCTGAGACGCCCCGGTCTGACCGCCGCGCGCTTCGTCGCCGACCCCTTCGGCGCCCCCGGCGACCGCATGTACCGCACGGGCGACCTGGTGCGCTGGAGCGCCGACGGCCGGCTCGAGTACCTCGGCCGCGTCGACCAGCAGGTCAAGGTGCGCGGCTTCCGCATCGAACTGGGCGAGGTCGAGGAGGCCCTGCGCCGCTGCGCGGGCGTCGCCGAGGCCGCCGCGGCCGTCCGCGACGGCGACGGCCACCGCCGCCTGGCCGGATACGTCGTCCCCGCCCCCGGCGCCCGCGTGGAACCGGAGGCGGTGCGCCGCGAACTCGGGCGCACCCTGCCGGACTACATGGTCCCCGCGGCCGTCGTGGTGCTGCCCGCCCTGCCGCTCAACCCCAACGGCAAACTGGACCGCGGCCGGCTCCCGGACCCCGCGCCGGCCGCCCCCGCCACCCGCCACGTCACCCCCCGCACCCCCACCGAACGGACCCTCGCCGCCATCTGGGCCGACGTCCTGCACGTGGAGCGGGTCGGCGTCGACGACAACTTCTTCGCGCTGGGCGGCGACTCCATCCTCAGCATCCAGGTCGTCGCCCGGGCCCGGCAGGCGGGCCTCACGATCACCTCGCGGGACGTCTACCGGCACCAGACGGTCGCCGCCCTGGCCCGCCGCGCCGACGAGGCGGGAAGCCGGCGGCCCGCCGCCGCGTCCGCACCCGTCGAGGCGACCGGCTCCGCGCCCTTGACACCCATCCAGCACTGGCTCTTCGACAGCGCCGCGGAGCGGGCCGGGCACTTCGCCCAGACCTTCTCCGTGGAACTGCGCGCCGGCGTCGACGCGGCCGCGCTCGAAGCCGCCCTCGACGACGTGATCGCCCACCACGACGCGCTGCGCTCCCGCTTCCTCACCGACGACACGGGCGTACGGTGGCTGATCGACGGCCCCGCCGCGCCCTGCCGCCTCCTCCGCCACACCGGCCCGGACACCGACACCCCCCACCTCGGCCCCCATGACCTGCGCCACGGCCCGCTGCTGCGTGCCGTACTGCACGACCGGGGCCCCGGACGGCCGCACGTGCTGCACCTGGCCGTCCACCACCTCGTCGTCGACGGAGTCTCCTGGCGCCTGCTCCTCGAGGACCTCGACCGGGCCTACCGCGCCCGCCGCGCGGGCCGGGACGGAGCGGCGGCGCTGCCCCCGAAGTCGTCCCCGCTGCGGCAGTGGGCCGAGCGCCTCGCCGCGCACGCCGCCGCGGGCGGATTCGACGACGAGAGGGCCTACTGGGAGCGGGCGACCGAGGGCGCCCGGACCGCCCTGCCGTCGGACCGGGCGGGCGCCGACACCTACGCCTCGCAGCGCTCGGTGACGGTACGCCTCGCCCCCCGGGACACCGAAGCGCTGCTGCGGACCCTGCCCGAGACCTACCGGACCCGGGCCAACGACGTCCTGCTCGCCGCCCTCGGCCGGGTGCTGTGCGGCTGGACGGGGCACGACCGGGTGCTGGTGGACGTCGAGGGCCACGGCCGTGAGGAACTCTTCGCCGACGTCGACACCAGCCGCACCGTGGGCTGGTTCACCACCCGCCACCCCGTCGCCCTCGCCGTCCCGCCCGAGGCGCCCTGGGACACCGTGCTCAAGCAGGTCAAGGAGCAGTTGCGCGCGGTGCCCCGGCACGGCATGGGCCACGGCGTCCTGACCCTGCCGGGCCGCGACGCCGCACCGCTCCCGGCGACCACCGCGCAGATCAGCTTCAACTACCTGGGCCGCTTCGGGTTCTCCGAGACCTCCGGGACCTACGAGACCTCCGGGACCTCCGAGGGGCTGTACGGCGGGCCGTTCCGTCCGCTGGAGCTGGACGCCGACCCCTCGGCGTCCCGCCCGCACGCCCTGGAGGTCGTGGGGCGGCTGGACGGCGACAGCCTGGAGTTCACCTGGTTCTACTCGGACGAACTGCACCGGCGGGACACCGTCGAGGACCTCGCGGGACGGTTCGCCGAGGCGCTGACCGGTCTCGCACGGTACGCGGCCCGGCCCGGCGCCGCCGGACGCACCCCCTCGGACTTCCCGCTGGCCCGGCTCGACCAGACGCACGTCGACCGCATCGCGGGGGAGGACCCCGCCGGGGTGGAGGACGTCCACCCCCTCACGCCCACCCAGGCCGGCATGCTCTTCCACCGGCTCTCGCAGGACGACCGCGGCGTGTACTTCCAGCAGCTGACGTTCGTCCTGGACGGGGTGGCGGACCCGGCCGTGCTGGCGGACGCCTGGCAGCGGGTCACCGACCGCACGCCGGTGCTGCGCGCCCGCGTGGCGTGGCAGGACGTGCCCGAACCGCTGCTCGTCGTGGAGCGCCGGGCAGCCGTGCCGGTGGAGTGCCCGGACTGGCGCGGCCTGTCCGACGCCGAGCGGGACGAGCGGCTGCGCGCACTGCTCGACGGCGATCGTGCCCGGGGGATCGACCTGACGCGCGCGCCGCTCCAGCGCCTGGTGCTGGCCCGGCTCTCCGACCGCGAGGTCCGTGTCGTGTGGTCCTTCGACCACCTGATCCTGGACGGCTGGAGCCTGTTCCAGGTCCTCTCCGACGTCTTCGCGTGCCACGCCGGCCTGGCGGGCGCCGCGGACGTCCCGCTGCCCGACCGCCGGCCCTTCCGCGACTACGTCGCCTGGCTCCAGGACCGCGCCGACCGGGCCGAGGCCGAACGGCACTGGCGGACCCGCCTGGACGGCCTGGACGAGGCCACCGCGCTGCCCTTCGACCGCGAACCGCGCGAGAGCCACCGCGCGGAGTCGACGCGGGCGGTGCGCGTCACGGTGCCCGAGACCACCACCCGGGCACTGGAGGGCCTGGCCAGGACGGCGGGCCTGACCGTGAACACCCTCGTGCAGGGCGCCTGGGCGCTGCTGCTGAGCCGCCAGGCGGCCCGCGACGAGGTGGTCTTCGGCACCACCGTCTCCGGACGGCCGCCCGAGCTGCCCGGGGCCGACGCCATGAACGGCCTGTTCATCGCGACCCTGCCCACCCGGGTGACCGTGCCACGGGACGGGACGCTGCTCACCTGGCTGGGCCGGCTCCAGCAGGAGCAGAGCGAGGACCGCCGCCACGGCCACGTGCCGCTGCACCACATGAAGGCGTTCACCGGACTGCCCGAACGCGCCGCCCTGTTCGACAGCATCGTGGTGTTCGAGAACTACCCGGTCGACGACGGTCTCGCCACCGCGCACGGGCTGCGGCTCAGCGGCCTGGACGGCATCGAGACCACCAACTACCCGCTCGGCCTGGTCGCCTACCCCGGCACGGAACTCGCCCTGCGCCTCGGCTACGACCCGGACCTCTTCGACACCGCCACCGTCGAGCGGATTGCCGAGTACCTCACCGTCCTGCTGGAGGGCTTCGCCACCGCACCCGAGAGTGCGCCCGCCCGCCTGCCCCTGCTGACGGCCGCCCGGCGCGAGCAGGTGCTCCACGCGTGGAACGACACCGCCACCGACACTCCCGCGGCGACCACCGCGGACCTGTTCGCCGCGCAGGTGCGGCGCACCCCCGACGCCGTCGCGCTGCTGGTTGGCGACGAGCGGCTCACCTACCGCGAACTCGACGACCGGGCCGCGGCACTGGCCGGCCGGCTGGCCGCGCTCGGGGTGCGCCCGGAGGTCGCCGTCGGCGTCCTGATGGACCGCTCGGCCGGTCTCGTCGTCACCCAGGTCGCCCTCGCCCGCCTCGGCGGCGTGTACGTCCCGCTCGACGGCAGGGCGCCGGAGGAACGGCTGCGCACGATGCTCGCGGAAGCCGGCGCCGGCCTGCTGCTCACGGACGGGGCCTGGGCGGAGACGGCCGCGGCCCTCCTCCCGGAGGTCCGCGTGCTGCGGCCGGACGACCCCGCTGCCTCTGTCCTGCGGCCGGACGACCCCGCTGCTCCGGCGGTGAGGCCGGACGGCCCCGCTACCTCGGTCCTGCGGCAGGACGACCTAGCCGCTCCGGTCCTGCGGCCGGACGGCCCCGCTGCCTCTGTCCTGCGGCCGGACGACCCCGCCGCCCCGCCCCCGCGGCCGGACGGCCCCGCCGCCCCCACCCCACACCCCCCGGCCGCGTCGCGACGCGTGCACCCGGACAACGTCCAGTACCTCATGTTCACGTCCGGCTCCACCGGCAGCCCCAAGGGCGTGGCGGTGCGGCAGCGGGATGTCGCGGCGCTCGCCCTCGACCGCGCCTTCGCCCGGCACGACCGGGTCCTCGTGCACTCCCCGCACGCCTTCGACGCCTCCACCTACGAGCTGTGGGTGCCGCTGCTGCGCGGCGGCACGGCCGTGCTCGCCCCGCCGGGGGACCTCGAGGCCGCCGCAGTGCGCCACGCGATCGCCGAACAGGGGGTGAGCTGCCTGTTCCTGACGGTGGGACTGTTCCGCCTGCTCGCCCAGGAGGACCCCGCCTGCCTGACCGGCGCGCGCGAGGTGTGGACCGGCGGGGAGGCCGTGCCCGGCTCCGCCGTGCGGCGGGTGCTGGACGCCTGCCCGGACCTGACCGTCGTCGACGTGTACGGCCCGACCGAGACCACCACCTTCGCCACCCGGCGCGTCTTCCGCGCCGGTGACGCGCTGCCCGCGGCCCTGCCCATCGGCCGCCCCCTGGACGACACCCGCGTGTACGTCCTGGACGGCATGCTCCAGCCGCAACCGCCCGGCGTCCCGGGCGAGCTGTACCTCGCGGGCGCCGGGCTCGCCCGTGGCTACACCGGACGCCCCGGCGCGACGGCGGCCCGCTACCTGGCCGACCCGTTCGGCCCGCCCGGCGGACGGATGTACCGCACCGGCGACATCGTGCGCTGGAGCGCCGACGGCGACCTGCACTTCGTGGGACGCGCCGACGACCAGCTCAAGATCCGCGGCTTCCGCGTCGAACCCGCCGAGATCGAGGCCCGGCTCACCGCGCACCCGGCGATCGCCGAGGCGGTGGTGTCGGTGGCGCGGCACGCGGGACGCAGCCGCCTGGTCGCCCACCTGGTGCCGGCCCCCGGCGCGGCGGTGCCGCCGGCGGCCGGGCTGCGCGAGAGCCTCTCCGGTGAGCTGCCCGACTACATGGTCCCGGCCGCGTTCGTCACCGTGGCGGAGCTGCCCCTGACGGCGAACGGCAAGGTCGACCGGCGACGCCTGCCCGAACCCGGCCTGCCGGCGGCGGACGACACCTCCTACCGCGCGCCGCGCACCGACGCCGAGCGGGTGCTCGCCGGCATCTGGGCCGAGCTCCTCGGCGTGGAACGGGTCGGCGTCGACGACAACTTCTTCATGCTGGGCGGCGACTCGATCGTCAGCATCCAGGTGGTCTCCCGCGCCCGTACCGCCGGGCTCGCGCTGACCCCGAGGGACCTGTTCCGGCACCCCGCCCTCGCCGCCCTGGCCACCGCCGCGACCGGCGCCGCCCCGGCCGTCGCGGGCACCGGTCCGGTGACCGGCGAGGTCGGGCTCACCCCGATCCAGCACTGGTTCCTCGACGCCGCACCGCCGCGCCCGGAGTACTTCGACCAGTCCGTGCTCGTCGAGACGGCCCCGGACGTGGACGCCGACGCGCTCGGCGCCGCCCTGGCCGCGCTGTGGGCCCACCACGACGCCCTGCGCGCCCGCTTCACCCGCGCCGCGGACGGCACCTGGCACCAGGAGTACGCCGCCCTCGCCGCCGACGCCCCCCGGCTGCTGCGGGTGCACGACCTGACCGGTCTCGACGCGGGCGCCGCGCAGGAGGCCGAGGCCCGCTTCTCGCGGGAGGCGCACACCGGCTTCCGGCTGGACACCGGCCCGCTGATCGCCGCCCGGCTGTTCACCGGCGGGGACCGGGCCGCCCGCCTGCTGCTGACCGCCCACCACCTGGTCGTCGACGGCGTCTCCTGGCGCGTGCTGCTGGAGGACCTGGAGACCGCCTACCGGCAGGCCCGGGCCGGCGAGCCGATACGGCTGCCGGGGCGCACGACGTCCGTGCGGGAATGGGTGCGGCGGCTCACCGAGCGCGCCGGCGAGGGGGACTTCGCCGCGCGGCGCGCCCACTGGGAGACCGTCTCGCGGCACTGCGCCGACCCGCTCCCGGTGGACCTCGACGGCGGCAACACCGTCGCCGACCTGCGCGCGAGGACCGTACGCCTCGACCGCCGGCGCACCGACGACCTCCTGCGCAAGGTTCCCGGCGTCTACCGCACCCGCATCGACGACGTCCTGCTGACCGCCCTCGGCCGCGTGCTGGCCGACTGGACCGGCCGCGCCACCGTCGCCGTGGCACTGGAGGGACACGGACGCGAGGACCAGCTCTTCGACGACCTCGACCTGTCCCGCACGGTCGGCTGGTTCACCAGCCTCTTCCCGGTCGCCCTCGAACTGCCCGAGGGGGACTGGGGCACCGCCCTGAAGTCGGTGAAGGAACAGCTGCGAGCGGTACCCGACCGGGGCGTGGGCCACGGCGTCCTGCGCCATCTGGCGGGCGACGAGCGGCTCGCCGCCGCGCCGCCGCCCGGCATCAGCTTCAACTACCTGGGCCGGTTCGACTGGTCGGCCGACGGCGGCGCGCTGGTCCGGGCGGTGCCCGGCGGCCTGGGCGGCGCCGAGGACCCCGGGGCGCCGCGTCCGCACCTGCTGGACGTGGTGGCCCGCGTCGAGGACGACGAGCTGGAGATCACCTGGCACTACAGCGGCGGACGCCACCGCGAGGAGACGGTCGCCTCGCTCGCCGAGGGCATGCTGCGGTCGCTGGAGGAGATCGTCGCGCACTGCGCCGCCCCGGACGCCGGCGGCCGCACCCCCTCGGACTTCCCGCTGGCCCGGCTCGACCAGAGGGCCGTCGACCGGGTCGTGGGGGACGGGCGCACGGTCGAGGACGTGTACCCGCTGACGCCGATGCAGGCGGGCATGTTGTTCCACAGCCTCCTGGATCCCCGGGCCCGCACCTACGTGAACCAGGTGCAGGTGGTGCTGCGCGGCGTCACCGACCCGCACGCGCTCGCCGAGGCGTGGCGGCACACGGCGGACGCCAACCCGATCCTGCGCACCCGCCTGGTGTGGCAGGAGACCGCCGAACCCCTCCAGGTGGTGGAGCGGCGGGCCGTCGTGCCCGTCACCCACCACGACTGGTCCGCGAGGCCCGCCGAGGAGTGCGCGCGGGACATGGAGTCGCTGCTCGACGCGGACCGGCGGGCCGGCGTCGACCTCGGCGCGGCTCCGCTCCTGCGGCTCACGCTGATCCGGCTGGCCCCGGACCGCGTGCGCATGGTGTGGACGTTCCACCACGTCCTGCTCGACGGCTGGAGCGCGGCCCAGGTGTTCGACGAGGTGTGCGAGCGGTACGCGGCCCTGACCGCCGGGCACCGCCCACGGGTGCCCGACCGGGCGCCCTTCGCCGACTACCTGCGGTGGCTGGCCGCCCAGGACACCGGCCGTGCGCGGCGCCACTGGCGCGAGACCCTCGCCGGGTTCGCCGTCCCCACCGCGCTGCCGCGCGACCGGCGCACCGCGGACGCCCACCGCACGTCCTCGTCGGGAACGGTCCGGGTGGCCCTCGGGCGGGAGGTGTCGGCGCGGCTGAAGGAGACCGCGCAGCGGGCCGGGCTGACCGTCAACACGGTGCTCCAGGGCGCCTGGGGGCTGCTGCTGCACCACTACGGCGGCGGTGACGACGTCGTCTTCGGCACGACCGTGTCCGGCCGCCCGGCCGAACTGCCCGGCGTGACCTCCATGGTGGGCCTGTTCATCAACACCCTGCCCACCCGGCTGCGGATCGACGGCGGGCGCCCCCTGCTGGAGTGGCTGCGCGAGGTGCAGGCCGCCCAGTCGGAGGCCCGGCGCCACGACTTCGTCTCCCTCGCCCAGTTGCAGACCTGGAGCGAGGTGCCCGGCGGCACCAACCTGTTCGACAGCATCGTCGTCTTCGAGAACTACCCGTTCGACGAGGGCGCCCTGGCCCGGCACGGGATCGCCGTCGAACAGGAACGCGACCTGGAGCCGACCAACTACCCGCTCAGCGTGGTCGTCGCCCCCGGCGACGACGTGACGGTGTCCCTGGACCACGACCCGGCGGCCTTCGACGCCGCCACCGTCGAGGGCCTCGGCGCGAGCCTGCGCACCGTGCTGACGCGGATCGCCGCCGACCCCGACCGCCGGCTGACCGACCTGCCGCCGCTCGAACCGGACGACGGACGCCGCCTGCTGGACCGGCTCGCGGGGCCGGTGGCGACGCTGCCGCGCCGCACCCTCCCGGACGCCTTCGCGGCCCAGGCCGCCCGCACCCCCGACGCCCCGGCCGTGACCGCCGGCGCCGAGCACCTCACGTACCGGCAGCTCGACGAGCGCGCCAACCGGCTGGCCCGCCTCCTGATCGAGGCCGGGGCCGGACCGGAGCGGTTCGTCGCGCTGGCCCTGCCCCGCACCGCCGACCTGGTCGTGGCGCTCCTCGCGGTCCTCAAGAGCGGCGCCGCCTACCTCCCGGTCGACCCCGGCCATCCGGCGGAGCGCATCGCGTTCCTCTTCGAGGACGTGCGGCCCGACGCGGTCATCACCTGCGCCCGGACCTCCGAGCGGCTGCCGGACGGCCCGTACCCGCGGATCGTGCTGGACGACGCGGCCTGCGCCGGGCGGCTGGCCGCCGCGTCCGCCGCCGGCGTCGGTGACGGCGAGCGGCGCGGCGGGCTGCTGCCGGACCACCCCGCCTACGTCATCCACACCTCCGGCTCCACCGGCCGGCCCAAGGGCGTCGTCGTCCCGCACGCCTCGGTGGTGGCGCTGGCCGACTGGGCCGCCGCCGAGTTCACCGACCGCGACCTCGCCCACGTGGTGGCCTCCACGTCGCTCACCTTCGACGTGTCGGTGTTCGAGATCCTCACCCCGCTGCTGGCCGGCGGCCACGTCGAGGTCGTCCGCGACCTGCTGGCCCTCGCCGAACGGCCCGGGCCGTGGCGTGCGGGACTGCTCAGCGCCGTCCCCTCCGCCCTGGGCCGCCTGCTGGCCGAGGACACCGTGCGGGTCACGGCCGGCACCGTCGTCCTGGCCGGGGAGGCGCTGCCCGCCCGCGCCGTCCGCCAGGTGCGGGAGGCGGTCCCCGGCTGCCGCGTCATGAACATCTACGGCCCCACCGAGGCCACCGTCTACGCCACCGCCTTCACCTGCGACCCGGCGGACCCCGACCGGGTCCCGCCCATCGGCCGGCCCGTCGGCGGCGCCCGCGCCTACGTCCTCGACGCCCGCATGCGGCCCGTGCCCGTCGGGGCGCCCGGCGAGCTGTACCTCGCCGGGACCGGCGTGGCCCGCGGCTACCTGAACCGGCCGGGCCTGACCGCGTCCCGTTTCCCGGCCGACCCCTTCGGCCCGGCCGGCAGCCGCATGTACCGCACCGGCGACCTGGTCCGCTGGACGGCCGGCGGCGACCTGCTGTACCTCGGCCGGACCGACGACCAGGTGAAGGTGCGCGGCTTCCGCATCGAGCTCGGCGAGGTGGAGGCCGCGCTGGCCCGGCATCCGCGGGTCGCCGCGGCCGCCGCCCGGGTCGTGGAGCACGACGGCCACAAACGCCTCGTGGGCTACGCCGTGCCCCGCGGCGGCGACGCCCCGGCACCGGCCGACCTGCGCGCCTTCCTCGCCCGGACGCTGCCCGACCACCTGGTCCCGGCGGTCGTGGTGCCGCTGGAGCGGCTGCCGCTGGGCGCCACCGGCAAGCTGGACCGGCGGGCCCTGCCCGACCCGGTGTGGTCCGCGGCCGTCACCACGGACGGCACCCGGCCGCCGCGCACCGCCACCGAGCGGACGCTCGCCGCGATCTGGTCGGAGGTGCTGGGCGTGCCCGACGTGGGCGCGACGGACAACTACTTCGGGCTCGGCGGCGACTCCATCCTCGGCATCCGGATCGTCTCCGCCGCCCGCCGGGCCGGACTCGCGCTGACGCCCCGGCACCTCTTCCAGCACCAGACGGTCGCCGAACTGGCCACGGCCGTCGAGGAGTTCCCGGCCGCGGCGACGGGCGCCGCCGAGCAGGGCCCGGTGCTGGGAGACGTCCCGCTGACCCCCGTACAGCACTGGCTGTTCGACACCCTCACCGGCGACCCGGCCCGCTTCACCCAGGCGGTCTCCTTCACGCTCGCGTCCGACACCGACGAGACGCTGCTGCGCGCCGCCCTCGCGGCGGTGCTGGAGCAGCACGACGCGCTGCGCATGCGGTACGAACCGGCCGGCGACGGACGGTGGCGCCAGCACGGCACCCCGCCCGGCGCCGCGCCGCACCTGGAGGTGCACGACGCGCCCGCCGAGCCGGACGCCGTGGCGGCCGGCCTGTCCTCCGGATTCGACCTGGCACGGGGGCCGCTGTTCAAGGCCGCCCTGTGCCGCCGGGACGGCCACCGGCCGCCCGTCCTGCTGCTGGCCGCCCACCACCTGGTCGTCGACGCGGTGTCCTGGCGCGTGATCCTGGAGGACCTCGACGCCGCCCACCGGGCCCTGCGCGCCGGTGCCGAACCCGACCTGGGGGCGAAGACGACCTCCTTCCGGCAGTGGGCCCGGCGACTGGCCGCGCACACCGCCGATGGCGGCTTCGACGAAGAGATCGCGTACTGGAGCGGCCTGCGCCCCACCGCCCTGCCGACCGACCTCACCGGCGGCAACACCGCCGCCGACGAGGAGACCGTGACGGTGAGCCTCGGCGAGGAGGACACCCGCCGGCTCCTGAAGGACGGGCCGGACGCCTACCGCACCCGCGTCAACGACGTCCTGCTGTGCGCCCTCGGCCGGGTCCTGGCCCGCTGGACGGGACAGGACCGGGTGGTGGTCGCGCTGGAGGGACACGGCCGCGAGGACCTCTTCGACGACGTCGACCTCGCCCGTACCGTCGGCTGGTTCACCACCCTGTTCCCCGTGGGCCTCGACGTGCCCCGCGACGCCGGCCTCGGGGCCGCGCTGAAGACGGTCAAGGAGAACCTGCGCGCCGTGCCGCGCGGCGGAGTGGGCTACGGCGCGCTGCGCCACCTGCACCCCACGGCCGGACGCGAACTGCCGGAACCGCCCCGGGTGGGCTTCAACTACCTGGGACAGCAGGACTGGAACCCGGCCGAGGGCGGTCTGCTGCGCGCGCCCCACGGCGGGCTCTCCGGCGGCATGGACCGCTCGGCGGACCGGCCGCACCTCATCGACGTCCTCGGCCGCGTCACCGGCGAGCGGCTGGAGTTCACCTGGTCGTACTCCCGGCAGGTGCACCGGCACGACACCGTCGCACGCCTCGCCCGGGAGACGGCGGAGGAACTGCGGCGGATCGTCCGGCACTGCGCCGAGCCCGGCGCGGGCGGCCGCACCCCGTCGGACTTCCCGCTCGCCGCGCTGGACCAGGCGGCCGTCGACCGGCTCGCCGGCGACGGCCGCGACGTGACGGACCTCTACCCCCTCACCCCCACGCAGACCGGCATGGTCGTGCACGCCCTGGACGAGCCCGGCGAGGGCCTGTACACCGAGCAGATCACCTTCGTCGCGGACGGCGTGCGCGACCCCCGGCTGCTGGCGGCCGCCTGGCAGCACGTCGTGGACCGCACGCCCGTGCTGCGGACCGCCGTGGCCCTCGGCGGGGTGCCCGTCCCGCTCCAGACCGTGCACCGCCGCGTCACGCTGCCCGTCACCGCGCTCGACTGGAGCGGCCTGGACCCGGAGCGGCGGGACACCGCACTGCGGCGGCTGCTCGACGAGGACCGCGCCCGCGGCATCGCCCTGGACCGCCCCCCGCTGCTGCGCGTCACCCTGATCCGGCTCGGCCCCGACGAGGTGCGCGTCGTGTGGACCTTCCACCACGTCCTGCTGGACGGGTGGAGCGTCTTCCACGTGCTGGGCGACGTGATGGCCGCGCACGCCGCGCTCGCCGCCGGCACCGAACCGCGGCTGCCGCGGCGGCGCCCCTTCGCGGACTACGCCGCCTGGCTGGCCGGCCGGGACACCGCCGCCGCCGAGGAGCACTGGAAGGCCGCCCTCGCCGGCTACGCCGCGACCGTCCCGCTGCCGTACGACCGCAGGCCCGCCCCGGGCGCCGCCGCCCGGTCGGGAACCTGGCTGTCCCGGCGGCTCGGCGCCGACGCCACGGCTCGGCTGACGGACTTCGCCCGCCGCCACCGGCTCACCCTCAACACGCTGGTGCAGGGCGCCTGGGCGCTGCTGCTGGCACGCCTCGGCGGCGAGCGGGAGGTGTGCTTCGGCACCACCGTCTCCGGCCGGCCCGCCGACCTGCCGGGCGCGGACACGATCACCGGCCTGTTCATCACCACCCTGCCCGCGCGGGTCACCGTGGACGAGTCCGCGCCGTGCGCCGCGTGGCTGCGGGAGCTCCAGGCCGCCCGCGCGGAGGACCGGCGCTTCGACCACGTGCCGCTGACGGACCTGCACCAGTGGAGCGAACTGCCCCCCGGCACCGCCCTCTTCGACAGCCTGCTGGTCTTCGAGAACTACCCCGTGGGGGACGCCACCGCCGGCGCCCACGGCGTGCGGATCCGCGACCTCGACGCCCGCGAGGCGACCAACTACCCGCTCACCGTGGTGATCTCGCCCGGCGACGAGCTGAGCGTCGAACTCGGCTACGACACCCGGTACTTCGAGGAGAGCACGGCCCACGCCCTGGCCGCCCGGCTGACGCACACCCTGTCCGCCCTCGCCGCATCCGCTGACCGGACGCCGCTGCACGCCGTCGACGTGCTGCCCCCCGACGAAAGGGACCGGTTGCCGCACGGCCCCACCCGCCCGCCGATGGCGCCGGTGCCCCCGGCGACGCTGCCCGCGCTGATCGAGGCCGCGGCCGACCGGTGGCCGCACCGACCGGCCCTGGCCGCAGCGGAGTCGACGCTGACCTTCGCCGAGGCCGAGGCACACGCCGACCGGCTCGCCCACCGGCTCATCGCGCGCGGAGCGGGACCGGGCGACACCGTCGCCCTCGTCCTGCCGCGGTCGGCGGACATGGTCCTCGCCCAGCTCGCCGTGGCCAAGGCGGGCGCCGCCTTCCTCCCGGTGGATCCCGGCTACCCGGCCGACCGGATCGCGCTGATGCTGCGCGACGCGGACCCCGCCGTCACCCTCACCGCCGAGGAGGTCGCCGGCCTGCTCGCGGCGCCGCCCGACGGGACGCCCGGCCACCGGCCCACCGACACCGACCGCGTCCGCCCGCTCCACCTCGACGACCCGGCGTACGTCATCTACACCTCCGGCTCCACCGGCACCCCCAAGGGCGTCGTCGTCACCCACCGCGGACTGGCCGGCTTCGCCGCCGCCGAGGCCGCGCACTACCGGGTCCGCGCCGGCGACCGGGTCCTGGCCTTCGCCACGCCCAGCTTCGACGCCTCCGTGCTGGAGCTGTGCATGTCCCTGCCGAGCGGCGCGGCCCTCGTCGTACCGCGGCCCGGCCCGCTGCTCGGCGCCGAACTGGCCGACGTCCTGCGCACCGAGCGCATCACCCACACCCTGCTGCCGCCCGCCGCGCTCGCCACCCTCCCGCCGGACACCCCCGGCACCCTGCCGGACCTGCGCACCCTGATCGTCGGCGCGGACGCCTGCCGGGCCGAACTGGTCGCCCGGTGGGCGCCGCACCACCGCATGGTCAACTCCTACGGGCCCACCGAGGCGACCGTCGTCGCCACCTGGTCCGACCCGCTGGAACCGGACGGCTCCGCGCCGCCCATCGGCCGCGCGCTGCCGGCCACCGGCGCCTACGTCCTCGACGCGCGCCGGCGCCCCGCCCCCGACGGCGTGCCCGGCGAACTGTGGCTCGCCGGACCGGCCCTGGCCCGCGGCTACCTGGGCCGCCCCGGCCTGACCGCGACCCGCTTCACCGCCGACCCCTTCGGACCGCCCGGCACCCGCATGTACCGCACCGGCGACCTGGTCCGCCGCGACGCCCGCGGCGAACTGCACTACCTCGGACGCACCGACCACCAGCTCAAGCTGCGCGGCCACCGCATCGAGGCCGGCGAGGTCGAGGCGACCCTGGTGCGCCACCCCGCGGTGCTGGACGCCGTGGTGAGCGTGCGGGAGGACGAACCGGGCCTGCCGCGCCTGGTGGCCCACCTGCTCGTCGCGCCCGGCGCCGAACCGCCCGCCGGCGCGGACCTGCGGGCCTTCGCCGCCCGCACCCTGCCCGCCCCCATGGTGCCCTCGGCGTTCGTGGCCCTGGACCGGTTCCCGCTCACGGAGAACGGCAAGACCGACCGGGCCGCGCTGCCCGCACCCGGCCCGCGGGCGCAGGAGCCGGCCGCCGGGCACGTGCCGCCCCGCACGCCCACCGAGGAGGCCGTCGCCGCCCTGTGGGAGGAGGCCCTGGAGACCACCGTGGGCGCCGAGGACGACTTCTTCGCCCTGGGCGGCGACTCCCTGCGCGCCCTGCTCATCGCCTCCCGCGCCAACGACACCTTCGGCGTGACCCTCACGCCCCGCGACGTCCTGGTCAACCGCACCGTCGCCGCTCTGGCGGACCTGGTGGAGGAACAGGTGCTGAGCGAACTCGAAGACGCCGCACGCGGCGACAGCGACCACGCAGAACGGTGAGGACCGGACAACCATGACGTCGTCGAAGCGAAACCGCGCCGAGGCCCTGCCCCAGGACCTCCAGGAAGCACTCCGCCGCCGGCTCGCCGGACGCGCCGCGGGCGCCGCCGCCCGGCGGACCATCCCGCACGCGGACCGCGGCCGGCCGCTGCCGCTGTCCTTCGCCCAGCAGCGCCTGTGGTTCCTGGACCGGCTGCGCCCCGGCGACCCGCGCTACAACAGCGCGGTCGCGCTGCGGCTCACCGGAACCCTCGACCACACCGCCCTGACCGCCGCGCTGGAACGGACGGCGGGCCGGCACGAGGCGCTGCGCACCACGTTCGACGAGACCGACGGCAGCCCCACCCAGACCGTGCACCCCGCCGGGCCCCTCCCGCTGCCCGTCCGGGACCTGACGGCTCCCGGCGACGGGCCGGCGGACCTGGACGCGGTGCTGCTGGCCGAGTACGAGCGCCCCTTCGACCTGCGCACCGGGCCACTGCTGCGCGCCCTGCTGCTCAGGGAGGCGCCCGACACGCACGTCCTGCTGCTGACGGCCCATCACATCGTCACCGACGGCTGGTCGATGGGCGTGCTGCTGGAGGAGCTGTGCGCCGCCTACGACGCCCTCGCCCGGGGCGAGAGACCCGAGCTGCCGCCGGTGGCGACGCAGTACCCGGACTTCGCCGTCTGGCAGCGCGAGCAGCTGTCCGGGGACCGGCTGGAGCGCGAACTGGCGCACTGGAAGGAGCGGTTGTCCGGGGCGGTGGCACCCGGGCTGCCGCTGGACCGGCCGCGCCGCGGCGAGGAGTCCGGCGCGGGCGCGGTGCACACCTTCACCGTCCCCGCGGCCACCACCGCCCGGCTGAAGCACCTCGCGGCCGAGCGGCACACCACCCTGTTCGCGGCCCTGGCCGCCGCCTGCCAGGCCCTGCTGGCCCGCTGGTCCGGGCAGGACGACATCACCGTCGGCTCCCTCACCCCCGGACGCGGGCGCACCGACCTGGAACGGGCCGTCGGGTTCTTCGTCAACACCGTCGTGCTGCGCACCCGCGTCGAGGCCGGCGCGTCCTTCCGTGATCTGCTCACCGCCGCCGCGGACACCGTCAACGACGCCTTCGCCCACGGCGACACGCCGTTCGAACGGCTGGTGGAGGCCGTCGGCGCGACCCGTGAGGCGGGCCGCAACCCCCTGTTCGACGTGATGGTCCTGCTGCACCCCGCGCCGCCCGCCGCCCCCGACCCCCGCGGCCTGGCCACCGCCCCGGTCGCCGTTCCCCGGCGGGCCGCCACCTTCGACCTGAGCGTGGAGTTCGTCCCCGACGGGGACGGGCTGACCGGCCTGCTGGAGTACCGCACCGACCTGTTCGACGCGGCCACCGCCGAGCGCATGGCGGACCAGTTGCTGCGCACGCTGGACGGCGCCGCCGCCGACCCGGACCGCCCGCTCGGCGCCCTGCCCCTGCTCTCGCCCCGGCAGACGCGGCAGGTGACGGAGGACTGGAACGCGACCGCGCGGCCCGTGCCCGAGGAGACCCTGCCCGAGCTGTTCGCGCGGCAGGCCGCCCGCACCCCGCACGCCACCGCCCTGGTCGCCGGGGACGTACGCCTGGACTACGCGACGCTCGACGCCCGCGCCGACCGTCTCGCCCGCCACCTGCTCGCGCGCGGCGCGGGACCCGAGCGGCTGGTCGCCCTCAGGCTGCCCCGCACCGCCGACATGATCGTGGCGATCCTCGCCGTCTGGAAGGCCGGCGCCGGCTATCTGCCCCTGGACCCCGCGCTGCCCGAGGACCGGGTGCGGTTCCTGCTGGACGACGCGCGGCCGTCGCTCGTCCTGGACGAGGCCGCCCTGCGGGACCTGTCCGCCGCCGACCCCGGCCCCGCCACCGACGCTGCTGCCGCCGGCCCCGCCGCCGACGCTGCCGCCGCCGGCCCCGCCGCCGACGCTGCCGCCGCCGGCCCCGCCGCCGACGCGGGTCCGCTCGCGCCGCCGGACCCGGACACCACCGCCTACGTCCTCTACACCTCCGGCTCCACCGGCCGTCCCAAGGGGGTGGCCGTGGCCCACCGTTCCGCGGCGAACCTCCTGGCGGGCCATCGCGAGGGCTTCGTCGCCGAGGCGGGCGGCGGGCCGCTGCGGGTGGCGCTGACGGCGTCGTTCTCCTTCGACACCTCGCTGGAGGGCGTGCTGCTGATGGCCGACGGCCACCCGCTGCACCTGGTCGACGAGACGACCCGGCTGGACGCCGCCGCGCTGGTCGAGTACGTCGTCGCACACCGCATCGACTTCCTCGACCTGACCCCCACCTACCTGCGCCAGCTGCTGCCCGCCGGCCTGCTCACCGACCCGCGCCACCGCCCCCGGGTGCTGATGCTCGGCGGCGAGGCCGTCGGGCCCGCCCTGTGGCGGGAGCTGGCGACGCGGCCGGACGTGGCCGCGTACAACTTCTACGGGCCCACCGAGTGCACGGTCGACGCCCTGGCCTGCCGCATCGAGGGCGACGGCCGCCCGACCGTCGGCCGGCCGCTCGCCAATGTGCGCGCCTACGTCCTCGACGACGGGCTCCGGCCCGTGCCGCCCGGGGTCGGCGGCGAGCTGTACCTGGCCGGCGTCCAACTGGCCCGCGGCTACGCGGGCCGGCCGGGGCTCACCGCCGCACGGTTCCTGCCCGACCCGTTCGGCCCGCCCGGCACCCGCATGTACCGCACCGGTGACCTGGCCCGCTGGACCGCCGACGGACGCCTGGACCACCTGGGGCGCGCCGACGACCAGGTCAAGGTCCGCGGTCACCGCATCGAGCCCGGCGAGGTCGAGGCGGCCCTGACGGAGCAGCCCGGCATCGCCGCCGCCGCGGTCGTCGCCGTCACCGACCCGCACGGCCACACCCGGCTCGCCGCCTACCTGGTGCCGGCGGGCCCTGAGGCGCGGCTCACCGCGGCCGACGTGCGGGCGGCCTGCCGGCGCGTGCTGCCCGACCACATGGTGCCGTCCTCCTTCACCGTGATCGACGCCCTGCCGACGACCGTCAGCGGCAAGGTCGACCGGCGTGCCCTGCCCGCACCCGACCTCGACGGCGGCGAGCGCGAGAGGGAGTTCGTCGCCCCGCGCACCCCCGAGGAGGAGACCCTCGCCCGCGTCTGGACCGAGGTGCTGGGCGCGCGCCGGGTCGGCGTGACGGACAACTTCTTCGAGCTGGGCGGCGACTCCATCCTCAGCATCCAGGCCGTCTCCCGCGCCCGCGCGGCCGGTCTCCGGCTGACCTCGCGGGACGTCTTCCGGCACCAGACCGTCGCCGACCTCGCCGCCGCCGCGTCCGCGCGGACCGCCGACGTGCCCGCGCCCCGGCGCCCGCGCGAGGAGGGCCCGGCGCCGCTGACGCCGGTCCAGGAGTGGTTCTTCGCCACGCACGGCCCGCTGCGGCACTTCAGCATGTCGATGCTGCTGGACCTGCCGCACGACCTGGACGAGCCGGCCCTGGAGCGCGCCCTGGAGGCACTGGTCGCCCACCACCCCGCGCTGCGCACCCGCTTCCTCCGCTCGGGAGACACCTGGCGCCAGCACCCCGGCGACGCCCCGGCCACCGGCCCCCTCACCCGCCACGACCTCTCCCGCCACGACCTCTCCCGCCACGACCTCTCCCGCCACGACCTGTCCCGCCACGACCTGTCCCGCCACGACCTGTCCCGCCACGACCTGTCCCGCCACGACCTGTCCCGCCACGACCTGTCCCGCCACGACCTCTCCCGCCACGGCCCCTCCCGTCACGACCTGTCCCGCCACGACCTCACCCGCCACGATCTCTCCCGTCACGGCCTCTCCCGTGCCGCCGACGCGACGGCCGCCCGCGAGGAGGCCGCCGAGGCGGCCCGCGCCGGGCTCGACCCGGAGACCGGCACGCTGCTGCGCGCCGCCCTGCTGCCGCCCCTTCCCGGCGGGCGCCCCCAGCTCTTCGTCACCGCGCACCACCTGGCGGTGGACAGCGTCTCCTGGCGCGTCCTCCTCGCCGACCTCGCGCGGGCCTACCGGCAGGCGGCCCAGGGCGACCCGGTCCACCTGGAGCCCGTGCCCACGCCGTTCGCCGACTGGGCCGCCCACCTGTCCCGCCGGGTGCGCGATGGCGACTTCGACGCCGACCTGCCGCACTGGACGGCCGAGGCCGCCGAACCCCGTACCCCGCTGCCCGTGGACCGTCCCGGCACCCCGCTCGCCGGCTCGGTCCGCACCCTGCGCACCCGCGTGGACCGCGCCACCACCGGGGCCCTGCTGCGCCAGGTGCCCGCGGTCTACCGCACGCAGGTCAACGACGTGCTGCTCAGTGCGCTGAGCCGGGTCCTCGCCGACTGGACGGGCACCGAGCGGGTGACCGTCGCCCTGGAGGGCCACGGCCGCGAGGACGACACGCTGGACCTGTCCCGCACGGTGGGCTGGTTAACCACCCAGTACCCCGTCACCCTGGCACCCGCCGGACCGTCCGACGCGCCCGACTGGGGCACGACCCTCAAGACGGTGAAGGAGCGCCTGCGGGCCGTTCCCCGGCACGGTCTGAGCTACGAGGCCCTGGCCCGCCTCGGCTCGCCCGACCCGGCCGCCCGCGCCCTGCGGGACCTGCCGCTGCCGCAGGTCTGCTTCAACTACCACGGCCAGTGGGAGGCCGGCGACGGTCGGGACTTCGCCCCGGCGGGCGAGGCGCCCGGCCGGGACGTCGCCGCCGACGAGCCACCGGCCCACCTGCTGGACGTCTCCGCCGTGGTCGTCGGCGGCGAACTGGAGATCACCTGGCACTACAGCGACCAGGTGCACGACGAGGACACCGTCCGCGCCCTCGCCGACGGCATGACCCGCGCGCTCGCCGCGATCGCCGGGCACTGCGGCCGCCCCGGCGCGGGCGGCCGCACCCCGTCCGACTTCCCGCTGGCCCGCCTCGACCAGGACCGCCTGGACCGGCTGGTCGGCGACGGGCGGGACGTCGAGGACGTCCTGCCGCTGACCCCGCTCCAGGAGGGCATGCTCTTCCACCGGCTGGTCGGCGGCCCCGACGACGTCTACGTCGACCAGGCGGCGCTCCTGCTCGACGGCGTCGCCGACCCGCACGCCCTCGCCGTGGCCTGGCAGCGCGTCACCGACCGCACGCCCGCCCTGCGCACCCACGTGGTCTGGGAGGACGTACCGGTGCCCCTCCAGGTCGTGCGCCGGGACGCGCGGGTGCCGGTGACCCACCTCGACTGGCGGGACCTGGACGAGCCGGAGCGCGCCGAGCGCCTCGCCCGGCTGCGGGCGGACGACCTGGCCCGCGGCATCGACCTCGCCGCCGCGCCGCTGATGCGGCTGGCCCTGGTCCGGCTGCCCGACGCGCGGCTGCACCTGCTGTGGACCTCCCACCACCTGATCCTGGACGGCTGGAGCCTGGCCCAGGTGCTGACCGAGGTGTTCGAGGAGTACGCGGCGCTCACCGCCGGCGCCGAGTCCCGGCCGCCGGTACGGCGTCCCTTCGGCGACTACGTGCGCCGGCTCGCCGAGCAGGACCCGGGCGCCGCCCGCGCGCACTGGCAGGACGTCCTCGCCGGCTTCACCACCCCCACCCCGCTGCCCGCCGACCGCCCCCTGCGCGAGGCCCACCTGGCCCGCTCCGCCCAGGTGCACGCGGCCGGCCTGGACGACGAGGCGTCGGCCCGGCTGGCGCGCACCGCACGCGACGCCGGACTCACCCTCAACACGGTCGTCCAGGGCGCCTGGGCGCTGCTGCTGGCCCGGTACGCCGCCGAGGACGACGTGGTGTTCGGCACCACCGTCTCCGGCCGGCCCGACGACCTGCCCGGCGTGGAGTCGATGGTGGGCATGTTCATCAACACCGTACCGACCCGGGTGCGGGTCGACGCCGGGCGCCCGGCCGGCGCGTGGCTGCGGGAACTGCAGGAGGCCCAGGCCGAGTCGAGACGGTTCGCGGCCGTGTCGCTGGCCGAGCTGACCCAGCTGAGCGACGTGCCGTCCGGCAGCCCGCTCTTCCACAGCATGGTCGCCTTCGAGAACTACCCCTTCGACGAGGCCCGCACGGCCGGCTCCGGGGTCCGCCTGGCCGAGGTGACCTCCCGCGACGCCACCAACTACCCCCTCGTGCTCCGTGCCCACCACGGCGGACGCCTCGGCTTCGACCTCGCCTACGACCCCGCCCTGTTCGACGCGGCGACCGTCCGCTCGCTCGCCGACCGGCTGTGCCGGCTCCTCACGGAGCTGGCCGACGGCCTCCACCGACCGCTGCGCACCCTGGCCCGGCCGACCGCCGCGGAACGGCGCACGCTCACCGACCGCAGCGGCACCGACCGGACCGGCACCGACCGCGACGGCATCGACCGGACCGGCGTCGACCGCGACGGCATCGACCGGACCGGCACCGACCGCGACGGCACCGACCCCGGCCGCCCCGAGCAGACCCTGGTCGACCTCTTCGAGGCGCAGGCCGCCCGCACGCCCGGTGCCGTCGCCGTCACCTGCGGAACCGAGCGACTGGACTACGCGACGCTCGACGCCCGCGCCGGCCGGCTCGCCCACCGGCTCGCCGAACTCGGCGCCGCGCCCGAGCGGTTCGTCGCCCTCGCCCTGCCCCGCTCGTGCGACCAGGTCGTCGCGATCCTCGCCGTCCTGAAGACCGGCGCGGCCTACCTGCCGATCGACCCGGCCTCGCCCGCCGAACGCATCGGCCACCTCCTCGCCGACGCCGCCCCGGTGATCCTGGTGACCACGACCGGCACGGCCGCCCGGGTCGACGGCACCGACGTACCCCTGCTGCTCCTCGACGACCCGCGGGTCGCGGCCGACCTCGCTGGGCGCCCGGCCACCGGACCCGCCCCGGCCCGCCGGCCGCTGCCGGAGAGCCCCGCCTACGCCATCCACACCTCCGGCTCCACCGGCCACCCCAAGGGCGTGGTGATCCCGCACGCCAACGTGGTGCGGCTGTTCACCCGCACCCGCCACTGGTTCGGCTTCGGCGCGGACGACGTGTGGACGATGTTCCACTCCTACGCGTTCGACTTCTCCGTGTGGGAGCTGTGGGGCGCGCTGCTGCACGGCGGCCGGCTCGTCGTCGTGCCCGACGAGACCGCCCGCTCCCCGGAGGACTTCCTGCGCCTGCTCGCGGACGAGCGGGTCACCGTCCTCAACCAGACGCCGTCCGCGTTCCACCCGCTGATCCGCGCCGACGCCGAACACCCCGGGACCGGCGCCCGCCTCGCGCTGCGCACGGTGGTCTTCGGCGGCGAGGCCCTGGACGTCGGCCGGCTCGCCGACTGGTGGACGCGCCACCCGGCCGCCGCACCGCGGCTGGTCAACATGTACGGCATCACCGAGACCACCGTGCACGTCACCCACGCCCCGCTCGGCCCCGACACCGCCGCCGACGGCCCCGCGAGCCCCATCGGCACGGCCATACCGGACCTGCGGGCGTACGTGCTCGACGCGGACCTGGCACCCGTGCCGCTTGGCGCGAGGGGCGAACTGTACGTGGCGGGCGAGGGCCTGGCCCGCGGCTACCTGGGCCGCCCCGGCCTCACCGCCACCCGCTTCCTCGCCGACCCCTTCGGCCCGGCCGGCACCCGCATGTACCGCACGGGCGACCGGGCGAGATGGCGGGCCGACGGCACCCTGGAGTACCTGGGCCGCACGGACGCCCAGGTGAAGATCCGCGGCTACCGCATCGAACCCGGCGAGATCGAGGCGGCCCTGCACACCCACCCCGGCGTCGCCGAGGCCGCGGTCGGCGTGTTCGAGGACGCCTCCGGCACCCGCCGGCTCGTGGCGCACGTCGTCGGCTCCGGCGGCGCGGCCCCCGCGGCGGCCGGGCTCCGCGCCCACCTGGAGCGCCTGCTGCCCGCCCACATGGTGCCCGCCGCCTACGTGCCGATGGACGCGCTGCCGCTCACCGTCAACGGCAAGCTCGACCGGCGCGCCCTGCCCGCGCCGGGCGCGGACGGCTACGCCGCCGGCCCCGACCGGACCGCGCCGCGCACACCCGCCGAACGGCTGGTCGCCGCCGCCTGGGCGGACGTCCTGGGAGTCGAGGAGGTGCACGCCGGCGACGACTTCTTCGCGCTCGGCGGCGACTCCATCCTCGCCGTCCGCGTCACCGCCCGGCTGCGCGCCGCGTTCGGCCCCGACGTCTCCCCGAGGCTGCTGTTCACCCGCCCCACGGTGGCCGCCCTGGCCGCCGAGCTCGGCGAACCGGCCGCCGGCGCGCCCGCCCCACCGGCCGACGCGATACCGGCGACCGCCCCGCGGACGCCGGCGCCGTTGTCGTACGCCCAGCAACGCCTGTGGTTCCTCGACCGGTTCGAGCCCGGCGGCACCGAGTACACGACGCTGTCCGTGCTCCGCCTGCGCGGACCGCTCGACGTGAGAGCCCTGCGCACCGCGCTGGACGGCCTGGTCGCGAGGCACGAGGCGCTGCGCACCACGTTCGCCGAACAGGACGGACAGGTACGGCAGGTGGTGCACCCGCCGCACCGGGTCGACCTGCCCGTGGACGACCTCACCACGGCCCCGGACGGGCGGGCGGCCCTGGACGCGCTGCTGGAGCGCGAGGCCGCCACCCCCTTCGACCTGGCCACCGGCCCGCTGCTGCGCGCCCGGCTGGCCCGCGCGCCGGCCGATGCCGAACACGCCGAACACGCCGAACACGGCGAGCACGCCGAGCACGCCGAGCACGCCGAGTACCCCGAGCACGCCGAACACGCCGAGCACGTCCTCGTCCTCGCCGTCCACCACATCGTCACCGACGGCTGGTCGCTCGGCGTCCTCGGCCGGGACCTGGGCGAGCTGTACGCCGCGGCACACGAGGGCCGCCGCCCCGAACTGCCGGAGCTGCCCGTCCGGTACGCCGACCACGCCGCCTGGCAGCGCGCCCGCACCGACCACGTCGAGCGGCAACTCGACCACTGGCGCCGGGTGCTGGACGGAGTGCCCCCGCTGGAGCCGCCGACCGACCGGCCGCGTCCCGCCGTACGGACCCGGGACGGCGCGCTGGTGACCTTCACCCTGCCCGCCGGGCTGACCGACCGGCTGCGCGAGCGGGGCCGGGAGGCCGACGCCACCTTGTACATGACGCTGCTGACCGCCTGCACGGCCCTGCTGTCCCGCTGGGCCGACCAGGACGACTTCGCCGTCGGCACCGTCACCGCGGGCCGTGAGCGCCCCGAACTGCACGACGTGGTCGGCATGTTCGTGAACACACTGGTGCTGCGCAACCGGGTGCGCCCCGGCACGTCGTTCCGCGCGCTGCTGGAGCGGGTGCGCGGCACCGTCCTGGAGGCGTTCGCCCACCAGGACGTGCCCTTCGAGCGGCTGGTGGACGCCCTCCAGCCCGAGCGGGACACCAGCCGCACCCCCCTGTTCCAGGTCATGGTCGCCCTGCACAACCTGGGCGCCGAGGCTCCCGCGCTCCCGGACCTGGACGTCGAGCCGGTCACCCCGCCGGTCCGGCACGCCACGTTCGACCTGGCCTTCGACTTCGTGGAGGGCGACGGCGGGGTCACCGGCCACCTGGAGTACGACACCGCCCTGTTCGACGAGGACACCGTCCGGACCCTGGCCGCCCGCCTGCGGCTGCTCCTGGAGGCCGCGGCGCAGGACCCCGACCGGGACGTGCGGGCGCTGGAGCTGATGACCGCCGACGAGCGGCGCCGGGTGCTCCACGACTGGCAGGGGCCGCGCCTCGCGGTTCCCGAGGCCACCTTCCCCGCCCTCTTCGAGGCGCAGGCGGCCCGCACCCCGCACCTCACCGCCCTGGTGGCACGGGACGCCACACTCGACTTCGCCGCCCTCAACGAGCGCGCCAACCGGCTCGCCCACCACCTCCTCGCCCAGGGCGCCGCCCCCGAGCGGGTGGTCGCCGTACGGCTGCCGCGCACCTCGGACCTGCCGGTGGCGGTGCTCGCCGTCGCCAAGGCGGGCGGCACCCTGCTCTGCCTCGACCCCGACCTGCCCGCCGAACGCGCCGCCCACCTCCTCGCCGACGCGGCCCCGCACACCGTGCTCACCGAGGACGCCCTGAGCGA
Source organism: Streptomyces sp. NPDC059895 (assembly GCF_042731035.1). Taxonomy (NCBI): domain Bacteria; kingdom Bacillati; phylum Actinomycetota; class Actinomycetes; order Kitasatosporales; family Streptomycetaceae; genus Streptomyces; species Streptomyces sp. NPDC059895. Next base: position 118,628 of record NZ_JBHWKO010000002.1, read on the forward strand.
CACGCCCTGGGACCGGCTGCCCGCCCACGACCCCACCGACCGCGACCGCCCGGCCCCGCTGCGCCCGGACCACGCCGCCTACATCGTCTACACCTCCGGCTCCACCGGCCGGCCCAAGGGCGTCGTCGTCGAACACCGCCACCTGGTCAACCTCTGCCACGACCACCGCGAAGGGCTCGTCGCCCCGCACACCGCCGACGGCCGCCGGCTGCGCGCCGCGCTGAGCGCCTCGTTCTCCTTCGACACCTCCTGGGAGGGACCCCTGCTGCTCGCCCTCGGGCAGGAGGTCCACCTCGTCGACGAGGACACGCGCCTGGACCCGGACGCGTTCTGCGCCCAGATCGCCGAGCGCGGCCTGGACCTGGTCAACGTCACCCCGTCCTTCCTGCGCGAACTCACCGCCGCCGGACTCCTCGCACCCGGCCGCCACCACCCGCGCGTCCTGCTCGTCGGCGGCGAGGCGACCGGCCCCGACACCTGGCGGGAGCTGTGCGCCGCCGCCGGCGCCGGCGTCACCGCCTACAACATGTACGGGCCCACCGAGTGCACCGTCGACGCCACGTACGGGCGCGTCACCGACCACCCGGACCGGCCCGTCATCGGCCGGCCCGGCCGCAACCTGCGCGCCTACGTCCTCGACGGCACCCTGCGCCCGGTGCCGCCCGGCGTGCCCGGCGAGCTGTACCTGGCCGGCGCCCAGGTGGCCCGCGGCTACCTCGGCCGCCCCGGCCTGACCGCGTCGCGTTTCCCCGCCGACCCGTTCGGCGCGCCGGGGGAGCGGATGTACCGCACCGGCGACCGCGCCCGCTGGGACGAGCGGGGGCTGCTGGAGTTCCTGGGCCGCGCCGACGAGCAGATCAAGATCCGCGGGTTCCGCATCGAACCCGGCGAGGTCGAGGCCGCGCTGCTCGCCCACCCGGACGTGTCCGAGGCGGTGGTGACGGCACGCGAACACGCGGGCCGGCTCATGCTCGTGGCGCATCTGGTGCCCGCCCGGGGCACCGTCCCGACCGCCGACGAACTGCGCCTCGCGCTGCGGCGCACCCTGCCGGACCACATGGTGCCGGCGGCGTTCGTCCCGCTGACGCGGATCCCGCGCACCAGCAGCGGCAAGACCGACCGGCGCGCCCTGCCCGCCCCGTCCGAGCGGCCCGACCCCGCCACCGCGTACGTGGCACCGCGCCCCGGCACCGAGGAGACCCTCGCCGCGATCTGGGCGGACGTCCTGCGGACCGAACGGGTGGGCGCGCGGGACAACTTCTTCGCGCTCGGCGGCGACTCCATCCTCAGCATCCAGATCGTCTCCCGGGCCCGCCAGGCCGGACTGGCGCTGACCACCAAGGACGTCTTCCGCCACCAGACCGTCGCCGAACTCGCCCTCCGCGTCACCGAGGCGGCTCCCGCCGCGGCGGACCCGGCCGCACCCGCCGAGGCACCGCTCACCCCGATCCAGCGCTGGTACCTCGACGGCCGCCGCCCCGGCGACCCGCTGCGCTTCACCATGTCGCAGCGGATCGAACTGGCCCCCGGCACCGACCTGTCCGCCCTGCGCCCCGCCGTGGACGCCCTCGTCCGCCACCACCCGGCCCTGCGCACCCGCTTCCCCCGCACCGACGACGGCCGGCGCCAGGAAGTCCTGCCGGACGTCCCCGACGGCGTCCTCACCCACCACGACGTGACCGGCCTGGACGGCCCCGCGCTGGAGGCCGAGGTGCGCCGCACGGCGGACGCGGCCCGGGACTCCCTCGACCCGGCCGAGGGCCGGGTGGCGCGCGTCCTGCTCTTCGACCGCGGCCCCGACCTGCCCGCGCAACTCGTGATCACCGTCCACCACCTGGTCGTCGACGGCGTCTCCTGGCGGATCCTGCTGGCCGACCTGGAGAGCGCCCACCGCTCGGCCGCCGGCGGACGCCCCGTCGCCCTGCCCCCGGCCACCACCGCGTACGGCCACTGGGCGGCCCGCCTGGAGACGCACACCCGGTCCGGCGCCCTGGACGGCGACCTCCCCTACTGGGAACGCACCGCGAAGGCCCCCGCCGACCTGCCCGCGGGCCGGCCCGGCCCCAACCCCCACGGCACCGCCGCCACGGTCACCGTCACGCTGGACACGGAGACGACCGAGGCCCTGCTGCGCCGGGTCCCGGAGGTCTACCGCACCCAGGTCAACGACGTCCTGCTCAGCGCCCTCGGCCGCACCCTGGCCCGCTGGTGCGGGCGCGACACCGTGCTGATCGGGGTGGAGGGCCACGGCCGCGAGGACCTCTTCGACGACGTGGACCTGTCCCGGACGGTCGGATGGTTCACCGCCGAGTTCCCCCTCGCGCTGAGCGTCGCCCCCGACGCCGGCTGGCACGACACCCTGCGCTCGGTCAAGGAGCAGCTGCGCGCGGTGCCGCTGCACGGCCTGAGCCACGGCGCGCTGCGCCACCTGCGGCCCGACAGCCCCCTGGCCGCCGCCCCGGCGCCGCGGGTCGGCTTCAACTACCACGGCCGGTGGGACACCGACGGCAACCGCGGCGGCCTGTACGGCGCCGCCCTGCCCCCGGCCGGCTCCGACACCGACCCCGACGCCCCCCGCCCCTACCTGCTGGACATCACCGGCGTGGTCCAGGGCGGCCGCCTCGAACTCGGCTGGACCTACCCGCCGGCCGTCTACGACGAGGCCACCGTCCGCGAACTAGCCGACCAGATGTGCGCGGCGCTGCGGGACATCGCCGCCCACTGCGCCCGCCCCGACGCGGGCGGCCGCACCCCGTCGGACTTCCCCCTCGCCGGGCTCGGCGGGCCGGAGCTGGACCGCCTCGTGGGCGACGGCCGGCACGTGGCCGACGTCCTGCCGCTGACGCCCCTGCAGGCCGGGATGCTCTTCCACGGCCTGGTCGACACGGCGGGCGCCTACTTCGACCGCACGGCCGTACGCCTGTCCGGGGTGAGCGACCCGCGGGCCTTCGCCGCGGCCTGGCAGCAGGTCGCCGACCGCACCGAGGCCCTGCGCACCAGCGTCCACTGGCAGGGCCTGCCGCACCCGGTCCAGGTCGTCCACCACCGCGTGGAGCTGCCCGTCACCCACCTGGACCGGCGGCACCTGACCCCCGAGGAACGGCAGAGGGAGACCGAGGCCCTGATCGCCGCCGACCGCGCGGCGGGCATGGACCTCACCACCGCACCCCTCACCCGCGTCACCCTGGCCGCCCTGCCCGGCGACGAGATCCTGCTGCTGTGGTCCTCCCACCACCTGATCCTGGACGGCTGGAGCACCGGGCAGCTGCTCACCGAGGTGTGCGAGCGCTACGCCGCGCTCACCGGCGGCCGCGAAGCCCCCGCGCCGGTCCGGCGCCCGTTCTCCGACTTCCTGCGCTGGCTGCGCGACCAGTACGCCTCGGCCGAGGAGGCGGCCGAGGCGTACTGGGCCGACGCCCTCGCCGGCTTCCCGGCCCGCACCCCGCTGCCGTACGACCGCACACCGGCCGAGGCGCACCGCGCCCGCGCCGCCGCCACCGTGCGCCGGGAGCTGGACGAGCGGGTCTTGGCGCGGCTGCGGCAGACGGCGGCCCGCGCCGGGCTGACGGTGAACACCGTGGTCGAGGGCGCCTGGGCGCTGCTGCTGGCCCGCCACGGCGGACGCGACGACGTCGTGTTCGGCACGACCGTCTCCGGGCGTCCGGCCGAACTGCCGGGCGTGGAGTCGATGATCGGCATGTTCATCAACACCGTGCCCACCCGGATCCGCACCACGGGCGGGGGAGCGGCGTCCTGGCTGCGGGACGTGCAGGAGCGGCAGAGCGACGCCCGGCGCTTCGACTTCCTCGCGCTGCCCCGCATCCAGGCGCTGAGCGAGGTCCCGGCGGGCGAGGCGCTGTTCGACAGCATGGTGGTGTTCGAGAACTACCCCGTCGACGAGTCCGCCACCGCCCGCACCGGCGTACGCGTCGAGGAGGTGCGGGCCGACGACGCGCCGACGTTCCCGCTGTGCCTGCGCGCCCACCTCGGCGACCGGCTCGGCATCGACCTCGCCTACGACGCCGACCTGTTCGACGCGGACACGGCCGAACGCCTCGCCGCCCGGCTCGCGGTCGTCCTGACCGCCCTCGCCGACGCCATCGGGACCGACGCGGACGTGACCGGCCTGCCGCTGCTGACCGAGGACGACCGCGCCCTGCTCCGGCGGTGGAACGCCCCCGCCCGGCGGACGGTGCCGCGCAGCCCCGTCGAGCTGTTCGCCGAGCAGGCCCGCCGCACCCCCGACGCGCCCGCCCTGCGCGACGGCGACACGGAGCTGACGTACCGCCGCCTCGACGACTGGTCCGACGCCGTGGCGTCCCGGCTCCTCGCCGGCGGCCTGCGGGCGGAGGACCGGGTGGCGCTGCCGATGGACCGCTGCGCCGAACTCGTCGTCGCCCAGCTCGCCGTCCTCAAGGCGGGCGGCGCCTACGTGCCGGTGGACGCCCGCGCCCCCGAGGAGCGGCGCCGCACGCTGACCGAGCGGGCGGGCGCGACGGCCCGGCTGACCGCCGCGGACGTCGCCGCCGCCCGCACCCCCGTGCCGGGCGCGCCCACGGCCGTGCCCGCGGACGCCGACCGGGTGGCGTACGTGATGTTCACCTCCGGCTCGACCGGCGAGCCCAAGGCGGTCGCGGTGCGCCACCGCGACGTGGCCGCCCTCGCCACCGACAGCCGCTTCACCGGCGGGGTGTGCGACCGGGTGCCGCTGCACTCCCCGGTGGCCTTCGACGCCGCCACCTTCGAGGTGTGGGCGCCCCTGCTGGGCGGCGGCTGCGTGGTCGTGGCACCGCCCGGGCCGGTGGACGCGGCACTGCTGCGGCACCTGGTCCGCGGCGGCGGCCTGAGCGCGCTGTGGCTGACCGCCGGTCTCTTCCGGCTGCTGGCCCAGGACGCGCCGGACTGCTTCGCCGGCCTGCGCCAGGTGTGGACCGGCGGCGACGTGGTGCCCGCCGCGGCCGTACGCCGCGTGCTGTCCGCCTGCCCCGGCCTGACCGTCGTGGACGGCTACGGACCCACCGAGACGACGACGTTCGCGACGTCCTTCGCGCTCACCGACGCGACGGCCGTCCCCGACACCGTGCCCATCGGCCACCCGCTCGACGACATGCGGGTCCACGTCCTCGACGGCCGGCTGCGGCCCGTACCGCCGGGCTGCGCCGGCGAGCTGTACCTCGCCGGCGACGGCGTGGCCCGCGGCTACCTGGGCCGTCCCGGCGACACCGCCGCCCGCTTCCTCGCCGACCCCGCCGGCCCGCCCGGCACCCGCATGTACCGCACCGGGGACCTGGCCCGCCGCCGCCCCGACGGCACGGTCGAGTTCCTGGGCCGCGCCGACGACCAGGTGAAGATCCGCGGCTTCCGCGTCGAACCCGGCGAGGTGGAGGCGGCCCTCGCGGCGCATCCCGAGGTCGCGGACGTGGCGGTGCTGGCCCGCGAGGACCGGCCCGGCGCCCGGCGCCTGGTGGCCTACCTGGTCGGCCCCGAAGACCTCGCGGCCGTAGAGGAGTTCGCCCGGCGCGCGCTGCCCGACTACCTGGTGCCCTCGGCGTTCGTCGCCCTGCCCGCGCTGCCGCTCAGCGGCAACGGCAAGGTCGACCGGGCCGCCCTTCCGGCGCCGGAGACCTCCGGCGAGGACCGGCAGGGCGCGCCGACGGCACCGCGCACGGACGCCGAGCGCCGCGCCGCCGACGTCTTCGCGGAGGTCCTGTCCATGGCCCGGCCCGGCGTGGAGGACGACTTCTTCCGGCTGGGCGGCGACTCCATCCTCAGCATCCGGCTGGCCGCCCGCCTGTCCGAGGCGTTCGGCACCGACGTGTCACCGCGCGCGGTGTTCACCCACTCCACCCCCGCCGCCCTCGCCGCCCTGCTCACCGCGGAGCCGTCCGGCGACGCCGCGCCCACCGCGATCGTCCCGGTCCCGCGCGACACGCCCGCCCCGATGTCGTACGCCCAGCAACGCCTGTGGTTCCTGGAGGAGTTCGCGCCGGGCAGCGGCGAGTACGTCACCGCGCTGGCCCTGCGCCTGCGCGGCCGGCTCGACGTGCCCGCGCTCACCGCGGCCCTGCGCGCCCTGGCCGAGCGGCACGAGGCGCTGCGCACCACCTTCGACGCGGTCGACGGCCACGGCGTGCAGATCGTCCACCCGGCGCCGGACGTGCCGCTGCCGCTGCACGACCTGTCGGGAACGGCGCCGGACGAACGGGCGGCCCGGCTGGAGGAGCTGCTGGAGGCCGAGCGGGCCCGCACGTTCGACCTGCGGCGGGGCCCGCTGCTGCACGCGGGGCTGATCAGGCTCTCCGGCGACGAGCACGTCCTGACGCTGACCCTGCACCACATCGTCACCGACGGCTGGTCCACCGCGGTGCTCACCGGTGACCTCGCCCACCTCTACCGCGCCGAACTGGGCGAGGAGGCGGGGCAGTTGCCGCCGCTGCCGGTGAGTTACGCCGACTACGCCCACTGGCAGCGCGGCAACGGCACCGACGAACACCTCGCGTACTGGAAGGAGCACCTGACCGGTCTGGAGACGCTGGACCTGCCCACCGACCGGCCGCGTCCCGCGGTGCGCACCCACGACGGGGCCACCGTGCGCCTCGTCCTGCCGCGCGGCACCGCCCGCCGCCTCGTCCAGGTGGGCCGGGACCGGCAGGCCACCCTGTTCACCACGCTGGTCGCCGCCGCACAGGCCTACCTGGCCCGGCTGACCGGCGGCCGGGACATCACCGTCGGCACGGTCACCTCCGGCCGCGACCGCGCCGAGACCCAGAACCTCGTCGGGTTCTTCGTCAACACCCTCGTCCTGCGCACCCGCGTCGAACCCGACCGCCCCTTCCCCGAGTTCCTCACCGAGGTGCGCGCCACCGTGCTGGACGCCCTCGCCCATCAGGAGGCGCCGTTCGAGCGCGTGGTGGACGAGGTGCAGCCGGTCCGCGACACCAGCCGCACCCCCTTGTTCCAGGTCATGGTGGTGTTGCAGAACGCCCCGGCCGCCGGCCTCGACCTGCCCGGCGTCGAGGTCACCGACGTCGACACGGACCTGCGGCACGCGGCGTTCGACCTCACCCTGGAGTTCGCCGAGACCGGCACCGGGGAACTGCACGGCCTGCTCACGTACAACACCGGCCTGTTCGACGCGGCCACCGCCGAACGGATGGCCGACCAGCTCGGCACGCTCCTGACCGCCGTCGCCGACGACCCCGACCGGACCCTGGGCGCCCTGCCCCTCGCCGCCGACGAGACGCTCAAGGCCGTCCTCGACCAGGGCCGCGGCACCGCCCGCCCGGTACCGGCGGCGACGCTGCCGGAGCTGTTCGAACGGCAGGCCGCCCGCACCCCCGACGCCGTGGCCCTGGCCGACGCCGACGGTCGCGAGCTGACCTACGCGCAGGTCGAACGCGCCGCCAACCGGCTGGCGCACCGGCTCATCGCCCGGGGTGTGGGACCCGAGCGGATCGTGGCGCTGGCCCTGCCCCGCGGCGCGGAGACGGTGGTGGCGCAGCTCGCCGTGGCCAAGGCCGGCGGCGCGTTCCTGCCCGTCGACCCGGACTACCCCGAGCGGCGGCGGGAGTTCATGCTGCGCGACGCGGACGCCTGGCTCGTCCTGGACGACCCCGCCGCCGTACGGGACGCGGACGGGCCGGACACCGCGCCCACGGACGCCGACCGCACGGCCGCGCTGACCGTCGACCACCCGGCGTACGTGATCTACACCTCCGGTTCCACCGGCACACCCAAGGGCGTGACGGTGACGCACAGCGGCCTGGCCGCCTTCGCCGCGGCCGCCGCCGACCGCTACGCGGCGGGCCCCGGCGCCCGGGTCCTGCAGTTCGCCTCGCCCAGCTTCGACGCCTCGGTGCTGGAGCTGTGCGTGTCCCTGCTCGCCGGAGCCACCCTCGTCACCGGGGAGGAGGGCCCGCTCGTCAGCGAGCGGCTCGCCCAGGCCCTCGCCGACCGGCTGGTCAGCCACGCGCTGATCCCGCCCGCCGCCCTGGCCACGCTCGACCCCGCGACCGCCGACGCCCTGCCGCACCTGCGCACCCTCATCGTCGGCGCCGAGGCATGCCCGGCCCACCTCGTCGAACGGTGGGCACCCGGCCGACGCATGATCAACTCGTACGGCCCGACCGAGGCGACCGTCGTCGCCACCTGGACCGGCCCCCTCGCCCCCGGCACGGGCGCCCCGCCGATCGGCCGCCCGGCCGGCGCCACCCGCGTCCACGTCCTCGACGCCGCCCTGCGCCCCGTGCCGCCCGGCGTCACCGGCGACCTGTACGTGGCCGGACCCGGACTGGCCCGCGGCTATCTGAACCGGCCCGGCCTGACCGCCGCGCGTTTCCTCGCCGACCCGTTCGGCGCGCCGGGGGAGCGGATGTACCGCACCGGCGACCTGGCCCGCTGGGACGCCTCCGGCGCACTGCGCTTCGCCGGACGCGCCGACGACCAGGTGAAGCTGCGGGGCTTCCGCATCGAGCCCGCGGAGATCGAGGCCGCGCTGCGCCGCGGCCCGCGGGTGCGCGACGCGGTGGTCACCGTGCGCGGCGGCGGCACCGACCCGGACGGCCGGTCCGGCGGACGGCTCGTGGCCTACGTCGTGCCCGCCGAGGGCACCCCGGACGAACTGCCGGTGCCGGAGCTGCGCGACCACCTCGCCGGGCTGCTCCCGCCGCACATGGTCCCCTCCGCGTTCGTGCCGCTGGAGCGACTGCCGCTCACCCCCAACGGCAAGACCGACCGCGGCGCCCTGCCCGAACCCGGCCCCGCGCACACCGCCGCCGGACCGCGCACGGCACCGCGCACCGACACCGAACGCCGCATCGCCCGCATCTGGGCCGACGTCCTCGGCGTGGCCGACGTCGGCGCGCACGACAACTTCTTCCACCTCGGCGGCGACTCCATCCTCAGCATGCAGGTCGTCTCCCGGCTGCGGCGGGACGGACTGCACCTGGCCACCCGCGACCTGTTCACCCACCAGACGGTCGCCGAACTGGCCGGCGTCGTCGGCGTTGTCGCCGGCACGTCCCGGCACTTGGGGGAGGGGCCGGTGAGCGGGGACGTGCCGCTCACCCCCATCCAGGAGTGGTTCCTGACCAGCCCGCGCGCCAGCCACGCCCACTTCAACCAGTCGCTGCTGCTGGAACTGGGCGCCCCCCTGGACGACGCCGCCCTGGAAACGGCCCTGAACGCCCTGCTCGACCACCACGACGCCCTGCGCATGCGCTTCACCGAGAGCGAGAGCGAGAGCGAGAGCGAGGGCGAGGGCGAGGGCGAGGGCGAGGGCGAGGGCACGGGCACAGGCACGGGCACAGGCACGGGCACGGGCACGGGCGGCTGGCGCCAGTTCACCCCGCCGCCGTCCGACACCGACCGCGACCGGCTCCTGCACCGCCACGACCTGGGCGGGCTGACCCCCGCCGAGGCCGACACGGCGATGGAGAAGGCCGCCGACGACCTGCACACCGGCTTCGACCTGGCGCGCGGCCCGCTGCTGCGGGCGGCCCTGTTCACCGGGGACGCCGACCGGCCCGCCTTCCTCCTCCTGGTCGCCCACCACCTCGTCGTGGACGCCGTGTCCTGGCGCATCCTGCGCGACGACCTGGAGGCCGCCTACCGGCAGGCCGCCCAGGGCGAGCCCGTCGCGCTCGGCGAACGCACCACCTCCTTCCGCGACTGGGCCCGAGGACTCGCCGCGCACGTCGAGTCCGGCGCCCTCGACGACGAACTGCCCTACTGGGAGCGGGCGGTCGACGCCGGGCCGCCGCCTGCCGGGACACCGGGCGGGCCGCAGACGGGCCTCGTCGACACGCTCACCGTCGCCCTGGACGAGGCGGACACCGAGGCACTGCTGCGCGCCGCGCCGACCGCCTACCGCACCCGCGTCAACGACGTGCTGCTCGCCGCCCTCGCCCTGGCCCTGGCCCGCTGGACCGGCCGCGAGGAGGTCCGCCTGGACCTGGAGGGGCACGGCCGGGAGGACGTCCTCGACGACGTGGACCTGTCCCGCACGGTCGGCTGGTTCACCACCGTCCACCCCGTCGCCCTCCGGGTGCCCGAACCCGCCGAACCCGGCCCCGCCCGGGACTGGCGGACCCTGGTGAAGTCGGTGCGGCGTCAACTGCGCGCGGTGCCCGGCAACGGCCTGGGCTTCGGCGCGCTGCGCACCTTCGGCCCGCCCGAGGTGCGCGAGCGGCTCGGACGGGCCGCGCACGGCCAGGTCGTCTTCAACTACCTGGGCCAGTGGGACGCCCGCCCGGAGAACCCCGGCGACGGCCTGGTCCGCGCCGAGCACGGCTCGTTCGGACGGCACCACGACCCGCGCGACAGCGGCTCCCACCCGCTGGAGGTCGTCGGCGCGGTGCAGGGCGGCCGGCTGTCCTTCACCTGGCACCACCGCCCCGCCCTGCACGCCACGGACACCGTGCGACGTGTCGCGGACGACTTCGCCGAGGCCCTGCGCCACATCGCCCAGCACGCCAGGAACAGCCGGTGACGCCCCGCCCCGCGGCCCGCGCCCCACCGCCGGACACCCCGCCACCGGCCCGTCGCCCGACCCCCACCGAACCCGAGAGAGCGAGACCGACAGACATGGACGAGAACACCCGCTACCAGGTGCTGCGCAACGACGAGGAGCAGTACTCGCTGTGGCCCGTCGACGTGGAGGTGCCCGCCGGCTGGCAGCCCGTCGGCAAGGAGGGCACGGAGGCGGAGTGCTCCGCCTACGTCGACGAGGTCTGGACCGACATGCGCCCGCGCAGCCTGCGGGAGCGCATGGAGAACGTCGAAGCCTGACACGTCCCGCGCGACCGCGAAGGACCGGCCGGGGTGCGTCCCGCAACCGCGCCCCGGCCCGCGCCCCGCCCGCCGCCGGCCCGTCCCGAGGAGCCGTCATGACACCGGTACTGCACACCGAACGACTCACGTTCCGGCCCTACCGCCCCGAGGACGAGGACGTCTTCGTGGCCCTGCTGCGCGACGAGGAGGTCTGCCGCTGGATGGGCCAGGAGCGCGTGCCGGAAGCCGACCTCCGCACGCTGTTCCGCGCCATCCTCACCGACGTCTACCCCCAGCGCAGGTTCGACGTGTGGGGACTGTGGCGCGAGGAGGTCTACGTCGGCCACGCGGAGGTGAAGAAGACCGGCAACGTCGACGGCCACGAACTGATCACCGCCCTCGCCCCCGGGCACTGGGGCCGGGGCCTGGGCACCGAAGCGGTCCGCGGCCTGCTCCGCCACGCCGCCGCCGACCTGGGCCTGAAGGAGGCCTACGGCATGGTCGGCGCCGGCAACACCGCCAGCCTGGCACTGTGCCGCCGCATGGGCTTCCGGCACGTACGCGACGTGGTCGGCGACGACGGCACCGTGACCCGGATGATGGTGATCCCGACGACCGACCCGGACTGACACCGGGCGCCGGCCGGGAGCGTCACGGCGCACCCGCGGGCGTGTCATCAACGAGTACCGGCGAGCAGCCTGCCCCCTCCCGGACAGACGACCTGGTCAACGGTGCGAACGGGGATTTCCGCGCGGGACGGGCTTCGACGACGAAGGCCACCTGCTCCAAGTCGCTGGCCCCCGCGAAGAAGCAGGCCGCCGGCAACCCGGTGGCCACCCTGTTCCACGGCATCGCCCCGGCCGGCGCCCGCTGACCCGGCCCGCTCGGCCTACGGCCGGCCGGGAAGACCCGAGCCCGAGGCGGTGGCGCGGTGCCGCCGGACCATGCCTGCGGCGAGCGGTGCCCGGTCGAGGTCGCCGGCCCGGATCCGGCCCGCGACCGTGCGCCGGACCAGCCGGTCGGCGAGACCGGGGCAGTGCCGGGCGAGCGCGATCTCGATCCGGCCGCGACCGGTGGTGGCCACGTCGCGCGGCGCCTTGCGGGCGGTGGCGGCACGCAGGATCGCGTCGACCACGCCCTCCAGCGGCTCGTGCCGGGAGACGCCGTCGAGAGAGAGTCCGGCGGCGGCCGAGGCGTCGTGGATCGGTGAGGCGACCATGCTCGGGTGGACCACGCTCACCCCGATGTGGGTGCCGACCTCGAGCCGGAGTGCGTCGGCGTAGGCGGTCACCGCACGCTTGCTGACGCCGTACCCGGCGGCCAGCGGCAGCGCCATGAAGGCCATCCGGCTGGCGACGAAGACGATCCGTCCGCGCGAGGTCTCCAGCGCTCCGATCGCGGCGGCGGTGGTCCGCCAGGCGGCCAGCAGGTTGACCTCCAGCTGCCGGTGGACCGCCGCGTCCGGGGGCAGCTCGGCCGGGGCGGGGCCGCCGACCCCGGCGTTGTTGATCAGGAGGTCGAGTCCGCCGAGGCGCTCCACGGCGGCGGCCACGGCGGCCGGGCCTGCCTCCGGGTCGGTCAGGTCGGCGCCGAGTACGGGCACTTCGCCGACCGCGCCGTCCCGCAGGTCGAGCCCGACCACCCGGGCGCCGGCGGCGGTGAGCCGCTCGCACAGCAGCCGGCCGAAGGTGCCTGCCGCGCCGGTGACGATCACGCGGCGGCCGGTGAGCGTGGTCATGCGGATTCTCCCTGGTTGGTGGCCACGGCAGCGGTCGGGGCCGCCCGGCGCGGCGGCGCTCCGTACGTCACCCCGCGGCCCGCGCGACGGCGTCGGACACCCTCGGTCAGCTCCCGGGCGGCCAGGGCGAGGTAGGCGTCGAAGTCGATCCGCATGGCGGGCCGGCGTCCGCCCCACCGGGCGGTGGCAGCGCGCAGGTCCGCCGCGCAGTCGGCGCGCTGGGCGGCCGGGTCCGGCAGGGCGTACTCGCCGGCCAGGTGGGCGGCGACCAGCCGGGCCTGCGCCTCGACCACCGGCAGCGCGGAGCCGGTGGACTGCATCAGCCCGACGAAGAACAGCCCGGTGGTGTCGAGCGGGAAGACGTGCCGGTAGAGGTGGAGCGCGTCCGGGCCCGGGCTCAGCAGCGCCGGGTCGAGGAAGGGGATCTCCACCCGGTAGCCGGTGCACCACACCACCAGGTCGACCGGGTCGGTACGGCCGTCGGTGAAGGTCACCGTGGAGCCGTCGATCCGGCTGATCCCCGGGCGGACCCCGATCTCGCCATGGGTGATCCGGCTCAGCACCGTGTCGGAGAGGGTCGGGTGGTCCTGCAGGAAACCATGGGCGGGGGCCGGCAGCCCGTAGCGCCCGGGCCGCCCCACGGCCGCGGTGATCATGGCCTGGCTGATCCGCTGGCGCACCCGCCAGGGCAGCCGCCGGGCAAGCGCGCCGTTGAGGCTGTCGGAGGGCTTGCCGAGCAGGTACTTGGGGACGATCCAGACCCCTCGGCGCAGCGAGAGCAGGGTGGCCGTGGCCGTGTGCGAGGCGTCGACCGCGATGTCCATGGCGGAGTTGCCGCCTCCGACCACCAGCACCCGCCGTCCGGCGAGCTGCTCCGGACCGCGGTAGTCGTGGCTGTGCAACTGCTCGACCGCGGGCGTGCCCGGGTAGGGGGGCGTGGGGAGCCGGGGGGTGCTGTTGTGCCCGTTGGCGACCACGACCGCCTCGGCGGCCACGGTGACCGGGCCGTCCGGGCCGTCGGCGGTGACCCGCCAGGACCCGTCGTCGCAGCGGGTGACCTGCCGCACGGTGTGCCGGAAGCGGATCGAGTCACCGAGCCCGAAGCGGTCGGCGTAGCCGGCGAGGTACTCGGCGATCCGGGTGTGGTCCGGATAGTCCGGCCACTCGACGGGCATCGGGTGGTCGGCGAACTCCGTGCGCCGCCGGGAGGTGTTGAGGTGCAGGGTCCGGTAGGCGGAGGAACCCGGCGCTCCGAGGACCCACAGGCCACCGGGGCGGTCGCCGGAGTCGAAGCAGAGCGCGGACACCCCCCGGTCGGCGAGCGCCTTGAGCGTCGCCAGTCCGGCCGGTCCCGCACCGATCACCACGACCCGGGGCTCCCCGAGCATGCCGGCCTCCCTGACGCACTTGGTGGCAATTAATCCATCAGCCGTTGGATTGATGGCCCAGGCATCATGCGGCCGCGCCGGTGGGCGCGTCAAGGCACGCCGGGGACGGAAGGGGCGGGGTCAGCCGGCGCCCGGCCCGTACATCCGGTCCATCCAGCGGTGCAGAAAGGCCCGCAGCTCCCGGCGCTCCCGCGCGCCGGCCCGCCCGGAGAGCAGGCTCACCACATGCGCGTGCACCGCCCAGACCAGGCTGCGCACGGCGATGTGCGGAACCGGCTCGGTCAGCAGGCCCGCCGCGTCCGCCTCCGCCAGCGCCTGCTCGACCTGGCGGTAGAGGGGGGTCGCGTACCGGGCGTCGAACTCCGCGTGCCGCTCCGGCTCCAGCCAGCGGCGCAGCCACAGCGCGGTGGTCTCCGGACGGTCCTCGAGGAAGTCGACGAAGGCGTCGAGCAGTTCGTGCAGGGCCGCGAGTGCGGCACGGGCCGCCGCGTCCCCGGCGGCCTCACCGTAGGCCGCCACCGCGCCCAGCGCCGCCTCGGCGGCCTCGCGCAGTGCGGCCCGCTCGGCCTCGAACACGCGGGCGAAGCAGGCGTCGTACAGCTGGGCCTTGGTGCCCACGTGGTGATGGACGGTGGACACGTCCACTCCGGCCGCCGTCGCGATGTCGCGGACCCCGACCGCATCGAAGCCGTGCCGGGCGAACAGTCCGGTGGCCGCCTCCACGATCAGATCGGCGGTGGCGCGCTGCTCGGCGAGGCGTGGCCGCCCTGGGCGGCGCCGGGGAGTCGTCATATCCGCCATCCTGCCTTACTATCCAGCGAACGTTGGATTATGGGCAGGGGTGGACACGTGTCGCAGGCGAACCGGACGGTGGCGCCTGACGCGCCCGCGCGCGGGAACCGGCTGCCCCTCGGCGGGCTGCTGATGTTCTCCGGCGGCTCACTGGCCATGGGGGCCTGGGTCACCGTGCCGGGCCTGCTGCTGCTCTACTTCCTCACCGACGTTCTGGCAGTCGCCCCTGCCCTGGCCGGGCTGGTGCTGCTGCTGCCGAAGATCGCTGACGTGCTGCTCCACCCGTGGGTGGGCCGGCTCTCCGACGCCGACCTGGCCCGCCGCGGCCACCGGCGCCGGCTGATGGCCGCCGCCTGCGCTCTGCCGGTCGCCTTCGCCCTGCTCTTCGCACCACCAGGCGGCACCACCGGTCCGGCCGCGGCGGCCTGGGTGGCCGTCGCCTGCGTCTGCGGCAACCTGCTCTTCGCCCTCTACCAGGTGCCCTACCTCGCCGCCCCGGCCGACCTCGGCATCGGCTACGCCGAGCGCACCCGCCTGATGGGCTTCCGGATGGTGGTGCTCACCGCGGGCATCCTGGTCTGCGGCCTGGTCGCGCCGCTGATCACCGGGCACGACGACCCCACCCGCGGGGGCTATGTGCGGATGGGCGTGATGCTCGGCCTCGGCATGCTGGCCACGATGGCACTGGGCATCCACGGCGTACGCCGCCTCACCGCCGCGGTGCCCGCACCGGTCCCGGCTGCCCGCCTCGGCGGCCTCGGCGCCCTGCGTACCGCGCTGCGCGACCGCCAGTTCCGACTGCTCACCGGCTCGTACCTGGCCATGTCCACCACCAGCCACCTGGTGCTTGCCGCCGTGCCCTACTACGCCGAGTACGAACTCGGCCGCCCCCGGCTCACCACTGTCCTGGTCGCCGCCTTCGTGGCGCCGGCCGTGGTCGCCACCCCGGCCTGGGTCGCCGCCGCACGCCGCTTCGGCAAGCAGCCGCTGCTCCTCGTCGCACAGGGGGTCTTCACGCTCGGCTCCCTGGCCCTCGCCGTCGGGCGGCCGCTCGGACTGCCCGCGTTGGTCGGCGCGGTGGCGGTGCTGGGTATCGCCTTCGCGGCGATGCAACTGCTGCCCTTCTCGATGATGCCGGACGTGATCGAGGCGAACGGAGCCACCTCCACGGCCGGCGCCTACACCGGGGTCTGGACCGCGGCCGAGGCGACCGGCGCTGCGCTCGGCCCCTACCTCTACGCCGGACTGCTCGCCCTCAGCGGCTTTGCCGCCAGCACGGCCGGCCAGACGGTGACCCAGCCCGGCACCGCCCTCACCGCCCTGCGCCTGGGCTTCGGACTGCTGCCGGCGGCCCTGATGCTGCTCGCCCTCCTCATCCAGCGCGGCTACACCCTCGACCGTCGCCTGCGCGCAGCGGAGGCCTCGCGACGCCTGGTCAGCGACGCCTCGTGACGCCTGGTCAGCGACGCCTCGTGACCACCTGCGGCCCGGGCGGCGTGGCCTTTCCGACATCGCATCGGAGGCCCGGTCGACAGCCGTGTCGCCGTCCGTGCGGTCAGGCGAGGGGGTAGGCCACGATGCTGTGGGTGGTGGCCGGGCTCTCCTCGGTCGTGTAGTAGTGGCTGGCCCGTCCGTCGAAGCGGGCGCTGTCACCGGCGTGCAGGTGGTACGGGAGGTCGTCGACGATCAGCGTCACACGGCCGGAGACCACCATCACGTACTCGACCGACCCGGCACCGTGCGAGCTGAGCTGACTGTGCGCATGGGGATGCAGACGGGAGCGGTAGACCTCGAACCGGCCGTGGCCGTACGCCGCGAACAGCAGGTTCACGGCGGACTCCCCCTCGGGCTCGGCGAGTTCCGCGGCGCGCAGGATCTCCGGCCGGCGCAGGGAGCGGCGCAGCAGTTCGGCCGGGTCGGTCTCCAGCACGCCGGCGATGCGGGTGACGACGTCCAGCGTCGGGTTGGCCTCGCCGCGCTCGATCTGCGACAGCAGGCCCTTGCTGACGCCCGTGGCCGCGGACAGCTCGCGCAGGCTCCAACCCCGGGCGAGACGGCTGCGGTTGAGGTTCACCGACAGGGCGTCGCGGACGGAGCTCTCGCCGGCCGGGGGGCGTGGGACGCGCGGCGCGGCGGACGGGTCCTCCGGCTGGGCTGGGACGGCGGGGGTGGACGGCACCCTTCCTCCTCGGCGGCTCGGTCGGCGGAACGTGACTGGTCGTCGTTCGGGCACATGCTCGCTGGTCGGCGTCAGTCTAGGCGCTGCTACCGGGACCGGCGTGCGCGCCGGCGGGGACGGCGTCGAGCATCCGCCGGGTCCAGGCGTGCCGGGGCCGGTCCAGCACGTCGGACACCGATCCGTGCTCCACCAGCTCACCCCGGTACATCACGGCCACCTCGTCGGCGATCTGCCGCACCACGCCCAGGTCGTGGGTGATGAACAGGACGGCGAAACCCTCCGCGCGCTGTCTGTCGGCCAGCAGGTCCAGCAGTTGGGCCTGCACCGACACGTCCAGCGCGGCGACCGCCTCGTCGCAGATCAGCAGCCGGGGCCGGGCCGCCAACGCACGGGCCAGAGCGACCCGTTGGCGTTCACCGCCGGAGAGCCCGCCCGGTCGACGGGCGGCGTACGCGGGGTCCAGGCCCACCTGGGTCAGCAGTTCCTCCGCACGGGCCCGCAGCCGCCGCCGGCGATCGCCGCGCGGGGCGTCCGCGTCCCGGCCCGCGGCGGCCAGCGCCTCCGTGAGCGTGGCGCCCACGGTGCGCAGCGGGTTGAGCGAGGAGTAGGGGTCCTGGAAGACGATCTGCGCCTCGTCGGCGAGCCGGGACCGCTCCGCGCCCGTGGGCAGCCGTCCGGGCGCGAGGGCGACCTCGCCCACCTCGACCCGGCCCTCGTCGAACCGTTCCAGACCGACGGCGATGCGGGCCAGCGTGGTCTTGCCGGACCCGGACTCCCCGACGAGCGCGGTGATCCGGCCCCGGGGCACGGTCAGCGACACGTCCCGCACCGCCGGGTGGCTCCCGCCGTCCCCGCGGAAGGTGCGGTGCACGCCCGTCACGCGCAGCGCCGCCGGCCCGTCAGCCGGTCCGGGACCGTGCGGCGCCGACGCGGGCGGGACAGCCGTGGCGAGCGCCGTACCGATCTCCGCCAGGCGCACGCACGCGGACAGCCTCCCCTCCGCGGCCGGTGCGCCACCGGGCCGCGGGGGCCGCAGCCGTACGGGGCCGGTGCGGCACTCGGCAGCGGTGTGGGCGCAGCGGCCGGCGAACGGGCAGCCGGTACCGCGGGCACCCGGCGGGGGCACGGAACCGGGCACCGTGGGCAGCCGCTCGTAGCGGGTGCGCACCGACGGCTCGGCGGCGAGCAGCGCCGCGGTGTACGGATGCAGGGGCCGGTGCCGCAGCTCGGCCGCGGCACCCTCCTCCAGCACCGAGCCCGCGTACAGCACGTACACCCGGTCGCAGGTGGAGAACGCGACGGAGAGGTCGTGGGTGATCAGCAGCAGGCCCATGCCGCGCCGGCGTTGCAGCCCCCGCAGCAGGTCCAGGACGGCGCGTTGGCTGGCCGCGTCCAGCGCGGTCGTGGGCTCGTCGGCGATGAGCAGGTCCGGGTCGCCGGCCAGCGCCGCCGCGGCGGCGACCCGCTGCCGCATGCCGCCGGACAGCTCGTGCGGGTACCGGTCGGCGACGCCCGGCTCCAGACCCACCTCGGACAGCCGGCGGACGACCTCGGCGCGTACGGCCGGGCGCCGGGCCCGGCGGCCGCGGGCGGCGGCCAGGACCGGCAGGTCCGCCCGCAGCCCGTCGGCGATCTGCCGGCCGCAGGTGAGTTGTGGATGGAGCATCGTGAACGGGTCCTGCATGAGCAGCGTGACGCGCCGTCCGCGCAGCGCGTGCCGGGCGGCCGGTGCCAGCCCCAGCACCCCCTGGCCGGCCAGCCGGACACTGCCGTCGGTGACACTCACGCCGTCGGGCAGCAGCCCCGCGACGGCCCGTACCGCCAGGGACTTGCCGCTGCCGGACTCGCCCACCACGCCCACGCACTCCCCGGGCGCCACGGACAGGCCGATCCCGTCCAGGACCGTCGCGGGCTCGGCCCCGGCGCGCCGCGCGACGACGCGCAGCCCGGTGACGTCCAGCAGGGGGACGGCGTTCCGCCCGGCGGCGGGAGCGGTGTCGGGTGCGTCGGACATCAGGACCTCCGGTCGGAGCGGGCCTCGAACAGCCGGTCACCGAGCAGGTTGAGCACCACCGCGGAGACGACGACCGCGACGGCGGGGGCGAGGGCGGCCGACGGGTTGTCGTACAGCAGCGTGCGGTTCTCGGCGAGCATCCGGCCCCAGTCGGGCGCCCCGGGCGGCACGCCCAGGCCCAGGAAGGACAACGAGGACAGGGCGACGACGGCACCGGCGAAGTTGAGCATGGTGTTGGCCACGGCGACCGGCAGCACGTTGGGCCAGATGTGCCGGGCCATCACCGTCACCTGCGGCAGGCCGAGGGTGCGGGCGGCCTCCACGTAGGCGCGGTGGCGCTGTTCCAGGACCGCCGAGCGGACCAGTCGGATGTCTCCGGGCGAGGTCAGCACCACGAGCACGCCGACGGCGAGCGCGTAGCCCCCGCCGCCGACACCGGCCACCACGATGGTCACCAGCAGCGCGGGCAGGGCCAGCAGCAGGTCGGCCCAGCGGCGCACCACGGCGTCGGTGAGGCCGCCCAGGTAGCCGGCCGCCAGGCCCAGCACGTTCCCGATCAGCATGGAGCCCAGCGCGACGAGCGCGGCCCCCAGGAGGGTGCCGCGGGCACCGGCCACCACCATCTGGAGGATGTCGCGGCCGAGTGCGTCGGTGCCCAGCGGATGGCCACCGCCGGGCATGGCCGCGCCGGTCATCAGGTCCTGCCGGCCCCAGTCGGGGAACACCCACTGGCCGGCGACGGCGGCGACGAGCAGCAGCAGTCCGACCACCGAGCACACCGAGGTCAGGACCCGGGAGCCGCGCCGGGTGGTCCTGGTGTTCATGCCTGTCCCTTCGAGGTGCGCAGCCTGGGGTCGGCGAGGGGGTGGGTGAGGTCGGTGACGAGGTTGGCCAGGCAGACCAGCGCCGCGATGAGCAGTGCCTCGGCCTGCACCACGGGTACGTCCTTGAAGGTGACCGACTGCACCAGGAGCTGCCCCAGCCCGGGCAGCGCGAAGACCTGCTCGACCATGACGGTGCCGGCCAGCAGGTAGGCCAGGACGAGGCCGATGCCGGTGGTGACCGGGACGACGGCGCCGCGCAGCACGTAGCGCAGCAGGACGGTGCGGGTGGGCACGCCCCGGGCGAGGGCGAAGGTGACGTGCTCCCGGCCCAGTTCGCGCACCACCGCGGCCCGGGTGAGCTTGAGCAGGACGGCGGTGACGGCCAGGCCGAGGGTGATCCCGGGCAGCACCAGGTGCGCCAGCCGGTCCGTGCCGCCGGTGCCGGGGCCGTAGGCGGGCAGCCAGCCCAGCATCAGGGAGAAGACGTAGATGAGGACCAGCCCGCCGGCGAAGGCGGGGGTGGACAGGGCGAGCACGCCGAGGCCCTGCACGGCGCGGTCCACGGCGCTGCGGGCCCGCAGACCCGCGAGGACGCCCAGCGGCAGACCGAGCAGCAGGGCAACGGCGAACCCGGCCAGGACCAGCTCCGCGGTGAGCGCGAGCCGGTCGCCGAGCGCGGCCGAGACGGCCTCGCCGGTACGGATGGAGGTACCCAGGTCGCCGTGGAGCGCGTCGGCCAGCCACCGCCCGTACTGCACCGCGACGGGGTCGTCGAGGTGATGGGCGGCACGCACCGAGGCCAGCGCCTCGGGGGTGGCGCCGCGGGTGCCCAGCAGGGTGCGGGCGGGGTCGCCGGGGGCGAGCCGGAGCAGCGCGAACACCGCGACGGACAGGACGAACAGCAGTCCGAGGGTGCCGGCCAGCCGGCGCAGCACGAGGCGGGCGGGCAGCGCGGCGCGCAGCCGGGCGTGCCAGGCGGGCGCGGCGGCCGGGGCTTCGGGCCGGCTCGGGGCGGTCACGGTGTGTCCTTCGGGCAGGCGTCCGCGGACTTCGGACCAGCACCAGCGGACTCTGAACCAGCATCCGCGGACTTCGGGCCGGCATCCGCGGACTCTGAACCAGCATCCGCGGACTTCGGGCCGGCATCCGCGGATCTCGGACCAGCACTCGCGGACCGGGCGGTCCGGGGGACGACGACGTGCCGTGCGAGCCAGGCCTCGGCGCGGACGGCCGCGTCCAGCAGGTGGCCGGGGTCGGTGAACTCGTGGCCCTCGCCGGGATAGACGTGCAGTTCGACGGGGGCGGTCGCCCGCCGGGCCAGCGCCCGGTACAGCTCGTGCGCCTGCCCGGCGGGCGTCACGCGGTCCCGCTCGCCGTGCAGGATCAGCGTGGGCGT
Source organism: Streptomyces sp. NPDC059895 (assembly GCF_042731035.1). NCBI lineage: Bacteria > Bacillati > Actinomycetota > Actinomycetes > Kitasatosporales > Streptomycetaceae > Streptomyces > Streptomyces sp. NPDC059895. Next base: position 139,729 of record NZ_JBHWKO010000002.1, read on the forward strand.
GCCGGCTCCGCCGGCCGCGAAGACGGGGGAGCGGTCGATCAGCGCGGACCGTCCGGCGGCGGTGTCCGGATCGCCGATGTCGTACGTGCGCTCGTATCCGCCGCCGATCACGGAGGTGTGGGCGAAGCTGAGCCAGTCTGCGGGCGCGGAGACCACCACCGCGGCGCGGAAGACGTCGGTGCGGGCGGCGGCCAGGGCGGCGAGCCAGCCGCCGTAGCTGTGGCCGAGCACCGCGGCCCGGCCGGGCAGGGCCGCGCCCGCGGCGGTGAGGTGCGTGACGCCGGTGAGGACGTCGTCGAGGTCTCCGTCGCCGAAGGCGCCGATCACGGCCCGGGCGTGGTCGAGGCCGTAGCCGCTGCTGCCGCGCGGGTTGGGCAGCAGCACCAGCCAGCCGGCCGCGGCCAGCGCGGGGCCCACGCCCAGCACGTCGGCCGGCGCGTACCCGGCCGACCACAGCCAGGACGGGCCGCCGTGCAGGACGACGGCCAGCGGACGCGGCCCCGGCCGGGTGCCGTTCCCGTCGGTGGGCGCGGGGACGTCCGGGGCGTCCAGCAGGAGGCCGTGTACGGGACGGCCGTCGGACGCGGTCCACGTGGTCTGCCGGGTGCGGACCCGGGCCAGGTCGCCGAAGCCCCGTTCGCCGCGCGCGGCGGCCGGGTCGGGGGCGGTGACGGGGCGCCAGGACCAGGCGTGCGGCCCGGTCGTCGGTGCCACCACGGCCCGGGGTGGCGACCCGGGGGCCTCCCTCACGGTCGCGGCGGTCCGGCCGTCGGCGCTGAGCGTGAGGACGGGCTGGAACGCCGCTCCGGTGAGCCAGGCCTGCTCCTCCCGCACCACGGTCACCGCGGCCCCGCCGGGCGCGGCGCCGTCGAGGCGGACCTCGGCGATCCGGGTGCCGGTGCCGCGCGGCCCGGCCGTGAGCAGGCGCGCGGGATCGTCCGGGTCGGGCAGCAGCCAGGTGACGTCCTCGGCGGCCGCCTGGGTCGTCACCGTGCCGTCCGCGAGATCGGCCAGCAGGGGGCGCCCGGCCACGATGGAGATGCCCTCGGCGACGGCCGCACGCCGTCCGTCGGCGCTGAGCGCGGGTGCCGCGAGCTGCCCGCGGGGCTGGTGGAGGGTGACGGCGCTGCCGTCCGCGAGGTCGATACGGGCCAGCCGGGCGTGGTAGTAGCCCGCGGGCAGGGTTTCCTCGGAGACGGTGGCGACGGCCGTCCGGCCGCCGCGCCAGGCCGCGTTCCAGACGGTCAGCCCGTGCGGCCCGGCGTCCCGCAGTGCGATCCGTTCCGCCGCGGCCTGGCCGGTGAGGGCGTCGGGGGACGGGAGCAGCCCGTGCAGCAGGCGGCGCCGCCCGCTGCCGGGCCGGAACGACTCGGGGGCGGGATCCGGTCCCAGCCGGACGGGCAGCCCCAGGGTCATGCCGTCGCGCTCGGCGCCGTCGTCCGCCGTCAGCAGCAGCACCTCGGTGCCGTCGTCGGAGACCAGCAGGTCCTCGACGGCGCCCGGGACGGACGCCAGGGTGCTCCGGGCGCCGGTGAGGGTGTCCCAGGCGGTGAGCAGCGGCGGCCCGGGGCGGTCCGGTTCGGCGATCAGCAGCACCGTCCGGGAGTCCGGAAGCCAGCGCGGGGTGTGGCGGGCCGGCGCGCCGGGACGGGGCGGCTCCGCGGCCTCCTGGTCCGGGTCCGCGGGGACGACGAGGACGTCGGTGCCCCGGGGACCCGAGACGGTGACCGCCACCTGGTGACCGTCCGGGCTGATCCTGGCTTCCGACGGCCCGCACAGGTCCGACATCGCCTCCCGGACCCGGCGGACCGTCGCGGCGGGGTCAGGGGGACGGGCGGTGGTGGTGGGCATGCGGGTTCCGTTCATCAGGTCGTCGGGGGGCGGGTGGGTGCCGGGCCGCGGGGGGAGCGGCCCGGCACCCGGTCTCAGGAGGCGGCCTTCTTCAGCCGCGCCGCCCACGGGCCGATCAGGGCGAACGCGCCGGGCTGCTCCAGCACGAGGTCCTGGGAGAGGGCCGTGGCCGTCTGCGCCCACCACAGCGGCAGGTACGGCAGGTCGGCCGCGGCTGTGCGGACGGCGGTCAGCAGGTGCTTGCCGCGTTCGGTCCGGTCGGTCGTCGTGCGGGCGTCGGCCAGGGCGCCGTCGACGGTCGCGTTGTCGTAGTGCGCCAGGTTCGTCGCGGTGGCCGAGCTGTCCAGATAGGCGTTGGTCAGCTCGGACGGATCACCGGTGACCGGGAAGTACCACAGGAACTGCAGGGGCTTCTTGCCAGGGACGAGGTCGGCGATCCACTGCTCCAGTGTCACCTCCTTGACGTCGAGCGTGATGCCCAGCTTCTTCAGGGAGGCGGCCAGGGCCAGCGCCGCCTTGCCGAGCTGGGGGCCGCTGCTCGGGTAGGTCAGGGAGAGGGAGATGCCGTCCGGGTGCGCCGACTTCGTCAGCTCCGCCTTCGCCTTGTCCAGGTCGAAGGCGTAGTCGGGCAGGGCGTCGTAGGCGCTCTTCACCTCGGCGTCGGAGAGCAGGTCGCCCCACATCTCCGGCGAGACCAGGGTGCCCGCGACGTCCGCCTTGCCGTGCAGGAGGCCGTCGGTCATGCCGGTCCGGTCGGCGGCGTACGCGAAGGCGCGGCGGACGTGGACGTCGTCGAAGGGGGCCTGGGCGGTGTCGAAGGCCAGGGCGACCACCGAACGGTCGCCGGTGTAGGTGACCTGGGCGGCCGACTCCCAGGTGCGGGCCTCGTCGGAGGGCAGGTCCAGGGCCCCGTCGACGGACCCCGACTTCATGGCGACCAGCCGGGTCCCGGCGTCGGGGATGAAGGACAGCGTCAGCGAGCGCAGTGACGGCTTGTCGCCCCACCAGGCGTCGTTGCGTTCCAGCCGCACGTGGTCGTCGGCGGCGAAAGCCGTGACCTTGTAGGGACCGGAGCCCAGCAGCAGCGTCTCGGGGGTGCCCACGGAGCCCTTGTGCCGGCTGAGGAACGCCTTGCTGCTGATCAGCAGGGAGCCGGGCGTCGGGGTCCAGGCGAAGGCGGCGTCGGGCTCCTTGAGCCGGACGGTGATCTCGCGGGCCCCCGTGGCCTTGACGGAGGCGACGCCGGCCCAGGCGTAGGCGAGGGTGCTCGACCCGTCGCGGGCGGCCTCTATCGAGGCGAGCACGTCGTCGGTGGTGAGGGCGGCGCCGTCGGAGAACCGGGCGCCGCGGCGCAGGGTGTACACGTACGTCTTCGCGTCGGGCTGCTTCCAGGACTCGGCCAGGCCGGGCTGGAGCTGTCCGGTGGGGCTGATCGAGAGCAGGGACTCCTGCACCAGGGACGCCACGACGTAGTTGAGGATGCCCGACTCGCGGCTGACGTCCAGGGTGGAGATGGAGGAGGGCAGCGCCAGGGTGAGGGTGTCGATCGGGGTATCGGTGCCCTGGGCCGGAGTGGTCGCGCCGTCGCCGCCCGTGCCGTCCCTCGGCTGAGGCGAACACGCGGAGAGGATCGCCGAGGCGGCGAGCACACCGACACCCGCTCCCGTCGCGCGCAGGAATGTGCGTCGACCGAAGTGTCCGTTCAGCTCCGAATGCACGGGAACCACCTATCTGATGCACGCCATAGCGTCCACTGAGAATGTCCAACTGGGCACGGAAGCTATACGTAAAGCTTTGAGGGTGTCAAAGGAGGTCTATGTGCGGTCTCACGGTCGGGGGTCGGGTGTCGGTGGCGGGTGTCGTTATCGGTAGCCGGTGGTGGGTGCCGGTGGTGGGTGCCGGGGGTGAGACTCGGTGGTGATGGCCGGGGGTGGGTCATGTCCCTTGCGGTGGCGCAGCTGAGCTGCCGCGCGGTGCCGGGCAGGCACCGCGCGGCATCAGGGCCTCCCGCCAGGTACCAGCCGTCGGCGGCGATGCCGGAGGTAGCGGCCATGGTGGCGGCTGCGGGCGCGATGACGGATTGCGGGACCCGCTGGGGAACCGCATCGCGGGCGGCCCGGCGCTCAGGCTTCCGCCGTGCGGACGGGGCACTGCGCCGGCGTGGTGCCGCACGCCTGGCTGGTGAGACTCCGCGGGACGCCTGGCTGGTGAGACTCCGAGGGCTGAACGCTACCCGTGAGGCACCGCTCCAGCAGGCTGTGAGCCGCGACGCGGGCGCGTCGTCCTGCCTGTGCTGTCCGGACGTCGGGACACGGACGGCGGAGGTGTGCGGGTCAGACCGACTGGCGGACGACGACCTGCGCGGGCGGCGGGCGGAGGCCTTCGGTGGCGAGTCCCAGGGCGAGGCGGGCGCTGAGCCGGCCGTGGGCTTCGGCGTCGACGTTGACCGTGGTCAGCGCGGGAGTGGTGTACGCGCCGTAGCCGTTGTCGTCGAAGCCGATGACCGCCACGTCGTCCGGCACCCGGCGACCCAGGTCGCACACGGCCCGGAGCACGCGCAGCGCGACATCGTCGTTGAATCCGGCGATCGCGGTCACCTCGGGCGCCCGGGTGAGGAACGCCTCGACGGCCTCGGCGCAGGCCGAGCGCTCGAGCGGGGTGACGAACGAGTCCGGGACGGGAACGCCCAGGTTCCGCGCGGCGTGCCCGGTGAACTTCAGGCGGGCCGCGGCGAGCGGGGACTCGGTGTCGGGCAGGCCCATGGCGATACGGGTGTGGCCGTGCTCGACCAGATGACGCAGCTGCAGTGCGGAGTGGGCGGCGAGGCCGTCGCGCCAGCCCCCGCCGAGGTCGTCCAGTTCCCGGCCGGTGAGGTAGGTCTCGCCGAAACGGATGACCGCGCGGGGCGCGATGGCGTCCAGGACCTGCTGGGTGGACTGCGGAGTGTGGTGGCCGTGCCGGACGAGCAGGACGTGATCGTGCGCGGCCAGTTCCGCGTCGAGTCCGTGCACGTAGCTGCGGGAGTACTTGCCCTCCATGCCCGCCTCGATGTTCAGCACGACGACGCGGGACGAGCCCTCGCGCAGCGCCCTCGCCACCCCGTGCGGTACGTAGCCGAGGTCACGGGCGGCCTGCCTGACCCGGTCCCGGGTCGCCGCCGAGATGGTCTGGCGGGGATCGTCGTTGAGGACGAAGCTCACGGTGGCGCGGGAAACACCGCTGGCCGCCGCCACGTCGTTCAGCGTGACTCTTCCGGAACTGCCCATCACCCCTGCTCCGATGCGTTGTCGCCCCTCCTCGGGGACGGCGCACCGCCATTCTAGGGATCCGCCGGACACCGGTGCGCCCGCCACCGCCCCGCCGACCTCCTGCCGCAGCCGCTCCCCGCCGCCCGGCGGTGGCGTTTTCCGAGTTCGCGGCTGCCTGTCGTGTCGGATTCGGTCCCGGGAGCGCACCTGGCTCGCCCCGCTCGCCGTACGGACTCCATAGTTCCCGAGTCGTACGACCGACGGTGGCCCGTCCACCGCCGCGAAGGAGTCCTGAGTGAGTGCAGCAGTGGTGGAACGACGCCGTGACCGGCGTTCAGCGACCCTGGCCATGGCCTGTCTGGGGGTGTTCGTCGGGTACTTCCCGGTGACGACGGTCTCCGTGAGCCTTCCGGTGATCCAGAAGGCCCTCGACGCGTCGACCGCGGATCTGTCGTGGGTGTCCGACGCGTTCGTGCTGCCGGTGGCCGCGCTGATCCTGACCGCCGGGGTCTTCGGTGACGTTCACGGGCGCAAGAGGGTCTTCCAGGCCGGTCTCGGCTTCTGCGTGGTGGGCGCCGCGGTCGCCCTGTCCGCCCGGTCCATCGCCCAGGTGTGGATCGGACAGGCCCTGCTCGGGGCGGGCGCCGCCGCGTTGCTGCCCATGACCCTGGCGCTCATCAGCCACGCCGTTCCGGATCCGCGTGAGCGGGGCAGGTACATCGGTCTGTGGACGACGTCGATGATGGGTTCCCTGGCCGTCGGCCCGCTCATCGCCGGTGTCGTCGTCGAGCACTTCGCCTGGCGCTGGATCTACTTGCTGCCCATCCCGTTGTCGCTTCTGACGATGGTGATCGCGGCCTTCGTACTCAAGGAGTCCACGTCCCAGGTCGAGCGGAAGCTGGACTGGCCGGGTCAGATCACCGCCGCCGTCGCGATCGTGGCCCTGGTCTACGGTGTCATCGAGGGTGGGGCCACGTCCTTCGCCGACGTCCGGGTCCTCGTCGCCCTGGCCGTCGCGGTCTGCTCCGGCGCGGCGTTCGTGGTGTTCGAGCGGCGCTGCCCGAGCCCGATGCTCGATCTGACGCTGTTCCGCAGTGCCGCGTTCACCGGCTCCGCACTGGTCGTCATGATCAGCTTCCTCGGTCTGATCGGCTTCTTCTTCGTCCTCAGCCTGTATCTGGGCATGGTGCAGCAGCTCAGTACCCTGGAGGCCGGCCTGCGGCTGCTGATGGTCACCGTGCCGCCGATGGTCCTGGGGACGGCCGTGGGGCGGCTGATGCGGTACCTGTCGCCGCGTGTGCTGATCGCCGGCGGTCTGGTCATCACGGCCGCGGCCCTCTTCGCGCTGACGAACGTCGGCACCGACACGTCCTTCGCTTCGCTGGCCTGGCGCCTGGCTCTGCTGGGCCTCGGGCTCGGACTGGCCTTCCCCTGCATCACCGCGACCGCCGTCTCCTCGGTCCCGCACCACCGAGCGGGCATGGCGGCGGCGGGCAACAACGCCTTCCGTCAGGTCGGCGGCGCCCTCGGCCCCGCCATCCTGGGCGCACTGCTGACCGGCAGGGCGGCCGACACGCTGCCGGACCACCTCGCGGCCGCCGGGCTGCCGGGCTCGACCAGTGGCGAGGTCCTGGAAGCCGTGGACGCCGATGGCCTCGGAGCCGTCGCCGGCCTGCCGCTGGGCCAGGCCACCGGACCGGCTCTGAACGCTCTGTCGCAGTCCTTCCTGGACGGACTCCAGTGGTGCCTGGTGGTGTCGGGCGTCGTCATGCTGTTCGGCGCCGCGGTGGCGGCCTTGCTTCTGCGGCCCGCCCAGGGCGGCTCCGCCGCTCCGGTCGCCTCGGGCAGCACGGCGGGAGCCGGCGCGTTGGGAGCCCGCACGGCGGGAGCCGGCACGGCCGGAGCCCCTACGGCCGGAGTCGGCACGGCGGGAGCCGGCACGGCCGGAGCCCCTACGGCCGGAGTCGGCACGGCGGGAGTCCGCACGGCCGGAACCGGGCACGGCAGACCCGCCCCCACCGCCGCAACCGATCCCCATCAGCACCCCTAGCACCCGGTCTCCACGGACTCGCGCAAGGCCGCACGCCGGGCGCCCGTGGATCGTCGCCCCGCGGGAGCGGAGCAGCGGGGCGATGCCGGGCCCACCCGTGGGGACGGGGCGGGCTCCGGCCGCGCACGTCCCCGGCCCCCGCCATGGGGGGCCGGGGCACAGCCACGCGTGTCGAACCGCTCGCGACGGACAACCCGGCTCCGTGGGACTCTCCGCAGCAGAACAACCGCGTGACCCTGGGAGACAGCCCCGTGTACCAGCCCGACGCACTCGACCTGCGCCTGCTGCAGGCCCTGCAACTGGACGGCCGTGCGCCCTTCAGCCGGATCGCCGACGTCCTGGGCGTCTCCGACCAGACCATCGCCCGCCGCTACCGGCGGCTGCGCACCGAGGCCCGGCTCAAGGTGCTCGGTACGGCCGACCACAGCAGGCTGGGACGCACCAACTGGATCGTCCGGCTGCGTTGCAACCCCGACGCGGCGGAGCCGTTGGCGGACGCTCTGGCCCGCCGTCCCGACACCTCGTACATCGGGTTGATGTCCGGCGGCACCGAGGTGATGTGCGCGATGAAGCCACGCAACCAGCAGGATCGTGACGAACTGCTCCTGGACCGGCTCCCCCGCACCCGCCGCGTCACCTCGGTGGGCGCCTACTGCGTCCTGCACCACTTCTACGGCGGACCGCTCGGCTGGCTCCACAAGATCGACGCGCTGGACCCGGCGCAGGAAGCGGCTCTGCGGCCGGCCCCGCCCGAGACAGCGGCGGAGGCGGTCGTCCTGGACGCGCTCGACGAGAAGCTGCTGGAACTGCTGCGCCAGGACGGGCGTACGACAGCGATCGACCTCGCGTCGGCGACCGGGCAGACGGAGTCCGTGATCAAGCGGCGCGTCCGAGCACTCCGCAGGGCAGGGGTGCTCTATTTCGACATCGAGTACGACCACGAGCCGTTCGGACACGGCACCGAAGCGGTGCTCTGGTTGCGGGTGGAACCGAACCGCCTGCGCTCGACCGGTCAGGCCCTCGCCGGCCACCGCGAAGTCCGCTTCGCGGCCGTCGTCAGCGGCGAGGCCAACGTCGTGGTCTCGGTGCTCTGCCGCACCACGGCGGAACTGTTCACCTACCTGGCCGATCGGGTCGGCTCGATACAGGGCGTAAGAGCCGTCGAAACGGTGCCCACCCTCCGGCAGGTGAAGACCCTCACGTACGCCCCTCGGCGGCACTGAGACCTGACCGGGAACCGGCCCGGTCGGGCCGACCCGCACCCGTCACCGCACGCGAGGTGACCCGTTCCCATCGCGCGCCAGCCGCCTCCGACGCTGGAGGCGACGAAAAGACATCCGCCGGGCTAGAACGATTTAGTAATCCGTTGTAACGTGTCCGCCATCTCGATTCAGCTTTCCAGCGCGCGGGCCGGCGGCCCGCGGGCGGAGGAGGTCTCTCCCGCCGTGATCGACACAGTCCCCTTCGTCGGCGCGCGGCCGTCACCCGGTCCGCTCGACGGACTCCCGCGGCCCGGCCGGTGCCTGGTGATGGGCATCCTCAACGTGACCCCGGACTCGTTCTCCGACGGTGGCCGGTACGCCGACACCGGGCGGGCGGTCCGCCACGGCCTGCGGATGGCCCGGGAGGGCGCCGACCTCGTCGATGTCGGCGGGGAGTCCACCAGGCCGGGAGCCGAGCCCACTCCGGTGGACGAGGAGCTGTCCCGGGTCGTGCCCGTGGTGCGCGAGCTGGTGCGCGAAGGTGTGGCCGTCAGCGTGGACACCATGCACGCCGAAGTCGCCCATGCCGCGGTGAAGGCCGGTGCGTGCCTGGTCAACGATGTCAGCGGTGGTCTGGCCGACTCCGACATGGCGGCGACCGTGGCCGCGGCCGAGGTTCCCTACGTCGTCACGCACTGGCGCGCTCCCAGCCGCGAGATGGAGCACTACGCCCTCTATCGCGATGTCGTCGGCGAGGTCACCTCCGAACTGCTGGCCCGCGTGGACAGCCTCACCGCGTCCGGCGTGGACCCCGGGCGCGTCATCCTCGATCCCGGCCTCGGCTTCGCCAAGCGTGCCGACCACGACTGGCAACTGCTGTCCCGCCTGGACGCCTTGAGCTCGGCGGGCTTCCCGCTGCTCGTGGGCGCGTCCAGGAAGCGCTTCATCGGGGCCGCCCTGAGCGGCTGGGCAGGCGGCGCCTGCGCGCCGGACGCGAGGGACGCCGCGACAGCGGCCGTCTCCGCGCTCGCGGCGGCCGCAGGGGTCATGTGTGTGCGGGTGCACGATGTCCGCTCCAGCCTTCACGCGGTGTGCATGGCCGCGGCCTGGGTCAGCCGCGTCCCGGCGCCCCGTGACCCGCGAGCCGCGGCGGGCGTCACGCGCGTCTCGCCAGGACGAGCCCCTTCTGCTAGCGTGCGCTAGATCGTTTTAGCCCCAGACAGCCCCAGACAGCCCCAGACAGCCCCAGACAGCCCCAGACAGCCCCAGATTGCTTCAGCTTCAGATCGTTGTAGTGCCCGGGTGGTCAATGACGTTTCAGCGCCCGAGTGATCGATGACGTCTCAGCACCCGGGCTGATCGATGATCCGCCCCCACTGGGCCGCACGAGAACCGCAGTGAACTAGATCGATCTAGTTTTTGAGGCGTCGCTTGAACACCGCTTGAAAGAAGGAGTCGCATGACAGCCCCCAGCCTTCAGGACGGCATCGACGAGGCCGGCTCGCCCATCGGCCTGCTGTGGCAGCCGGGTGCCGAGCCGTGGACGCCCGAGGTCGTGGACCGCGAGTTCGTCGGCTGGCGCGCCGAGCAGCGCGCCTGGCACGAGGGCGTGGCGCTCCTCGACCTCTCGCACCACATGTTCGACATGTGGATCGAGGGCCCGGACGCCACCCGCGTGCTGGCCGAGTACGGTGCGAACAACTTCGAGGCGTTCGCGATCGGCCAGGCCAAGCAGTACGTCCCGGTGACCCGGCACGGCCACATCGTCACCGACGGCATCCTCTCCCGGGAGGCCGGGAACGCCTACGTGCTCAGCGGTGTCCCCGCCTCCCAGCACTGGGTGCGGTACCACGCGGAGAAGGCCGGCTACGACGTCTCCTTCACCACCGACCCGTCCTCCGCCTTCCGTCCCGGTGGCGGCGACCCGAAGCTGTTCCGCTATCAGATCCAGGGGCCGCTGGCACTGGAACTGATCGGGAAGGTCTTCGGCGGCCCGGTCCCGGAGACGAAGTTCTTCCACTCCACGCCGGTCACCCTGGACGGCCGCGCCTTCAAGGCCCTGCGCCACGGTATGGCCGGTCAGGCCGGTTACGAGTTCATCGGCCCCTGGGAGCACGCCGCGTACGTCCATGAGGCGTTCCTCGAGGCGGGTGAGCCGCTGGGCCTGGTGCAGGTCGGCGCGCTGGCCTACGCGACACCGAGCGTGGAGAGCGGCTGGATCCCCTCGCCGGTCCCCGGCATCTACAGCGACCCCGAGCTGGCCGAGTACCGTGCCTGGCTGCCGCTGTTCGGTATCGAGGGCAAGCGCCCGCTGCACGGCAGCTACTTCTCCGAGGACATCGAGGACTACTACGTCTCCCCCTACGAGCTGGGCTACGGCAAGCTGATCCACTTCGGCCACGACTTCCACGGCCGTGACGCCCTGCTCAAGGCGAAGGACGAGCCCCGCCGCACCAAGGCCACCCTGGTGTTCGACATCGATGACGTGCGCCGGGTGATCGGCGGGGGCGAGGACCCCGGCTTCGTCCTCACCTACGCCCGCCACCGGGTGGAGACCTCGGCCGGTCTGGTCGGCACCACCATGCAGACCGCGTCGATCGACCCGGTCGGCACCGTCCTGGCGCAGACGCTGATCGACTCCGCTCACGCGGAGCCCGGCACCGAGGTGACCGTGGTCTGGGGTGAACACCCCGGACTCGGTACCGACCCCGAGGCCGACCTCGGGTTCCCGCGCATCCGCGCCACCGTCCAGCCGAGCCCCTTCGACCGGCACGCCCGCACCGAGTACCGCCGCAACGCGTAACCCGCCGGCGGACCCCGGCTGCCCGGCCGGCCACCCCGAGCCGGGCGGCCGGGCGGAGCTCGGCGCCGGCCGCTTCGGCGGGGGAGCGTGCGGTCACCAGCTTCCGGCCGACCGTCCGACCCCTCCCTCTCTTCCCTTTCCAAGGGGCAAGAGCCCGCCGCGACAGCGCTCGGGCCACGCGCCCCGCGGCCCGCCCTCCTCTGTCGAACAGGAGCACGATGAACCCCCTCAGCACAGCCCGGACGGCGGTGAGTACCTCGCTGCTGGAGGACTTCTCCCTGGAGATGACCGGCAAGGACGTCCCGAGACTGGAAGAGGCCGGCGAACTCATCCCGCAGGGCACCCGGATCAACGTCACCTTCCTCGGCAACGAGAACCTGCGGATGCGGCTGGAGGCGTCTCGCGCGGTCAAGCGCCTCGGCTTCGTGCCGGTGCCGCACATCTCCGCCCGCCGCCTCGGCTCGCGGGCCGAGTTCGAGGAGTTCCTCGCCGCCCTCCAGACGGACGGCACCAGCGACAACGTCTTCACCGTCGGCGGCGACCCCGCCAAGCCGGAAGGCCCCTACGAGGACTCCCTCGCGCTGATCGAGACGGGCCTGCTCCAGGAGCACGGCGTCCGGCACGTCGGTATCAGCGGCTACCCCGAGGGCCACCCCGGCATCACCGGGGACGTGCTGTGGTCCGCGCTGCGGGACAAGTCCGCGGCCATCGCCGCGCAGCAGCTCGAAGGCAGCGTCATCACCCAGTTCGGCTTCGACGTGGACCCGGTTCTCTCCTGGATCGAGAAGGTGCGCGAGCAGGGCATCGGTCTCCCCGTGCGGATCGGCGTCCCCGGCCCGGCCGGCGTACGCCGGCTGATGTCCTACGCCGCCCGCTTCGGTGTGGGCACCAGCGCGTCCATCGCCAAGAAGTACGGACTGTCGATCACCAACCTCATGGGCACCGCCGGTCCCGACACGTTCCTGCGCGCTCTGGCCGAGGGCTACGACCCGGCCCGCCACGGCGACATCAAGATCCACTTCTATACGTTCGGCGGCCTGCGCGCCACGTCCGAGTGGATCGCCCAGTTCAGGAAGGACAACCTCGTATGACCGCCACCCAGGCCGCACCGGTTCCCGCCGCCAGGAAGGCCCAGGGGCCGGCGCACCAGGCCTCGCTGATCGTGCAGGGCGCCGACGCCACCGGCATCGTCGCGGCCGTCACCTCCGTCCTCGGCCGGCACGGCGCCAACATCGTCTCCCTCGACCAGTACTCGGACAATCCGCAGGGCGGCGCCTTCTTCCAGCGCACCGTCTTCGGCCTGGACGGCCTCCAGGCCGCCCTGCCCGCGCTGCGCGCCGACCTCGACGAGGAACTGGTGAAGAAGTACGGGCTCACTTACATCCTGCGCGACCTGTCGGTGCCGAAGCGGGTCGCGATCTTCGCCTCCAAGTCCGACCACTGCCTGCTCGACCTGCTCTGGCGCCACCGGCAGGGCCAACTCCCGGTCAGCATCGCCATGGTGATCTCCAACCACCCCGACACCGCGGAGGAGGTGCGCGGCTTCGGCATCCCCTTCTTCCACGTCCCGTCCATGGGGGCGGACAAGTCGGCCGCGGAGGCCGAGCACCTCAAGCTGCTGAAGGACAACGTCGACTTCGTGGTCCTGGCCCGATACATGCAGATCCTCTCCGCCGGCTTCATCGAGAAGGTCGGGGTGCCGATCATCAACATCCACCACTCCTTCCTGCCCGCCTTCATCGGCGCCGGCCCGTACGCCAAGGCCAAGGAACGCGGGGTGAAGCTGGTGGGCGCGACCGCGCACTACGTGACCGAGGACCTCGACGAGGGCCCGATCATCGAGCAGGACGTGGTGCGCGTCAGCCACGCCGACACCGCGGCCGACCTCACCCGCCGCGGCGCCGACGTCGAACGCGCCGTCCTCTCCCGCGCCGTTCTCTGGCACGCCGAGGACCGCGTCATCCGCAACGGCAACCACACCATCGTCTTCGCCTGACCGGCACATCCTCCGCCCCACCCCACGCACCCGAACGCACCCGACAGGGAAACCGCCCGGCACAGGGACCGGTGGTCTCGTCGTGCGCCGGATCCCCGGGGCGGCGCAGGGCGTGGACGGCGCGCACCCGGCGCGCCGTCCCCACCCGGTCGCGGCACCGCCGCGCCGGTTCCCTCCGGCGCCGCCGCCCCTGTTCCCTCCGGCGCCGTACAGCCGGGCCCGCGCACGGCCCCGGTACGCGGTCCATTTCACCGGGTGGATCGTCACCAGCGGAAAGCGGTTCGCCGGCATGACAACCACGATCGACGGAGCACGGATCGCCCGGAGCATCCGGGCCAGGGTGGCCGCACGAGTCGCCGAGGCCGCGGGCACCGGCCGCGTGCCCGGACTCGCGAGACGACTCCCGTGGTTCGGACACGAACGCCGGACCACGAGGGCGGCTCGCCCCCACGGACGTGCCCGGTCCCACGCGTTCCACGTCGGCCGCCACCACGTCACCGCTGCCCGTACCAGTGCCTGCCCCCGACGCGGAGCGAGGCCGACGACCACCCTCGGCACAAGCCCGGACCAGTGACCAAGCCGACGGGGGACACGCCCAAAGGACATCGTGGACCGGCCGAACGCTATGACGGTGCCGCCTTCCCGTCCGCCGGGGACGCTCCGGTACGTGCCCCCGGCTCCCGGGTTCCGCGACGCCCGGGCAGGACGCGCGATGGCGCCATGTCGAAACCCACCGCCGCACCGCCTCCGGGCCGGGTTCGCGCGAACACGGTGCCGCCGTGCGTGCGGGCGACGTCCCGGACGATGGCGAGGCCGAGCCCGGAGCCGGGCAGGGAACGCGCGGTGTCAGCTCGGTAGAACCGGTCGAACACGCGGCCCCGGTCGGTGTCGGCGATGCCCGGTCCGCGGTCGCTGACGGTGACCGTCCCCCGTTCGACGCGCACCTCGATCGGCTCGCTGTCGTCCGGGGTGAACTTGGCGGCGTTCTCCAGGAGGTTGTCCACCGCCCGTTCGAGTGCCTGGGGGCGGCCGAGGACCGGGCGGTCGTCGGCTTCGATGTGGACAAGCCGGCCGGTACGCCGGTACGCACGCTGTGCGGCCCGCCGGGCCACCACTGCCAGGTCGACGGGCTCCTCGGTCTCGTCGCGACCGCCGGCCAGGGCCAGTTCGACGAGTTCGTCGACCAGCCGGCCGAGCTCGCGGGTCTCCCCCTGGACGTCGTCCAGGAGCCGTTCGCGGGTGTGCGGGGGGAGGTCGGCGATGTGGCGCAGGACTGTGGCGTTGGTGAGCAGGCTGGTCAGCGGGGTCCGCAGTTCGTGGGCGGCGTCCTGCACCAGTCTCTCCTGGGCCTCCCGGGCGGCGGTGAGCCGGGCCAGCATCCGGCGGAACGAAGCGGTCAGCCGGCTCACCTCGTCGCGCCTGTCCGCCGGACCCCCATCGTCGATGTCGGTCCGGTCATGGGCACCGACCTCCTCGGCGGCCTCGGTCAGGAGTATCAGGCGCCGGGTGATGCGCCCCGCGACCAGCAGGCCCGTGCCCGCCGCGACGAGGGTGACGGCGAGACTGACACCGGTGATCTCCAAGGCCATGCCGCGCAGCACGCGATGGGTCTGGTCGACCTCGACGGCTGTCTGCAGAGCCCCGCGCTCCTCGCCCAGCGCGGTGGTCAGCACGCGGTAGGTGGTGTCGCTCACGACGACCTCGGTGGTGAACGACTCTCCCGCCGTCCCGGTCGCGGCGAGGGCGCGGGCGGCGTCCGGCACCGGCAGGGTGACCGGCGGGCCACCGAGGCGGGTGCTCGTGCCGTCGGGGGCCACGGCCCGTACGACCGGTCGGCGCTCCTCCTCGTCGCCCGGTCCCGGCAGATCCGCCCCGGGGAACAGGTCGGGGCTCTGGGTGAGCGCCTCGGCGACGGCCGCCGCCTGTGTCCCCGCGCCCGCCACGGCCGTGGTCTGGGACCGCAGGCTCCGGTCGGTCTCCGCGAGGACGCGGTCCCGGACGGCGTCGTAGCTCAGCACCCCGACCAACGCCGCCACCACGGCGCCGACCGTGGCGAAGGCCAGCGCGAACCGCGAGCGCAGACTCATGGCCGCCGTACCGCGTAGCCGACAGCGCGCACCGTGTGGATCAGGGCGGGTGCCCCCGCGTCGGCGAGTTTGCGCCGCAGGTAGCCGATGTAACCCGCCAGGTTCTTGACGTCCACGGCGGCGTCGGACCCCCAGACCTGCCGGTACAGCACCGCGTGGTCCAGGACCAGGCCCTCGTTGCGTACGAGCAGCTCCAGCAGGTCGAACTCGGTTCTGGTGAGGGCCAGTTCGGTCTCGCCCCACCGGGCGAGCCGGGCGGCCGGGACGATCCGCAGCGACGCGATCCGCAGCACCTCCTCGGGCCGGTCCGGCTCCTGGGCCTTTGGTGCGGAGCCCGGTGCCAGCGCGGCCCGGCGCAGCAACGCCCGGATGCGCGCGAGGAGCTCGGGGACCTCGAACGGCTTGGGAAGGTAGTCGTCGGCGCCCGCGTCCAGACTGGCGACCCGGTCCGCGAGGCCGGAGCGGGCGGTGAGCATCAGTACCGGAGTGCGGTCACCGGCGGCGCGCAGCACGCGGCACACGGCCACGCCGTCGACGTGCGGCATCGCCACGTCGACGACCAGCACACCGAAGGAGTCCTGCCCGGCCCGGGCCAGCGCCTGCACCCCGTCGGCGACGGTGACGGCCTCGTACCCCGCCAGCTCCAGCGCCCGGGCGAGCGCCTCGCGTACCGCACGGTCGTCGTCGGCGACGAGGACCCGCCGCGACTCGTCCGGCCGGCAGCTCGTCGTCCTGGCCATCGTCCGGCCTGATATCTGCGCCATGTGTGTACTCCTCACCATGAACCCCCTGACGGCTCCGGAGACCTCGGGCGCCCCTTGACTCGGTTCTCATCCGCTTCCCGACTTGTTCCGGACGGTTTCTCAGTGCTCCCTCCCAGCATGGGCATCTGACCACGCTTTCCTTAGCCCTCTTCACAGGAGTGTCATGCCGTCCCACAACCGCCCGGTACTGCGTAGGCCTGTGGTGCTCGCCGCCTGCCTCAGCGTCGCCCTGGGCACAGTCGGCTATCTCGCGTTCGATCCCGGGTCCGCCTCGGCGACGGTGGCCGAGAAGGCCGTCCCGGCCTCCGCGGCCCGCACCGGAGCCGGTGGGGCCAACACCGCCCAGGTCGTGAAGGCCGCCAACGCCTTCCTCGCGACACTGTCCGACGAACAGAAGGAGACCGTCCTCTACGACTTCGACGACGACGCCAAGAAGACGGGCTGGTCCAACTTCCCGACCGGCGTCGTGGACCGCAACGGCCTCAAGCTCGGTGACCTCACCGACGAGCAGGAGGCCGCGGCGATGAAGGTCATGGAGGCCGCGCTCAGCGAGCACGGCTACGAGGAGCTCGTGGAGATCCGCAAGGCGGACGACTACCTGGCCTCCGAGACGGACGCCGCCAGTGGCGGCACGCGGCCCAGTCCCACCTCCACCGCCCTGCCCAGCGGTGCGCCGAGCGGTGCGCCGAGCGGTGCGCCGAGCGGAGGGCCCGGGGGCGGCGCCGGCGGTGGCGCCAACTTCGGCTCGGAGTGGTACTACATCTCCTTCTTCGGCCGGCCCAGCAAGACCGGCGAGTTCATGGTCCAGTACGGCGGCCACCACGCCGCGTACAACATCACCTACGCGGGCGACAACGTGAGCCTGTCACCCACCCTGACCGGGGTCGAGCCGACGGAGTTCACCGTCGACGGGGTGGACTACACCCCGCTGGAGGACACCCGGACCACCACCATGGCGGCCATCCAGTCCCTCACCGACGACGAGCTGGCCGCGGCCGAGATCGACGGCAGCTTCGACGACCTCTACCTCGGCCCCGGCAACGACGGTCCCTTCCCGGAGGAACCCGAGGGCGTCCTGGTCAGCAGCCTCACCAAGAAGCAGCAGGCCAAGGTCACCGCGATGCTGAAGACCTGGGTGGGCGACCTGGACGAGAAGGCCGCCGCGAGGCTCATCGCCAAGTACGTGTCCGAGTACGACGAGACGTACATCGGCTGGAGCGGCGGCACCACGATCGACAACGCGCAGACGTACGTCCGCCTCGACGGCCCGTCCGCCTGGGTCGAGTTCTCCAACCAGCCCGGCGCCTCGACCGACGAGATCCACCAGCACACGATCTTCCGCGACGAGACCGCCGACTACGGCTGGCAATGACGGAGACCCACCTGTGCGCCGCCTCCTCACCACCTTGCTGATCTCGGCGTTCCTGCTGGTCGGCGGCCTCGCGTCGCCGGCCGGCGCGCACCCGATGAGCACGTCCGCCGTCCTCCTCGACATCCACGACGACCGCGTCGAGGGCGAGATCGAACTGCCCATCGACCGCCTCGCCGTCGCCGTGGACCGCGACCTCACCCGCGCCAGTGTCCTCGGCGCCGACCGGGCCTTCCTCCACCGGTACGCGGCACAGCACATCAGCGCCGTCGGCGAGAGCGGCACGACCTGGAAGGCAACGCTCGGCACGGGCGCTGTCCGCACGATCGACGGCGTTGCGCACCTCGTCTACCCCCTGAAGATCACACCGCCCGACGGCGGCGACGTCACCGACTTCGACCTGCGCTACGACGTCATCGTCGAGGAGCTGCTCACCCACGACATCGTCGTGACCGTCCGCTACGACTTCGACCGGTCCATCATCGGCTCCGACGACGCGGAGACCCTGGGAATCATCGACCGGGACACCACGAGCCTGAGGGTTCCGGCGGGTGAGGGCTCCTGGGTGCGGGGGTTCCTCTCCACCGCCGGCCTCGGCATCCAGCACGTCGGTGAGGGCGCCGACCATCTTCTCTTCCTCCTCATGCTGCTCGTCCCGGCGCCCCTGTCGGCCTCCGGGGGGCGCTGGCGCACCGCCGCCGCGCCGTCGGCGCGGCGCGGCGTCGTGCGTGTCGTGCACGTGGTGTCCGCGTTCGCCGTCGGCCACTCGCTCACTCTGGCCCTGGCGGCCTTCGGGGTGATCGACGCGCCGGCCCGGCCGGTCGAGACGCTGATCGCCTTCTCGATCGCGGTGTCCGCGGTGCACGCGATCCGGCCCCTGGTGGCCCGGGGCGAACCGCTGATCGCCGCCGGCTTCGGGCTCGTCCACGGGCTGGCGTTCGCCTCGATCGTCGGGGAACTCGGTGTCGACCGGGGCTCGCTCGTGACGACCCTGCTCGGGTTCAACCTGGGCATCGAGGTGACCCAGCTGCTCGTCGTCGCGCTGATGATGCCCTCGTTGATCGTCCTGTCCCGTACGGCCTTCTACCCGGCCTTCCGGATCGGGATCGCCGCCCTCGGCCTGCTGTTCTCGGTCTCCTGGATGCTGGAACGGGCGACGCTGACGCCGTCCGACCCGTTCGAGGGCGTCCAGACGTGGCTGGTCGGGCATCCGCTGCTGGTCGCGGCGTCGCTCGCGGCCCTCGCCGCCGTGGCGCGACAGGTGGCGCCACGCGTCGGCCCGCCGGGCTCGGTGCCAGCCACCCGTATGAAGCGTCCAGGAGACATACAGACCGGCGATGCGCGATCAGCCGTGAACTCGGAAACAGTCAGCAGTTGACTCTTCGACAGTGTGGTCCTACAGCGAGTCACTGTCCTGATGGGCCTGGCCGCGACCGCCGCGGCGCCGACGATCGCGGCCTGTTCCCCGGACTCCGGAGAGGAGAGCGCCACCCAGGCGAACGCGGCGCAGCCGGCCGTGTCGAGCGGGCACATGACCGGGGCGACCGCGATCACAGAGGTGTTCGGCAACGGTCAGCGGCTCACCGCCGTCGCCGTGGAATACGACACGGACATCGACCGTTCGAGCCTCTCGCTGTCGTCGTTCGACGTCACCGACCGCACGGTGACGAACGGCTACGCGCACAGGACTGGATCTTCCAGCAGAAGAAGTAGGACCGACCGGTGCGGTCGAGCTGACCGCACATAGGCACGGTGCACGAAGGTCTGGTTGTGCGCCCGGTTCGCCGAACGCACAACCGCCTGAACATATCTCGATGGTGATTTACAGGGACTGGCGGAAGAGCCAGTCCCGAATACCTGGAATGCTGTAGGCGTACTTCCAGGTGCCGTTGTGCTCGGAACCGGCGCCGCCGCTGGTTCCGGCGACGGTTCCCGCGCGGAAGGTGGTGTATTGCACCGGCGCTTTCTGGGCCTCGATCGCGCGGACCGCGGCGGCGTACTCGGCCTGGGTGAACTGGGCGTCCCAGCCCGCCGCGGTGGCGATGTCACGGCGCGATGTTGTGCCGTGTGTTAGTGTCACGCGTTTGCGTGGTCGTCGCGGTGGGCGGTTCTGCGTGTTCGGTTCCGCTTGTGCGTGGGCTGTTCGATCCCGCCGGGCCTTCCTCGGTACGTTCCTCTGCGGAAGGCAGTTCATGAAGCATCCCGATGACTCCGGCACGGCTCACGGCGACCCCGCCCAGCCAGCGGCCACGACCCCGGCGCCGCCCCCGGCTGTCTCCTTCGCCGGTCTGGAACTGCCGGCGGAGGTGCTGCGGACACTCAGCGGACTCGGGGTGCGCGAGCCCTTTCCGATCCAGGCCGCCACGCTGCCCGATGCCCTGGAGGGGCGCGACGTCCTGGGGCGCGGGCGCACCGGATCAGGCAAGACGCTCGCCTTCGGTCTGCCGCTGCTGACACGTACGGCCGGGCGGCGCGCCGAACCGAAGCAGCCCCTCGCGCTGATCCTCGTGCCCACCCGGGAGCTGGCCCAACAGGTCACCCAGGCGCTGGAGCCGTACGCCGAGGCACTGGGGCTGCGGATGGCCACGGTCGTCGGCGGCATGTCGATCGGCCGGCAGGTCGCCGCGCTGCGCCAGGGAGCCGAGGTGGTCGTCGCCACCCCCGGACGCCTGCACGACCTGATCGAGCGCAACGCCTGCCGCCTGGGACGGGTGAGGATCACCGTGCTGGACGAGGCCGACCAGATGTGCGACCTGGGATTCCTGCCGCAGGTTTCCGACCTCCTCGACCAGGTGCACCCCGACGGTCAGCGGATGCTGTTCTCGGCCACTCTGGACCGCGACGTCGATCAGCTGGTCCGCCGCTACCTCCACGACCCCGTCGTCCACTCGGCCGACCCGTCCGCGGGCACGGTCACGACGATGGAGCACCACGTCCTGGTCGTCCACGGTCCTGACCGCTACGCCGTCACCACGGAGATCGCCGCCCGCGACGGCCGCGTACTGCTGTTCCTCGACACCAAGCACGCCGTCGACCAGCTCACCCGGCATCTACGGGCCAGCGGGGTGCACGCCGGGGCCCTGCACAGCGGCAAGTCCCAGCCACAGCGCACACGGACCCTGGCGCAGTTCAAGAACGGCCAGATCACCGCTCTGGTGGCGACCAATGTCGCGGCCCGTGGCCTGCACGTCGACGACCTCGATCTCGTGGTCAACGTCGACCCGCCCACCGACCCCAAGGACTATGTGCACCGGGCGGGCCGCACCGCCCGCGCCGGTGAGTCCGGCAGGGTGGTCACGCTCGTGCTGGCGGGCCAGCGCCGTGAGGCGAGCCGAATGATGGCCGGGGCCGGCATCGAGGCGGCCGTCACCAAGGTGCGCTCGGGCGAGGCGGAGCTGAGCCGGATCACCGGCGCCAAGGCTCCCTCCGGGATTCCGCTCGACGGCGGGCCCGCCGTCCCCCGGCCCAAGAACACCAACGCTCCCTTCCGCGGCCTCGGCACCAGCAAGGACGCCTCCCGCGGCGCCGGCGGCAAGTCCCGAAAGACCGGCGAGGCCCGCAAGCTCGCCGAGGCCCGCAAGGCCGCCCTCGTGCGTCGCAACGGCTGAGAGGCGTCGCCCTGGCAGTGAACGTCCTGGCCACGGGATCGACAACCCTCGCTCGGCCCGAAGCCCGTGTCCCGGTGATCAAGGGCGAGGTCGGCCACCGGACCGACGGCGACTGGCGAGGCGCTGGGCGGCCGCTACTTCTGGTGCTCCGATGGCCTCATCGTCCGGGATCCCGGCATCGACAGCATGACTCAGGTGCTGGCCGGCCTCCTCGACGACGGCGACTTCACACAGGTTCTCCAGCGGCTCGACGACGAATGCCCGTCCGACGCCGCATTCACAAACGATCAGTAAGTCGCAGGTAGCGGCAGACGAGTCGGGCTGTACGCCGGCTATGTGCACTCTTCTGACCCGCGGCCTTATGAGGGTCGCTGCGCTTGCAGTGAAGGCGAGGAAGTGTTCCGGCTTGCGATCGTAGCGGTGGTGAAGGCGTCGTGATGACTCGATGCCCTTACGCGCGAGGCGGTGCCGGATGCCGTGGGAAGCGAGCCATCGCCACAGGTGGTGGTAGTCGTAGCCCTTGCCGCCATGCAGTTTGCCGGGCCGTCGACGTCGCGGGTCGCGATGGGTACGGATGGGCGGAATCCGCTCACCAGCGGGATCAGGGTCAGACTGTCGTGGAGGTTGCGGCGGAGATGACGACCGACAGGGGCAGGCCACCGTTCCGGGAGATCCAGGCCCAGGGGTACCCAGGCCGCACACCACAAGCGGTCCGCCGTCTTCTGCGCCCGTTACGCGGCACCGTGAAGACGGCGTCGGCACCGCCGCCAAAGCCCCAGGACCTCAGCGCGTGGATCACGCGTCACCCCGGACACCTACGTGCTGAGGAGGAACAACAGCTCGACGATCTTCTCTCCCGCTGCCCGCAGTTGACCGCACTCCGAAGCCACGTCCACGCTTCGCCCGCATGATGTGCGACCGAACCGGCACCGATCTCCCGGCATGGATCCGTGCCGTCCGCGCCGATGACCTACCGCATCTGCACGCCTTCAGCGACGGGCTCGAACGAGATATGGACGCCGTCATCGCAGGTCTCACCCTGCTCTGGAGCAGCGGCCCCGTCGAAGGCCACGTCAACCGGATCAACATGCTGAAACGACAGATGTATGGACGGGCCTCGCTCCCGCTCCTGTGCAAGCGGGTACTCCTCTCATGACACTTCGTTACCGCTTCACGAAAATCTTGGCATCTCCATCGCCGCCCTGACCTGCTACAGACCCGGCCACCGCTCGAGGCTGATCTACGTCCTGGCGCATTCTGCGAAGAGTGTCTGAGTGGGTGCACGGTCTGCGATGTCACAACAACCTGGCTCGCTCGGAAGCCCAGGCAGGGAGCCTTGTCTCCGCAGAGGAGCGATGTTCCTCGCAACCGTCGACTTCGACGCGCGCCCGTGTAGAGTGAAGACCGCCCTTGACCTGCACAAAGCAGGCAGGGAGCCATCTTCCAGGAGTCCAAAGTGCTGCGTACTTTGTTCAAGTCCAAGATCCACCGCGCCACCGTCACCCAGGCCGACCTGCACTACGTGGGATCGGTGACCATCGACGCGGACCTGCTGGACGCCGCCGACCTGCTGCCCGGTGAACTGGTCCACATCGTGGACATCACCAACGGGGCGCGGCTGGAGACGTACGTCATCGAGGGTGAGCGTGGTTCGGGTGTCGTGGGGATCAACGGGGCCGCCGCCCACCTCGTGCACCCCGGAGACCTGGTGATCATCATCAGTTACGCTCAGGTGACCGACGCCGAGGCACGGACCATGCAGCCGCGGGTCGTGCACGTGGACCGCGACAACCGCATCGTGAGCCTGGGTGCCGACCCCGCCGAGCCGGTGCCGGGCTCCGACCAGGAGCGCAGCCCGCAGGCCGTGTCGGTCTGACCGCCCCTGCCACGGCGACCACCGTGGCCATCGCACCCCTCGCACCCCTCGCACCAGGAGCCTGCCCATGAGTGACATCCGGATCCGCGACGACCGGGCGGCCGGCCGCCTCGAGGCCCTCGACGAGGGCGGCGACGTGGTCGGCCGTATCGAGTACTTCGTGCTGGAGTCGCCCGGCCGCGCCCTGGTCCCGGTGCACACCGTCGTGGAACCGGCCCACGAGGGCCAGGGCATCGCGGGCTCCCTCGCCCGTGAGCTGTACGCCGTCGCCGCACGCGAGGAGACACCGGTCGCGCCGCTGTGCCCCTACGTCGTGAAGTGGGCCGAGCGTCACCCCGAGGAGGCTCCGGCGGCCGACCCCGCGCTGCTCGCCGCGGCCAAGGACTGGCTGCGCGCGCACCCCGGACGGTTCTGAGGATGCTGGCCCTCCTGCACACCTCGCCGCTCCACGTCCCGGTCTTCGAGGCCCTGCGCGACGAGGACCACCCGGGCCTGGAGCTGCGGCACTTCGTCGACGAGGACCTGCTGTCCCGGGCCCGCGCGCACGGTCCCGACGCGGTCGCCGCCGACGTGCGGGCCGTGCTCGACCAGGCCGTCGCCGAGGGGGCACGGGCGGTGCTGTGCACCTGCTCGACCCTCGGTGCGGTGGCGGAGGCGGCCGGGACGCGGGTGCCGGTGGTGCGCGCCGACCGGCCGATGGCCGCCGCCGCGGTCGCCGCCGGCCCGCGCGTCGTCGTCCTCGCGACCGTGGAGAGCACTTTCGAGCCGACCGTCGGGCTGGTCAGGGAGGAGGCCCGCCGCGCGGAACGCGCCGTGAGCGTCCGCACGGTGCTCGTCGACGGCGCCTGGTCCCGTTTCGCGGCCGGCGACACGGAGGGCTGCGCCCGCCTCGTGGCCGACGCGGCCGACGCGGTCGGGGACGCCGACGCCATCCTCCTCGCCCAGGGCTCCATGGCCCCGGCCCAGCGGCTCACGCGTACCCCGGTCCCGGTGCTGAGCAGCCCCCGCTCGGGGCTGGCGGCGGGAGCGCGGGCGGCGCGGTCGGACGGGGACACGAGCGCGCAGGCCCCGGAGGGCGCACCCGCTGCCACCGGCGGGTGACTGTCCGCGCGGCCCGCGGGTACGCGGAGGAGTAGTCCAGCGCCACGCTGCACCACTGGCCGGAGGACGTGAGGACACCATGACCAGCCCGCAGCCCGACCCCGTACAGCCCCCGCCGGCACCGGGTCCGGACCCCTATCCCACCCCGGTCCCGATCCCCGAGCCGCCGGGCCCGACCCCCACCCCGCCGCCGGTTCCGCCGCATCCCGAACCCACCCCCTCCCCGGCCCCACCCCACCCGGGCCCACCCCCGGAGCCCTCCCCGTCGCCGATCCCGCCGGGTCCCGAGCCGGTCCCCGCCCCGGAACCGGGACCGCCGCTGAGCTGACCGGGGGCGGGAGGAGGCCGGGGAATGACCGCGGACGGCGGGGGCACAGGCACCCGCGCCCCCGCCGTACAGCAGCTGGAACCTCCTTCGGGCGCTACGCCGACACCTCCGACCGGTCCCCGCCCCACAGGGTGTGGAACGCCCCGTCCCGGTCGACCCTCCGGTACGTGTGCGCCCCGAAGAAGTCCCGCTGCCCCTGGGTGAGGGCCGCGGGCAGCCGCTCGGCGCGCAGCGCGTCGTAGTAGGCGAGCGCCGCCGCGAATCCCGGCGCGGGCACACCCTGAAGCGTCGCGGACACCAGCACCTCGCGCCACGGGTCCTGTGCGGCGGCGATCTCCGAGGCGAACGTCTCGTCCGACAGCAGGCTGGGCAGGTCCGGCCGCGCGTCGTACGCGGCGCGGATCCGGTCGAGGAAGGCCGCCCGGATGATGCAGCCGCCCCGCCAGATCGCGGCGACACCACCGAGGTCGATGTCCCAGCCGTACTCCTCGCCACCCGCGGCGATCTGGTGGAAGCCCTGCGTGTACGACACGATCTTCGAGGCGTACAGCGCCTGCTCCACCCGGTCCGCGAACGCCTGTGCCTCCGCCCGGTCCAGCGTGGCCGGCTTCGGCCCGGCCAGCCCCCGGGACGCCTCCCGCAGCTCCGCGTGGCCCGACAGCGAGCGTGCGAAGACGGCCTCGGCGATGCCCGACACCGGTACGCCGAGGTCCAGCGCGATCTGCACGGTCCAGCGCCCGGTGCCCTTCTGCTCCGCCCGGTCCACCACCACGTCCACGAAGGGCGCCCCCGTCGCCGCGTCCACGTGCGACAGCACCTCGGCCGTGATCTCGATGAGGTACGAGTCGAGCCGGCCGGTGTTCCAGGTGCGGAAGACGTCCGCGATCTCGGCGGGGGAGTATCCGGCGACGTCGCGCAGCAGTTGGTACGCCTCGCCGATCAGCTGCATGTCCGCGTACTCGATGCCGTTGTGGACCATCTTCACGAAGTGCCCGGCGCCGTCGGGACCGACGTGGGTCACGCAGGGCGCCCCGTCCGCCGCCTTCGCGGAGATCCTCTCCAGCAGGGGGCCCAGCGACGTGTACGACTCCGTGGAGCCGCCCGGCATGATGCTCGGTCCGTGCAGGGCGCCCTCCTCGCCGCCGGAGATGCCCGTGCCGACGAAGTGGATTCCCCGCTCGCGCAGTTCGCGCTCCCGGCGCCGGGTGTCGGCGAAGTGCGCGTTGCCCCCGTCGATGATCATGTCGCCGGGCTCCAGGAGCGGGGCGAACTCCTCGATCACCGCGTCGGTCGGCCCTCCGGCCTTGACCATGATCACCAGGCGGCGGGGCCGCTCCAGCGCCGCCACGAACTCCTCCGCGGTCTCGGCCGCCACGAAGTCGCCCTCGTGCCCGAACTCCTTCACCAGCGCGTGCGTGCGCGCCACCGTCCGGTTGTGCACGGCGACGGTGTAGCCGTTGCGGGCGAAGTTCCGGGCGAGGTTGCGGCCCATGACCGCGAGTCCCGTGACGCCGATCTGGGCTGACGTGCTCATGCTGTTGGCTCCTCAGGGGTCCTGGTGGTCATGGTGGTTCTGGTGGTTCGTGGGTCTGATGGTTCTGCTGGTTCTACTGGTTCTGCTGGCTTTCGTGCTCTCGTAGTTCTCGTGGTTCTCGTGGTTCTCGTGGTTCTTGAGGTTCTCGTGGTCTGGTGGTCCTGTGCTCGGTGGTGCCGGTCGTAGCGCTTGTTACCCGCCGCTCTCGTGCCGTGCGTCGTCCGCCGGTCGTGTCGCGCTCGTTCCCGCCGGTTCCGTGCCGCTCGTTCTCCGTCGGTCCTGCACCGCCGACCATCCTGGCCTGACGGTGGGCCGCCCGCACGTCCTGACACGGCGGTACGCCCGTCCCTCGCACGCGCCGGCCGACGCGGACCCGGCTCGCGGGCCTCCGGTGTCCCACCGTCGCGCAACAGGGGGCGCGTACCGGTCGAGTTGAGACAGGGCGACCGATAGTCGTCTTGTCCCGGCCGCTTGACAGCCCTTACTTTTGCCCCTCCTGACGCATGTCGAGGGGGATCTCCATGGCCGTACGCGGCCGGCACCGCCGGTATCAGCCGAACAGGATCAACCGCGCCTCGCTCACCGTCACGGCGGGCGGCGCCGGCATGGCCCTCCCGCTCATCGGAACCGGCGCCGCGCAGGCAGCCGACGTGGACACCTGGGACAAGGTCGCCGCGTGCGAGTCGAGCAACGACTGGGACATCAACACCGGCAACGGCTACTACGGCGGGCTGCAGTTCACCCAGTCCACGTGGGAGGCGTACGGCGGCACCCGGTACGCGCCGCGCGCCGATCTCGCCACCAAGGACCAGCAGATCGCCGTGGCCGAGAAGGTGCTGGACGGCCAGGGCCCCGGCGCCTGGCCGACCTGTTCGGTCCGCGCCGGACTGACCCGGGGCGGCGACACCCCCGACATCGACCCCGGCGGCACGGCGAAGAAAACCGCCGGGAAATCCGCCGGGAAATCCGCCGGGAAAACGGCCGGGAACTCGCTGAAGGACGTCCAGCCGCAGGCCACGCCCCAGTCTCGGGCCGGCACCGCCGAGATGTACACGGTGGTGCGCGGCGACACCCTCTCCGGCATCGCCGACGAACAGGACGTCGGCGGCGGCTGGCGGCGGCTGTACGCCGGCAACCGGGCGACCATCGGCGCGGACCCCGACCTGATCGTGCCGGGCCAGCGGCTGAAGCTGCAACAGGGCTCCTCGGGCACCGAGGGGGCGAGCAGCAAGGCGACGGCCGGCAAGCAGGGCGGCAAGGCGAAGAGCACCCAGCAGAAGAACGACGCGGGCAAGAGCGCGGAGAAGAAGGCGACCGGGAAGAAGAAGTCGTCGACCGGTCACTCCCTCGTCGCCCCGGTCAGCGCGGCCACGGGCACGCCGTACCACGCGACGGGCTCCTCCTGGTCGAAGGGCTACCACACCGGCGTCGACTTCCCCGTCGCCACCGGCACGTCCGTGCAGGCCGTGGCGGCGGGCAAGGTGGTGAGCGCCGGCTGGGAGGGTTCGTTCGGCTACCAGGTCGTCATCCGGCACTCCGACGGCCGCTACTCGCAGTACGCGCACCTGTCGGCGATCTCCGTGCGGGAGGGGCAGTCGGTCGGCGCGGGTCAGCGCATCGGCCGCTCCGGCTCCACGGGCAACAGCACGGGCCCGCACCTGCACTTCGAGGTGCGGACCGGGCCGGGGTTCGGTACGGACATCGATCCGGTGGCCTACCTGCGGGCCGGCGGCGTCACGATCTGATCCGCACGCGCTGCCGGACGAGGACGGGCATCGGGACGTACGGGCCGCCGTAGACCGGTACGTACCCGGCGGCCGGTGGTTCGGCGGCGTCGTCGGACGCCGCCACCACCGGCTCGCCCCGGGTCTGGGCCGGTACGAACGCGCCCTCGTGGACGCCGCCCGCCCCGGCCTCCCGGGGAGCCTCTTCCCGTCGCCGCGCGACCTGCGGCTCCGGGGAACCGCCGGGCAGCCCGCCCGCGGCCGCGGGCATCCGCTCCGGCTCGGTCCGGGGCTGCGGCCCGGGGCCCGCGAGCCGCTCGGTCGTCAGCAGGATCAGGCCACCGGCCGCGACCACGCCGCAGCCCAGCGCGAGCACGGTGCCCGTGCTGCCGTAGCGGAAGGTCTCGCCGAACATCGTGATGCCGACCGCGGCCGCCACCACCGGGTTCACCACGGTCAGCGTGGCCAGCGGGGCCGCGAGGCCGCCGCCCTTGTAGGAGGCCTGGGACAGCAGCATGCCGGCCGTGGCCAGCACACCGATCACGGCGAGGGACGGCAGGTCGGCCGCCGAGACGCCACCGGCCCAGTCGACGGCCACGGTCTTGGTGAACACCGACGACATGCCGAAGGCTATGCCGGACGCGGTCGCCAGCAGCGTGCTGCGCACCGCCGGGTGCCGGTGCGCCGCCCGCCCGGCGGCCATCAGGGCCACCACCGCGCCGCCGGTGACGACAGCGGCGCCCACCCGCTGCGGGGTGCTGAGCGACTGCGCGTCGGCCGTGCCGACCACGGACAGCAGACCGGCCAGACCGACCGTCGCCATGACGGCGCCCCGCCAGGCCGTCGCCCCGGCCCTGCGGCCCACGAAGAGGGCGGCCATCGGCAGGGCGACCACGATCGTCAGCGCGCCCAGCGGCTGGACCAGGCTGAGGGGACCGTAGGCCAGCGCCACGACGTGCAGCAGCCCGCCCAGGCCGTTCAGCCCGACCGCCGCCCACCAGGCCGGCCGGCGCAGCGGCGCGTACTGCTCGGCGGGGGAGGAGACCGCGACCTGCTCCTGCACGATCGCCCCGGCCGCGTAGGCGACCGCGGACACGAGTGACAGGACCACGGACAACGCGAGGGCGCTCATGAGCTGCTCCTCTGCGCGAGGCGGGGGCCGGAGGCCCGGCGCGGCGAACGATCGGCTTCCATACCCAACACGATGCCTTGTCGATCTGTTCCCGTCGTCGTACCTGAGCACTCAATGGGTCCTACTGCCGATGGAGTACGAGGGGACCTCAGTCCTCCCCAAGGGGGGTGATACTCGCCGGATGCCACCGGTTGTCGCCGGTTGTCGCCGTCCACCACCGGTTGCCGGCGGATTGCCGGAGGCTCCCCGGTTCTCCCCGTCCCGCGCACCACCGCACCACCGCACCACCACACCACCCGCGGCCATGGACCCGTACGGCCGCCTCCGTGGCGCAGCAGGGACTGGCGGCCCGGCTGTGGCCGGTGGCGCTCGGCAGCGCCGCGGTCAGGGCGCGGGAGCGGGCCACGACGTCCCTACGGCCGTGGGCCCGCGCCGGGCCGGCACCGCCTTCCGGCGCCGCAGCTGCTGCCTGTACTACCGGGTGCCCGGCGGGGGCGTCTGCGGGGACTGTCGCTTCCCGCGGCCCCCGCGCTCTTCCCCGCGCGCCCCGTCTGGGTGACCATGAGGGAACCGGCCGCGACGATTGGGGGGTTACGGGTGCGAGTGGGACTGCTGACCCGGGAGTATCCCCCGGACGTGTACGGCGGCGCGGGCGTCCACGTCGAGTTCCTCGCCCGGGAGCTGCGGGGCCTGGTCGACCTCGACGTGCACTGCTGGGGCGAGGCATCCTCGGCGGACCGGGCGGCCGGGGTGCTGCGCCACCGCCCCTGGTCCGCCCTCGACGGGGCCAACGACGCCCTGCGCACCTTCTCCGTCGACCTCGCCATGGCCGCCGCCCTCGAAGGCCGCGAACTGGTCCACTCCCACACCTGGTACGCCAACCTGGCCGGTCACCTCGCCAAGGAGCTGTACGGCGTCCCGCACGTGCTGACCGCCCACTCGCTGGAGCCCCTGCGCCCCTGGAAGGCCGAGCAGCTCGGCGGCGGGTACGCCCTCTCCGGCTGGGCCGAGCGGACCGCCGTGGAGGCCGCCGACGCGGTGATCGCGGTCTCCGGCGCGATGCGCGAGGACGTGCTGGCCTGCTACCCGGCCCTGGACGCCGACCGGGTCCACGTCGTGCACAACGGCATCGACACCGCCCTGTACCGGCCCGACCACGGCACCGACGCCCTCGCCCGCGTCGGCCTCGACCCGTCCCGCCCGTACGTGCTGTTCGTCGGCCGGATCACCCGGCAGAAGGGCGTCCCCCATCTGCTGCGCGCCGTCCGGGACATCGACCCGGCGGCCCAGGTCGTGCTGTGCGCGGGCGCGCCCGACACGCCCGAGATCGACCGGGAGTTCCGTGAGCTGTTCGAGGAGCTGAGCCGGGCCCGGGACGGCGTGCACTGGATCCCGCGGATGCTGCCGCGCCCGGAGGTCGTCCAACTCCTCACGCACGCGGCCGTGTTCGTCTGCCCGTCGGTGTACGAACCCCTCGGCATCGTCAACCTGGAGGCGATGGCCTGCGGCACCCCCGTCGTGGCCTCGCGGGTCGGTGGCATCCCCGAGGTCGTCGAGGACGGCGCGACCGGGCTGCTGGTCCCCCTGGGCGAGGGGGACGAGGAGTTCGAGGCGGGTCTCACCCGGGCGCTGGACTCCGTCCTCGGCGACCCGGAGGCCGCACGCCGTATGGGCGAGGCCGGACGGGCCCGCGCGGTGGGCGAGTTCGGCTGGGACGCGGTGGCCCGGCGCACGGTCCGGCTGTACGAGGAGATCGTCAAACAGGCGTAGTGCGGCCCGTACGGGGCAACCATGGTGCACGACCTGGGTGAGGGGAGCGGCGAGATGCGTCGTGGTGGGCCTTCGGTTCTCGGAATCGTACTGGCGGGCGGCGAGGGCAAACGTCTGATGCCCCTCACGGCGGACCGCGCGAAGCCCGCGGTCACCTTCGGCGGCACCTACCGGCTCGTCGACTTCGTGC
This sequence comes from Streptomyces sp. NPDC059895, assembly GCF_042731035.1. NCBI lineage: Bacteria > Bacillati > Actinomycetota > Actinomycetes > Kitasatosporales > Streptomycetaceae > Streptomyces > Streptomyces sp. NPDC059895. The sequence continues at coordinate 170,362 of NZ_JBHWKO010000002.1, forward strand.
TGTCCAACCTCGTCAACGCGGACATCCTGCGCATCTGCGTCCTGACGCAGTACAAGTCGCACTCGCTGGACCGGCACATCACCACCACCTGGCGGATGTCCAGCCTGCTCGGCAACTACATCACCCCGGTCCCGGCCCAGCAGCGGCTCGGCCCGCGCTGGTACCTCGGCAGCGCCGACGCCATCCTCCAGTCGCTGAACCTGATCCACGACGAACAGCCCGAGTACGTCGCCGTGTTCGGAGCCGACCACGTCTACCGCATGGACCCGCGCCAGATGCTCACCCAGCACATCGACAGCGGGGCGGGCGTCACGGTGGCCGGGATCCGGGTGCCGCGCTCCGAGTCGCCGTCCTTCGGCGTCATCACCCCGGGCTCGGACGGGCAGACGGTCGAGCGCTTCCTGGAGAAGCCCGCCGACCCTCCGGGCCTCGCCGACGACCCGGAGTGCGTGTTCGCCTCCATGGGCAACTACGTCTTCACCACCAAGGCCCTCGTCGAGGCGCTCCACCGCGACGCCGAGGACGGGGCCTCCGTGCACGACATGGGCGGCTCCATCCTGCCCCAGCTCACCCGGCGCGGCCAGGCCCGCCTGTACGACTTCGGCGACAACCACGTCCCCGGCGAGACCACCCGCGACCAGGGCTACTGGCGGGACGTCGGGACGCTCGACGCGTACTACGACGCCCACATGGACCTGATCGCCGAGCGCCCCGCGTTCAACCTGTACAACCGCAGCTGGCCCATCTACACCCACTCCAACCAGCTCTCCCCGGCCCGCTTCAACGCGGGCGGCATCGCCGGCGAGTCGATCATCAGCGCGGGCTGCCTCATCCGGGGGCAGGTCACCCGCTCCGTGCTCTCACCGGGGGTCGTGGTCGATCCCGGGGCCGTCGTCCAGGGCTCGGTCCTGCACGACAACGTCCACATCGGCCGCGGCGCGGTGGTGCGCGGGGCGATCCTGGACAAGAACGTCGAGGTGCCGCCCGGCGCCACCATCGGGGTCAACCCGGAGCGGGACGCCGAGCTGTACTCCGTGTCCAAGGGCGGGGTGATCGCCCTCGGGAAGGGGCAGCGGGTGTCCTAGAGGCCCTGTCGTCGAGGACGCACTGTCTCCTTCACCAGTTGTTTACTGTGCGTAACGTGACGGTGCTTGACCGTAATCGCCCCAAGGCGATTGACTGCTGCCTCACCCCTCATCGACGCGAGGCAAGCCCGTGACTGCTGATGATCTGCTGGCACCCCTCGACCTGGCGTTCTGGAACATCGAGTCGCCCGCGCACCCCATGCACCTCGGCGCGCTCGGCGTGTTCACGGCGCCCTCCCCCTCCGCGGGCGCCCACGCCGCCGATCTGCTCGCCGCCCGCGCGGCCGCCGTCCCCGGGCTGCGCATGCGGATCCGGGACATCTGGCAGCCCCTCGCCTTCGGCGGCGCGGTGCGCGAGCCCGACCCGGATTTCGACCCCCTCCACCACGTCCGGCTGCACGCGCCGGCCGCCGACCTCCAGGCCGCGGCCGGGCGGCTCATGGAGTCCCCGCTGGAGCGCGGCCGCCCGCTCTGGGAGGCCCACGTCCTGCCGGAGGAGGGCGGTGAGCGCTTCGCCGTGCTGTTCAAGTTCCACCACGCCCTCGCCGACGGCCTGCGTGCCCTGACCCTCGCCGCGGCCGTGCTGGACCCGTTGGACCTGGACCTGCCCGCGCCCCGGCCCCGGCCTGCCGAACCGGACCGTCCGACGCTGCCCGACGTGCGCAGACTTCCCGGGCTGCTGCGCGGCGCCCTGTCGGACGTGGGCCGCGCCCTCGACATCGGCGCCTCCGTCGCCGTGCACACCCTGGGCCGGCAGTCGACGGCCGCGCTCACCGCCGGACCCACCGGAACCCGCCGCACCGCCGGCGTCACCCTCGACCTCGACGACGTGCACCGCGTGCGCAAGGTCGTCGGCGGCACCGTCAACGACGTCCTCATCGCGGTCGTGGCCGGCGCCCTGCGCCACTGGCTCGACGAGCGCGGCGACGGCAGCGAGGGGGTGGCGCCCCGCGCGCTCATCCCGGTCTCCCGGCGCCGTCCGCGCACCGCCCACCCGCAGGGCAACCGGCTCTCCGGATACCTGGTGCGGCTCCCCGTCGACGACCCGGACCCGCTCGGGCGGCTCGCCGCGGTCCGTGCCGCCATGAACCGCAACAAGGACGCCGGGCCGGGCCGGGGCGCGGGCGCCGTCGCCCTGCTCGCCGACCACGTCCCCGCCCTCGGCCACCGCCTCGGCGGGCCCCTGGTCGGCCAGGCCGCCCGGCTCTGGTTCGACATCCTGGTCACCAGCGTGCCCCTGCCCGGCCTCGGCCTGAAGCTCGGCGGCAACCCGGTCACCGAGGTCTACCCGTACGCCCCGCTCGCCCGCGGCCAGGCCCTGGCGGTCGCCGTCTCCACCTTCCGCGGCCGCGTCCACTACGGTCTGGTCGCCGACGCCGAGGCGGTGCCCGACCTCGACCGGTTCGCGCGGGCGCTGACCACGGAGATGGAGACGCTCATCACGGCCTGCGGCTCTTGACCCGCGCGGGTTTGGAGGTGTGGCCCGGCGCTCCGTAGACTTCCCCGTTCGAAAGCGGGCGCGGTCGGAGCGCCGCACGGGTGAGCAGGGAACGGCAGCGCGATGACGGTGACAGAGGGCGGCTCGGCGACCACGGACGAGGTCGTGCGCACGGCCGCCGACGAGGTCGTGCACGCGACCGCCGACGAGGTCGGGTACGGGCCCGGCATCGACCCCGAGCGGCTCGCCGTCTGCCTCGGTGTGCTCGAGGAGCTCGACAAGCTGGAGGTCGACCACCCCGACGCCATCGCCGTGCGCCGGGCCACGGCCGGCATCTACCGCACGGTCAAGCAGCGCCGCCGCCAGGAGCGCCGGGCCGCCAAGACCGCGCACGACAAGGCGGTCACCGAGGCCACCGCGACCGGCTCGGCCCAGCGCATCGACGACGAGACCGAGGGCATCCTGCCGTCCTCGGTCACGGAGGAGGGCCGCATCGCGGGGATACTCCAGCGCCCGCGCTCCTGCTACACCTGCAAGACCCGCTACGTCGAGGTCGACTACTTCTACCACCAGCTCTGCCCGGGGTGCGCCGCCGAGAACCGCGCCCGGCGCGACGCCCGCACCGACCTCACCGGCAAGCGCGCCCTGCTCACCGGCGGCCGTGCCAAGATCGGCATGTACATCGCGCTCAGGCTGCTGCGCGACGGCGCGCACACGACGATCACCACGCGCTTCCCGAAGGACGCCATCCGCCGCTTCAAGGCCATGGACGACTCGGCCGACTGGATGCACCGTCTGGAGGTCGTCGGCATCGACCTGCGCGACCCGGCGCAGGCCGTGGCCCTCGCCGACCAGGTCGCCGAAGCGGGTCCGCTCGACATCCTCATCAACAACGCGACGCAGACCGTACGCCGCCTGCCCTCCGCCTACGCCGCCCTGGTCTCCGGCGAGAGCGCCCCGCTGCCCGCCGGTGAGCTGCCCGCCCACCACGTCATCGGCGCCTTCAACTCCGGCGCGGTCGACGGCCTCGCCGCGCTGCCCCTCGGCGCCGGCGGCCTCGACGCGCAGCAGGTCGCCGACCTCGCCCTCGTCGCGGGCAACGCCAGCGTCGCCCGGCATCTCGACGGCACCGCCATCGACGCCGGCGGCCTGGTCCCCGACGTCGTCGACAGCAACACCTGGGTGCAGACCATCGAGCAGATCTCCCCGGTGGAGCTCCTCGAGACCCAGCTGTGCAACTACACGGCGCCGTTCATCCTGATCAGCAAGCTCCGCCCGGCCATGGCGGCCGCTGCCAGGAGGGCGACGAGCGGGCGCGCGTACGTCGTGAACGTCTCGGCGATGGAGGGCGTCTTCGGCCGCGGCTACAAGGGCGCGGGCCACCCGAACACCAACGCCGCCAAGGCCGCGATGAACATGGTCACGCGGACCAGCGCCCAGGAGATGTTCCAGACCGACGGCATCCTCATGACCTCGGTGGACACCGGCTGGATCACCGACGAGCGCCCCCACTACGACAAGCTGCGCCTCGCCGAGGAGGGCTTCCACGCCCCGCTCGACCTGGTCGACGGCGCGGCCCGGGTCTACGACCCGGTCGTGCGCGGCGAGGCCGGCGAGGACCTGTACGGCGTCTTCCTGAAGGACTACGCACCCGGCAAGTGGTAGGTGAGCGGCGGCCGTTGACCCGTCAACGGCGTCCGCCCGTCCCCGTCGGCCGTGAACCGTCCCCGTCCCGTTCGTCGCGGCGGGGTCAACGGCACCCGCCTGGCGCGGCGATGAGGCGCGTGCGGTCGCCGCTGTACTCCGTCCGGGTGATGCTCAAAGGGCGCGCGAACGGGCGAAGGGGTTCAATTCAGCTGCGAGGACATGCGGGTGACTTGCCATGGTTACCCCAAATTTTCAGCCCTATCGAGCGACCCTCCGCTCATTTGGTTAATCTGTAGCGGACGGACAGCAGAACGGAGTGCCACCCACACCCACGGTCCGTCATGGGACAGCCGGTTCACCACGGCCTGCTCTCCTCGGAAACGCCGGCGCCACCGCGTCCGAACCGCCTTCAGACAGACAGACCCGAGGACGCGCCGAGCGCCGGACCGATGCGGACCGACCGGCACGCCCGAGGGTGATCCGACACATAAGGAGTGCGCGGTGACACCGGAGACGACGAATCGCGAACAGAGTCCCAAGGAACGCGCGGAGCGCAAGGGCCGCAAGGCCGGGGACATCGGCAGCCTCGACGTGTGGGCCCGCTCGGCCCCCATCCGTCTCGCGGGTTACGAGGAGGACCTCGCCGAGCCCCACATCCTGCCCAGCGTTGACTGACCTCGGAGTGGACTGACCCCTGCGTGGACTGACCCCCGCGCGGGTACCCCCTCGCGATCGCCTGACGCATGGGCGTGCGTGTGACACGCCCATGCAGACCCCGCCGCCCGCCCGAGCGGCGCGCGGAACGCCTCCGGCGGGCATCGGACCGAGCCGGGTGTCCATGCCCGGCCGACCGGGCCGGGTCGGATCACCGTCGTACATCAGGATCACCGTCGTACATCAGGAACACCGTCGTACATCAGGAACTCGGCCGACTGGCCGGATCCGGATCCGACGCGGCCGCCGACGCGGCCGCCGACGCGGGCGCCGCCCCCTCGCCGAGCTGGGCCCGCAGCCACTCCTCCACCTCGCCCACGTGCGCGGCCGCCGCCGCCCGTGCCGCCTCCGGATCCCGGGCGGCCAGGGCGCGGTGGATCGCCGCGTGCTCACGGCGGGTGCGGGCGAAGGCACCCTCCTCCCGGTAGCCGCGCCAGACCCGGGCGCGGAAGGTGCGGGAGGAGAGGCCCTCCAGGATCGCCGCCATGGTCTCGTTGCCGGCGGCCGCCGCGATCTCCCGGTGGAAGGCGAGATCGTGGGCGAGGATCTCCTCCGGGTCGTCCGTCGCGTTCATCGCCGTCAAGTGGCCCTCCACGGCCGCCAGTCGCTCCGGCGTGATGCGGGCCGCGGCCAGCGCGGTCGCCGTCGACTCCAGCACCCGCCGCACCTCCAGCAGTTCCACCAGCCGCGGGCCGCGCGACAGATCGGCCACCACCCCGAACGTCTCCAGCAGATCGCCGGCCTGGAGCTGCGTCACGTAGATACCGGAACCGTGCCGTGCCTCCAGGACGCCCAGCACGGTCAGCGCCCGGATCGCCTCCCGCATCGAACTGCGGGAGATGCCCAGCTGCGCCGCGAGGTCACGCTCGGTGGGCAGCCGCTGGCCCGGCTCCAGCAGCCCCTGCGCGATCATCGCCTTGATCCGCTCGATGGCGCGCTGCGTCACCGTTCCCCTCGGGGCGGCGGGTCCGGCCGGCCGGCTCCCGTCGGCCCCGTCGGCCTTGTTCACGTCATCTCTCCCGTCACCGGCGCGTTCTCTCCTGTCGCCGGTGCGCCGCAGTCTAGCCACCGATGTGGTCGGACCACTTGGGGCATGATGGCGACATTCTGCCGTGCTGAGGGTGTCGGCGACGGCAAGTGGTCTGATAAATATGCGGCATGGCGTCCTCGACCCCCGCCCGCGTCACCGCGGTCGACACCCACGACATCCGCTTCCCCACCTCCCGCGAACTCGACGGCTCCGACGCGATGAACCCGGACCCCGACTACTCGGCGGCCTACGTCGTCCTGCGCACCGACGCCCTCGACGGCCACGAGGGACACGGATTCACCTTCACCATCGGCCGGGGCAACGAGGTCCAGGTCGCCGCCGTCGAGGCGCTGCGCCCGCACGTCGTCGGCCGGTCCGTGGACGAGCTGTGCGCCGACCCGGGCGTCCTCAGCCGCGCCCTGGTCGGCGACAGCCAACTGCGCTGGCTCGGCCCCGAGAAGGGCGTGATGCACATGGCGATCGGCGCGGTCGTCAACGCCGTCTGGGACCTCGCCGCCAAACGCGCCCGCAAGCCCCTGTGGCGGCTGCTCGCCGACGCCGACCCCGAATGGCTCGTCGGCCAGGTCGACTTCCGGTACCTCACCGACGCCCTCACCCCCGACGAGGCCCTCGCGCTGCTGCGCCGCGGCAGGCGGGGAGCGGCCGAGCGCACGCAACGGCTGCTGTCCACCGGCTACCCCGCCTACACCACCTCCGCCGGCTGGCTCGGCTACGACGACGACAAGCTCACCCGCCTCGCCCGCGAGGCCGTCGCCGACGGCTTCCGGCAGATCAAGCTCAAGGTCGGCGCGGACCTCGCGGACGACGTACGGCGCTGTCGCGTCGCCCGATCCGTCGTCGGACCCGACATCCGGCTCGCCGTCGACGCCAACCAGCGCTGGGACGTCGGCGAGGCGATCCGCTGGACCCGCGCCCTCGCCGAGTTCGACCCCTACTGGATCGAGGAGCCCACCAGCCCCGACGACATCCTCGGGCACGCCGCCGTCCGCGAGGCGGTCGCCCCGGTCAGGGTGGCCACCGGCGAGCACGTCCAGAACCGCGTCGTCTTCAAACAGCTCCTCCAGGCCGGCGCCCTCGACATCCTCCAGCTCGACGCGGCCCGGGTCGGCGGCGTCAACGAGAACCTCGCGATCCTGCTGCTGGCGGCCCGCTTCGGCGTGCCCGTCTGCCCGCACGCGGGCGGCGTCGGACTGTGCGAACTCGTCCAGCACCTGGCGATGTTCGACTACGTCGCCCTCTCCGGCACCACCGAGGACCGCGTGATCGAATACGTCGACCATCTGCACGACCACTTCCTCGACCCCGTGGTGATCAGGGAAGGTCACTACGCGGCACCCACCGCGCCGGGCTTCTCGGCCGCCATGCGGCCCGAGTCGATCGCGCGGTACACGTACCCCGGCGGCACCTTCTGGGCCGCCGACCTGGCGGCGCACGAGAAGGAGCGGACGGCATGACCGACTTCGAGGGCCTCAGGGCCGTGGTGACCGGCGGCGCCTCCGGCATCGGCCGGGCCACCGCCGACCTGCTGGCCGAGCGCGGCGCCCGGGTCGCCGTCCTCGACCTGGACCCGACGGGCGTGGACGAACCGCTGCGCGGCTACCGCGCCGACGTCACCGACGACCCCTCCGTACGCTCCGCCGTCGCGGCGGCCGCCGCCGACCTCGGCGGCCTGGACGTCCTCGTCAACAACGCCGGCATCGGCGCGCAGGGAACCGTCGAGGACAACGACGACGCCGAGTGGCACCGCGTCCTCGACGTCAACGTCGTCGGCATGGTCCGCACGGCCCGCGCCGCCCTGCCCCACCTGCGCCGCTCCGCGCACGCGGCGATCGTCAACACCTGCTCCATAGCCGCCACCGCCGGCCTGCCGCAGCGCGTGCTCTACAGCGCCACCAAGGGAGCCGTCCTCTCCCTCACCCTCGCCATGGCCGCCGACCACGTCCGCGAGGGCATCCGCGTCAACTGCGTCAACCCGGGCACCGCCGACACCCCGTGGATCGGCCGGCTGCTCGACGCCGCCGACGACCCGGCCGCCGAACGCGCCGCCCTGGAGGCCCGCCAGCCCACCGGCCGCCTGGTCGGCGCCGCCGAGGTCGCGGGCGCCATCGCCTACCTGGCGAGCCCCCTGTCCGGCGCCACCACCGGCACCGCCCTCGCCGTCGACGGCGGCATGCAGGGCCTGCGCCTGCGCCCGGCGGAGCGCCGGTGAACGCCCTCGGCCGCAGCGGCGTCCAGGTCACCCGCCTCGGCCTGGGCACCGCCGGCATCGGCAACCTCTACACCGAGGTCGACGACGAGCAGGCCCACGAGGCCGTCGCCGCCGCCTGGCGCCAGGGCGTCCGCTACTTCGACACCGCCCCCCACTACGGCCTCGGCCTGTCCGAACGGCGGCTCGGCGCCGCCCTGCGCGAGCACCCGCGCGCCGCCTACACGGTGTCGACCAAGGTGGGCCGCCGCCTGGAACCGGCCGACGGCACCGGGGACGACCTCGCCGACGGCTTCGCCGTGCCCGCCACCGACCGCCGCGTCTGGGACTTCACCGCCGACGGCATCCGCCGCACCCTGGAGGCGAGCCTGGACCGCCTCGGCCTGGACCGCGTCGACGTCGTCTACCTCCACGATCCCGACGACCACGCCGAGGAGGCCTTCCGCGAGGGCTATCCGGCCCTGGAACGCCTGCGCTCCGAGGGCGTGGTCGGCGCGATCGGCGCCGGCATGAACCAGACGGCGATGCTCACCCGTTTCGTCCGCGACACCGACGTCGACGTGGTGCTGTGCGCGGGCCGGTACACCCTGCTGGAGCAGGGCGCGCTCACCTCGCTGCTCCCCGCCGCCGCGGCACGCGGGATCTCGGTGGTGATCGGCGGCCCGTTCAACTCGGGCCTGCTGGCCGACCCGAGAGCGACGGCGACGTACGACTACGCACAGGCTCCCCAGGAGCTGATCGAGCGGGCCCGGCGGCTGAGCGCCGTCGCCGGACGCCACGGCACCACCCTGCGGGCCGCCGCCCTCTCCTTCTGCGCCGCCCACCCGGCCGTGGCGAGCGTCCTGGTCGGCGCCCGCTCGGCGGCCGAGGCCGACGACTGCGCACGGCAGTTCGCGGCGACGGTCCCGGCCGCCTACTGGCGGGAGCTGCGCGAGACGGGCCTCCTGCCGCCCGACGCGCCCGTCCCCGCCGAGGAGCCGTCATGAGGGACTCCGTCCCGCCCGCCGTCCCGCCTGCCGTTCCATCCGTCGTCCCGCCCGTCGTCCCACCTGCCGTTCCATCCGTCGTCCCGCCCGCCGTTCCATCCGCCGTCCCGCCCGTCGTGCGGGAGCCGTGGTGGTGACGGTGACGGTCGACGCGCACCACCACGTCTGGGACCTCTCCGTCCGCGACCAGGACTGGATCGGCGGCGACAGCCCGCTCCGGCGGGACTTCGGCCTCGCCGACCTGGCCCCCGAGGCCCGCGCCGCGGGCGTCGGCCGCACGGTGCTGGTGCAGACGGTCACCGTGGCCGAGGAGACCCCGGAACTCCTCGCCCTGGCCGCCGCGCACGACCTGGTCGCGGGCGTGGTCGGCTGGACGGACCTCACCCGCCCCGACGTGGCCGACGAACTCGCCCGGCTGCGGGAACTCCCCGGCGGCCGCCACCTCAGGGGCGTCCGCCACCAGGTCCAGTCCGAGGCCGACCCCGACTGGCTGCTGCGCCCGGACGTCCGGCGCGGACTGGCCGCGGTCGCCGACGCGGGCCTCGTCTACGACCTGGTCGTGCTGCCCCACCAGCTCCCGGCCTGCGTCCGGGCCGCCGCCCGCCACCCCGGCCTCACCTTCGTCCTCGACCACCTCGGCAAACCCCCCGTCGCCTCCGGCGCCCGCGAGCCGTGGGAGTCGGACCTGCGCGCCCTCGCCGCCCTGCCCAACACGGCCGCCAAGCTCTCCGGCCTGGTCACCGAGGCCGACCCCGCCACCTGGACGCCCGAGGAGCTGCGCCCGTACACCGACGCGGCCCTGGAGGCCTTCGGCCCGCACCGCCTGATGTTCGGCTCCGACTGGCCGGTGTGCACCCTGGCCGCCTCCTACGGCGAGGTCCTCGCCGCCGCCCGGACCGTGACCGGCCGACTCGGCGCCGCGGAGCGGACCGCGGTCTTCGAGGGCACCGCCGTCCGCGTCTACAACCTGTGATCCACCGCCGTCAGCCGGGTCGGCGGCAGGTACTCCCGCACCACGGTCCGCTCCCAGCACGCGCCCGTCTCCCGCAGCTCCCGCCAGGTCGTGTACCGGTAGCGGAAGAGGCGGGCGCGGACGTAGCGGGGCGGGCGGTCGGGCGGGAAGGGGGAACGGCGCAGGAGGCGCAGCGTGGCGCGGTCGTTCTCCAGGAGCCGTTCCACGAGCGCGCCGAACCAGGAGCCGGCGTAGGCGGGGGAGAGCGCGGCGAACCACATCATCCAGTCCAGCCGCAGGTGGTACGGGGCGAACTGGCGCGGCCAGCGGCGCGGGTCGCCCGGCTTGCCCCGGAACTCGTACTCCCGCCAGTCGGAGTCCTCGCGCGGCACCTCGTCGAGGGTGCCCTCGATCACCACCTCGTGGCGGACGCGGCTCACGCTGCCGAACGCGCCGTAGGTGTTGACCAGGTGCAGCGGGTCGAAGGAGCGGTTCATGACCTGGCCGCGGGAGAGCATGTTGAGCACCGGGCGGTGGCTGAGGAACAGCAGGAACGCGGCCACCGCGAGCACGACCACGACGTACCACAGCGGGGCGTCCGGCAGGGACGGCGGGTCGCCGGGCAGGGCGAGCGCGGGCACCGCCAGCACGATGGCGATCCAGTTCAGCCAGGCGAAGTTGCCCGACAGCACCAGCCACAGCTGGGTGAGGATCATCAGGGACGCGGCGGCCGTCGCGACCGGCTGCGGGGCGAACAGCAGGAACGGCACGACCAACTGGGTGACGTGGTTGGCGGCCACCTCCACCCGGTGCAGGGGCCTGGGCAGGTGGTGGAAGAACCAGCTCAGCGGGCCGGGCATCGGCTGCGTCTCGTGATGGTGGTCCAGGCAGGTCAGGTTCCGCCAGCAGGGGTCCCCCCGCATCTTGATCAGGCCCGCGCCGAACTCGACCCGGAACAGGATCCAGCGCAGCAGGAACAGCACCACGAGCGGCGGGGCCACCTCGTCGTTGCCGAGGAACACCGCGAGGAAGCCGGTCTCCAGCAGCAGCGACTCCCAGCCGAAGCCGTACCAGGTCTGGCCCACGTTGACGATCGACAGGTACAGCGCCCACGGCACCAGCCACAGCAGCATCGCGCCCCACAGCGGCAGGAACCCGTCCAGCCCCGCCAGCAGGGCCGCCGACACCGCGCAGCCCGTCCACGCGCAGCCCGCGAAGAGACGGTCCGAGTAGTGCCAGTGGAACAGGCTCGGCGCCCGCCGGAACGGCACCCGCGCGGTGAAGCGCGGCACCGGCAGCATCCCCCGCTCACCCATCAGCGGGCGGAACTGCAGGGCCGCCGCCAGGAACGCCACGAGATACACCCCGGCCAGGGCCCGCTGGAAGACCAGCCGGCTCATCCAGTACTCGGGTGCGGTGAACCACTCCACGGCCGTGCGCTCCTCTCACCATTGTCCCGCCGGTCACTGCCCGTGCCCCGTGCCCCCGCCCCCGTGACCCGCGCGCTCCGGCGGCCGGCCGCACCCCCTACGCCTTCCCCCGCCCACCGGTCGAAGAATCCGGCAAACCCTGGCAAGGTGGGCGCATGGTTGATCGGGGAGCGAGCGCGCCGTCCCTCCCGGACGACTGGCCCGCCCACCCGGATCCGATCCTGGCGCTCAACCGCATGGGCGGCTTCGACTGGGACCTGGACTCCGGGCTGTTCCACATGGACGCCCGCGCCCACGAGATCTTCGACATCACCCCGGAGGAGTACGACGGCCGCCCGGAGAGCCTGTCCGAGCGCGTCCCGCCGACGGAGGGCATCCGTCTGGACGCCCTGGTCGCCCAGGCCATCAAGGACGGCAGCGAGAACTACGGCGCCTACTTCCGCGTCCGCCGCCGCGACGGCAGCCTGTGCTGGACGCACACCCAGGGCTACATCCGGCGCGACGACACCGGCCGCCCCCGCCGGATCATCGGCATCGTCCGCGACGCCGCCGAGGAGATCCGGGACCTCGCGGCCCGCCGTCAGGAGGCCGCCCTCGACGTCGCGCGCCGCGAGCAGACCAACGTCGTCCAGCTCACCACCGCCGCCCTGGCGCACGCCCGCACGGTGCAGGACGTCATCGACGTCCTCAAGGACACCCACGGCCTCACCCACCTCGGCGCGGCCAGCCTCGTCATGGGCCTGGTCGAGGCCGGCCGCATCCGGCTGATCGCCGAGGGCCCCGAAGGCAGCTTCGTCCCCGGCACCCTGGTCACCCGGCTCGACGAGCCGTACCCGATGAGCGAGGTCGTGCGCACGCTCACCCCGCGCTTCATCGAGTCGCCGGACGAGTTCGCCGCCGGCTACCCCGTGCTGTGGCCGCACATCACCGACCTGCGGATCACCTCGGCCGCCTATCTGCCGCTCATCGTCCAGGCCCGCCCGATCGGCGCCATGGGCCTCCTCTACAACGACCGGCGCGGCTTCACCCCCGAGGAGCGCAACATCCTCGTCGCCCTGGGCAGCAGCATCGCCCAGAGCCTGCAGCGGGCCATGTTCTACGAGCAGGAGAAGGACATCGCCCAGGGCCTCCAGCGGGCCATGCTGCCCCGCACCATCCCCGGCGTGCCCGGCGCCGACGTCGCCGTCCGCTACCGCGCCGCCACCATCGGCGGCACCCACGGCCGGGACATCGGCGGCGACTGGTACGACCTCATCCCGCTGCCCGGCGGCCGCGTCGGCGCCGTCATCGGCGACGTCCAAGGGCACGACACGCACGCCGCCGCCGTCATGGGCCAGCTGCGGATCGTCCTGAGGGCCTACGCCGCCGAGGGCCACACCCCGGCCACCGTCATGGCCCGCGCCTCCGTCTTCCTGCACGAACTCGACACCGACCGCTTCGCCACCTGCCTGTACGCGGAGGCCGACCTGTCCACCGGCGTGGTGCAGGTGGTCCGGGCGGGCCACATCGACCCGCTGGTGCGGGGCACCGACGGCACCTGCCGGCGCGTCACCGTCCCCGGCGGGCTGCCGCTCGGCCTGTCAGCCGAGTTCGGCAGCCTCGAGTACCCGGTCGCCACCCTCGAACTCGACCCCGGGCAGACCCTGCTGCTGTGCACCGACGGTCTCGTCGAACAGCCCGGCACCGACCTCGACGACGGCATGCGCGCCCTGGCCGCGTTCATCGCCGCCGCCCCCGACGACGTCCGCCGGCTCGCCGACCACCTCATCGACATGGCCGAGGAACGCGGCGGCGACGACGACGTCGCCCTCCTGCTGCTGCGCCGCCGCAGCCCGGACACCCCGCGGACCGGGGGCCGGCTCCAGCAGCACGTCGCCCCCGGCGACCCCGAGGCCCTCACCGGGGCCCGGCACATGATCCGCGCCGCCGTCCGCGCCTGGGGCGCGCGCGACCGTGCCGACGAGATCGAACTGATCGCCGACGAGCTCATCACCAACGCCCTGATGCACACCGAAGGCGCCGCGATCGTCACCGTGCGGGTCCTGGACGGCACCGGCCGCCGGCTGCGCGTCGAGGTCGAGGACTCCTCCAGCGCCCTGCCGCGCCGCCGTGAGGCGGGGGAGTCGGGCGTGTCCGGACGGGGCCTGCTCCTGGTCGACCTGCTCAGCGACGGGTGGGGAGTGGAGGCGCGCGGCGGCGGCAAGTGCGTGTGGTGCGAGTTCGCGGTGGGGCGGCGGACCTGAACGGCGGGGGCACCGATGGCACCCTGGACGTATGCCGGAACTGCCCGAGGTCGAAGCGCTCAAGGACTTCCTGACCGAGCACCTGGTCGGCCACGAGATCGTGCGCGTCCTGCCCGTCGCCGTCAGCGTCCTGAAGACCTACGACCCCCCGCTGAGCGCCGTGGAGGGCCGGGAGGTCACGGCCGTGCGCCGGCACGGCAAGTTCCTCGACCTGGAGACGGCCGGCGGGCTGCACCTCGTCACGCACCTCGCCCGTGCGGGCTGGCTGCACTGGAGGGACCGCCTCCCGGACGGTCCGCCCCGCCCCGGCAAGGGCCCCCTCGCCCTGCGCGTCGCCCTGGAGACCGGGGAGGGCTTCGACCTGACCGAGGCCGGCACCCAGAAGCGTCTCGCCGTCCACCTCGTGCGGGATCCGCGGGAGGTGGACGGCGTGGCCCGCCTCGGCCCCGACCCGCTCGCCCCCGACTTCGACGAGGACCGCTTCGCCGCCCTCCTCGCAGGGGAGCGGCGGCAGCTCAAGGGCGCCCTGCGCGACCAGTCCCTGATCGCGGGCGTCGGCAACGCCTACAGCGACGAGATCCTGCACGCGGCGCGGATGTCCCCCTTCAAGCTCGCCGCCTCCCTCACCGCGCCGGAGACCCACACCCTCTACGAGGCCCTGCGCACCACGCTCACGGACGCGGTCGAACGCTCCCGCAACGTGGCGGCCGGCCGTCTCAAGGCGGAGAAGAAGTCCGGCCTGCGCGTCCACGGCCGCACCGGCGAACCCTGCCCGGTCTGCGGCGACACCATCCGCGAGGTGTCCTTCAGCGACTCCTCGCTCCAGTACTGCCCGACCTGCCAGACGGGCGGCACACCGCTCGCGGACCGCAGGATGTCCAAGCTGCTCAAGTAGCCGCAGCAGCGCCCTAGCGTGCGTCCAGCCGCACCAGCAGTTCCCCCAGCTCGGTGCGCACCTCGTACCGGGCGATCTCGTCGGGGTGCAGGGCCGCGCCGCCCCTCATCGTGCTGGGGCGGGCGTCGCGGTGCGGGGCGTTCCAACTGGTGACCGTCTGCTCGGATCCGTCGCGGCCGACGACGACCAGGCGGCAGACGCGGGGGCCGGCGGCGTCCTTGACCTTCAGCTCGACCTGGCTGCCGTACACCTCGTTCGCGGTCGTCACCTGCGCCCACACGCCCGACCTCGCGTCGGTGGCGGTGACCCGGACCGGTTTCTCGCCGCCGGCCGCCACGAGGGCGGCCGCCGGGACCGCGAGGGCGACCACCACCGACGCGGCCACGGCGTACAGCAGCCGCCGCCGTGCACCCTTTCGCCGGGCCGAGACCTCGCCCAGGAGACGGTTCAGCAGCCGCGGTCCCGGTCCGGCGAAGGGGTGCACCGCGCGGGGGGTCGCCCGGCGGTACAGCATCAGCTGCCGGGTGGTGGCGCCGAACTCGGTGACCTGCGTCGTGCACCGAGGACACTCCATGAGGTGGTCCTCGAAACGGAAGGCCTCCGCCTCGTCCAGCACGCCCAGCGCGTACGCGCCGACGTCGCGATGCCTCTCCAGGGACCTCATGCCGAAACCTCGTGCCGTTGAGTGCCAGTGGGGTTACTCCTTGCTCCCACCGGTACGCACCCGGCCGGGGATTCACTCAGGCCCGTACCAAATCGTGACCCAGATGTTCGGAGCGGTCGGGCCCGCGGATTGGTCGGATGCGGAAGGGGATTCAGAAGAGGTGGATCGCGAGGTGTCCGAGGGGCAGCCCGAGCTGCCAGGCGGGCGTCCAGACCTTCGGTCCCTCGTCCTCGCCGGCGCCCGGCGCGCCCCCCGGTACCGCGTCGAGGTCGGGGGCGAGCAGCTCGGTCTCCTCCAGCCAGCGCCAGGCCGCCGACGCCAGGTCCAGATCGGGTGCGGGTCTGCCCGACTCGGCGGCCAGGGCGGCCAGCCGGGCCATGCGTTCCGCCACCCAGCTCTGCCACGGCTGGTCGTAGGCGGTCAGCGACAGCCAGGTCTCCAGCTGGGTGACGACCCGGATGCCGGGCAGTTCGCCGTCGGTGTCGGAGAGGAAGATGGTCAGGGCCAGGGCGTCGCGCCCGGCGCGGAACTCGAAGGACGTCGGCGGCATCAGATCGCCGGTCCGCAGCAGTTCGTCGGCGATGTACTCGGCGTACAACCAGGCCATGGGAACGGTCAGTTCACCGCCGTCGGTGCCGTCCGTGCTCTGGTGACCTCTGTGCAGCATCCCTTCCTGCCTTCCTCCGGTGCGTGCGCGTCGCCCGGTGCCGGGATCCCTCATCCGGAACACGGATAAGGACACCCGATTACTCAACCGAGGTGGTCGGCAAGGCGCTTTACGGAGGCTTGACTCGATCGTGGGTTTCAGCCCAGGTCGGGCGCGTAACCCGGAAGCACCCGGCGCAGGGCGCGCAGCGCGTAGTACGCGCGGGACTTCACCGTACCGGGCGGGATTCCGAGGGTTTCGGCGGCCTCCGCCACACTCGCCCCTCGGAAATACACCAGCACCAGGACGTCGCGGTGTTCCGGCGTGAGGGTCTTCACAGCCTCGCGCACGTCGAGGGTCGCGACCGCCCGTTCGGCGTGGTCGGCGCAGACGGGCGCGTTCTCCAGCACCGCGTCCCCGACCTCGGCCGGCCGGGCCTGCCGGGCGCGCCGCGCGTCGATCGCCAGCCGCCGGGCGACGGTGAGCAGCCACGGCCGTACGGAGTCGAAGCCGTCGGCGCGCAGGGCCTCGGGGTGTTGCCAGGCGCGCACCAGGGTCTCCTGGACGAGGTCCTCCGCGCGCTGGCGGTCGCCGTCGCACAGCCTCAGCAGCAGCGCGTAGAGAGGCCGTCCGTGCTCGCGCTGGAGCGCGGCGAGCTCGTGCTCGGCGGTCGTCGGCCTGGCGGTGAGGAGGGTTCCGGCGGTCATGCGCGTATGGCACCGCAGGGCGGCCGGGAGGGACAGGCCGCGCACACGGGTCTGCGACGGACGGTCGATCGCGTCGACGAACGGTTCGACGAACGGTCCCGGCCGCCGTGCGGGTCGGTTCCGGCTACGCCGATCGCGCGCATCGCGCCGGGCGCAGGGAGTGCCGGGGCCGCACGGATCCGGCCATGGACTAGTAGTGATACGTGCGTAAATATGACGAGCTGTACGAGATGGGGTGATCCGGTGTTCGCACGCAGACACCTGGTGGCCGCGGTCCTGACAGCCCTCCTCGCCTCGGCCGCCGCCTGCCGGGCCGACGGACAGGGACCGGCCGCCCGGCCCGGGGCCCCGGCCCTCTCCACCGCCCCCGGCTTCACCCTCGTGGCGACCGGAGGCATCCTCCCGCACACCTCGATCATCGACCGGGCACGCTTCGACGCCCGCGGCAGCGGCCACGACTTCCGCCCCCTGTTCGACGGCGCCCGGTCCGACGTCCAGGGCGCGGATCTCGCCCTGTGCCACATGGAGACCGTCTACGGCGCCGACGGCGAGTACACCGCCCAGCCCCTCTTCAAGTCCCCGCCCGAGATCGCCGACGCCCTCGCCGCCACCGGCTACGACGGCTGCTCCACCGCCTCCGAGCACAGCCTCGACGACGGCGCCGCCGGCATCCGCCGTACCCTGGACGCCCTCGACGGCGCCGGCGTACGGCACGCGGGCACCGCCCGCACCGAGGCCGAGGCACGCTCCGTCACCCTCCTGCGCGCCGGCCCCGCCAAGGTCGCCCACCTCGCCTACACCCACGACACCGCCGGCGGACCGCTCCCCGCGGGGCAGCCCTGGGCCGTCGACCGCATCGACGACAACCGGATCATCGCCGACGCCAGGGCCGCCCGCCGGGCGGGCGCCGACGTGGTCGTCGTCTCCCTGCACTGGGGCACCGAGTGGCAGGAGGCACCGGACGACGTCCAGCTCTCCCTCGCCAGGACCCTCACCGCCTCCCGCACGTACGGCCGCCCCGACATCGACCTCGTCCTCGGCACCCGCGCCCATGTCCCGCAGCCGTACGAGAAGGTCAACGGCACCTGGGTGGTCTACGGTCTGGGCAACCAGGTCGCCGGCGCGATGGCGGACCGCGGGGGCCGGCCCGACCCGCGCGGCAACCACTCCAGCCTCGCCCGGTTCACCTTCACCGCGCCCGCCCGGCCCGGCGGCCGCTGGGAGGTGACACGGGCCGCGTTCGTCCCCTACGTGTTCGACGTCGACGCCGGCCGCGTGGTCAGCCTCGACCGGGCCGTCGCCCGGGGAGCCGATGTGCGGGGCCTGCGCGACCGCGTCCGGGACGTCGTGCTCGGCCGGGGCGCGGCCGAGGACGGCCTGGTGACGGAGGGGTGACGGAGGGGTGACGGAAGGGTGATGGAGGGGGCGACGGGGCCGCGGCGTCCGCTCCCCGAGCCCCGGGGGCGCTACGGCACCACCGTCACCGGCCACCGTCCCGCCTTCACCAGCCGCACCGCCACCGACCCCACGATCCGGTGGCCCGCCTGCTCGGAGGCGCCCACCACCACCGCGTCCGCCTTCAGCTCGTCCGCCGCCCGCACCAGGCCGTTGTAGGGGTCGCCGCGGAACGTGTGGAACTCCCAGCGCACGTCGAATATCCCCTTCAGCCGCTCGGCCGAGTCCCGGATCTGCGCCACGATGTCGTCGGCGATCTCGTCGGTCGTGTCCGCGACCGGCGCCCCGAGCACCGCGCCCGCCGCCATCACCGGCTGCACGTACACGACGGCCAGCAGCGCCCGCTGCCGCCGGGCCAGACCGCCGGCGTAGGCCGCGGCCCGCAGGGAGGAGTCCGAGCCGTCCACACCGACGACGATGACCTTCGGACCGTCCGTGCCCCGTTCGAACGCGGAGGAGTGCTGTTCCGTCACGGCTCCGAGGCTATCGGAACGCCCGGGTCGGGCCACGCGGGCCGTCCGTCCGGCTGTTCGACGGACTGTTTCGACCGGACGGTTCGACCGGACGGTTCGACCGGACTGCGCGAGGGGCTGTGCGACGGGCTGTGCGAGGGACTGTGCGAGGGGCTGTGCGAACGGACTGTGCGAGGGGCTGTGCGACAGACTGTTCGAGGCGCCGTTCGAGCAGTTGTGCGACGGGCCGGCCGGGGCGTCGGGGTGTCGGGCCCGGCGCGCGCCACTGCGCCGGGCGGGTGGATTCGTGAGGCCGCCCCGGTGTCGGCGGGGGGCGCCGGGCGCCCGTCGGGCGACTGATGACTCATGCAGAAGGATCAGTTGTTCACGCGCCGTCGGATGCTGCTCGCCGGCTCCGCCGCCGTCGGTGCGGCCGGTACGGCCGGGCTGCTGGCGTGGGGAACGGGCGGCGAGCCGGTCCGTACCGCCGCACCGGCCGCCGGCGCCCCGGCGCACAGCCTCCCGATGAAGCCCTCCGCCTACCGCCTCCAGCCGCTCGCCGGACACCTCCCGCCGGCCGCCGCGCTCCGCCGCCCGCCGGTGCGGCGCGCCCCGCTGCTGCGGATCACCGGCCGCGGCCGGACCATGGTGCTGACCTTCGACGACGGCCCCGACCCCCGCTACACGCCCGGCATCCTCGACACCCTCGCCGAGTACGACGTGCGCGCCATGTTCTTCGTGTGCGGGGAGATGGCCGCGGCGCGGCCCCGTCTGCTGGAGCGGATGGCCGACGAGGGGCACGTCGTCGGCAACCACACCTGGTCCCACCCCCTGCTCACCCGGCTCACCCGGCGTCAGATCCGCCGCGAGATGTCCCGTACCTGCGAGATCGTCGAGGCGGTCTGCGGCGATCGGCCGCGCTGGTTCCGGGCCCCCTACGGCGCCTGGAACCGCTCGGCGTTCCAGCTCGGGGCCGAACTCGGCATGGAACCGCTGGCCTGGACGGTCGACTCCCTCGACTGGACCACCCCCGGCACCCGCACCATCGTCGACCGGGTGGAGGACGGCGCCGGCCCCGGCGTCGTGGTGCTCTCCCACGACGCCGGGGGCGACCGCACCCAGAGCGTGCGGGCCCTGCGCACCTATCTGCCGCAGCTGCTGGACTCCGGCTACCACCTCTCCGTGCCGTACCAGCCCCCCGTCTGACGGTGGCGGTCACGGGGGGCTGACGACAGCAGGCGGGGGGCGGGGCGCCGCGCGGACCGTTCGCCCGCCCGGCCGGGGCGCGTCAGCGGACCTCGGCCAGGCGGGCGAAGACGACCACGTTCCCCTCGTATCCGTTCACCTTGGAGAAACCACCGCCGCAGGTGATCACCCGCAGCTCCGGGGCACCCTTGGAGCCGTAGACCCGGTCACCGGGGAAGCCGTTCTTCGCGAACACCTCGACTCCGTAGATCTCGAAGACGGCCGTCTTGCCGTCCTGACGCACCACTTCGACGTGGTGTCCCTTCTTCAGGGCCCCGAGGCCGTAGAAGACGGCGGGCCCCTGATGGTTGTCGACATGACCGACGACGACCGCGGTGCCCTTCTCGCCGGGCGTGACCGCGCCGGTGAACCAGCCGGCCAGGTTCGGGTCCTCCGGCGGGGGCGCGCCGACCCAGCCGTCGGTGTCCAGACCGACCGCCATGACCGGGGCGTCCACCTGGATCGCGGAGATCCGGATCCGGTCGGGCACGCTGTGCGGCAGCGGCGCCGGTGCCCCGCCGACGGCGCCCTGGGAGGTGAGGCCGTCCGCGGCCGCCGCCGAGGCGGGCTGCGGCGGACCGATGTCGAACTCACCCGAACCATTCCGGATGAGCGCGAGACCGGTCAGCAGAACAAGCGCTATCACTCCCCACGGGGCGCGCTTCCTCGGCCGCACCTCCTCCTCTTCCGCCATCACGGACAGCTCGTACCCAGACATTCGCCATCCCCTTTCGACGCGGCCGTCGCCACGTCCTTTCGCGCATACGAGAACGCTAAGTGCCGAAGCGGGAACCGGCGACGGGGCGGAACCGAACGGGTGGCTCCCGCGTCGCTGCGTGCGCCATCCGAGTCGACACCGACAGAATATTTCTGACAGTCCGTGACCTGCGGCGATATCCCAGCACGCGGTTTTCGCTCGGCGTGTCCCCTCACCAGGACGGACCATTCCCGAAATGCGGGCGCGTGCGGCGCAACTGAGGGTCGTTGCGGGAGGCGTTCGCTCGCCGACATGCCGGGGACGGGCCCCGGGGCGCCTTCCGCGGAGGATCACATGAGGAACACACGCGCCCTCGCGGCCGCGGCCACCGCGGTCGCCGTCCTCGGGCTGGCCGCCCCCGTGGCCGTCGCGGACGGCATGCCCCACCCGGGCAGCCAGAACAACGACAGCGGCTTCGCCGGCCTGGAAGGCAACGACGGCGGCCACTCCGGCAACAACAACGGGGGCGGCCGCCCGGGCAACGACTTCGGCGGTGGCGGCAACGGAAACGGGAACGGGAACGGGGGGAACGGGAACGGTAACGGCAACGGGGGGAACGGGAACGGTAACGGCAACGGGGGGAACGGGAACGGCAACGGCAACCGCCCCACCCTCAACACCCGCACCGCCAACAACGGCCACAACACCCCCGGCGGCCCCGCCCCCGGCCGCGGCCGCCCCAGCGCCGCCGACG
>NZ_JBHWKO010000002.1:191638-447963 GCF_042731035.1 Streptomyces sp. NPDC059895
GCAACGGGGGGAATGGGAACGGCGGTAACGGGAACGGCAACGGGGGTGGCGGCGGCGGGGGTGGCGGCAACGGTAACGGCGGCGGTGGAAACGGCAACGGTAACGGGAATGGCGGTAACGGGAACGGGGGCAACGGCAACGGGAACAACTTCGGGGGGAACGGGAACAACTTCGGGGGGAACGGGAACAACTTCGGGGGGAACGGGAACGGGAACGGCAACAACAACTTCGGCGGTAACGGTAACGGTAACGGGAACGGGAACGGCAACAACAACTTCGGCGGCAACGGGAACGGGAACGGCGGTAACGGCAACAACGGGAACGGCAACAACGGGAACGGCAACAACGGCAACAACGGCAACGGCGGTAACAACGGAGGCCACGGCGGCAACAACGGCGGCCAGGGCGGCAACCTCGGCGGCAACGGCAACAACCACTTCGGGCTGTCCCCGAGCAACATCGTCGCGCTGCCCAACGTCGTGGCCCCCGGTGGGCAGCTGACCGTCACGGTCGACGGCTGCCGCAACGGCGGCACCATGACCTCGGACGCCTTCCGCAGGGCCAACCTGTCGCCGATCAACGGCGCCGGCGGAACGTCGCGGGGCACCACCACGGTCAACAGCAACGCGAGCCCGGGCTCGCACAGCATCACCGTCAACTGCAACGGCCGCACCCTGACGAACCCGGCCGCCTTCACCGTCATCGGCGGCGTCCGCGGCGGTCTCGGTGGCAGCAGCTCCAGCGGCGCCACCCCGGCCGACATCGCCATCGGCGGCGGGCTCGTCGCCGCGGCCGTCATCGGCGGCGGAGTCTTCTGGATGCGGCGCCGCGCCGAACGCCGCTCCTGACAGTGCGGTCAGGGACGCCCCGTGGGCCGCGCGCGGCACAGGCCTTCGCCCCGGTCCCTCCCGGGATCCGGGGCGAAGGCCTGCCATGCCGCCGGCGCCGGACTCCGGCCGCGGGAGGGCGTCAGTCCCCGGCGCCCGGGAAGAGGGCCAGGAAGGGTTCGGTGGTCGCGGTGATGCCCCGGCTGTAGGGCGCGTCGAAGTCCCAGATCAGGAAGAGAAGGAAGGCGATCAGCGCCGAGAAGAGCCCCGCCAGGATCAGCTCGCGCATGGTGCGCCGGATCTGGAGCGCGAAGACCATGCCGATGGTGATGACGGCCCCGATGACCAGCCCGAACCACACCACACCGGGCATCGTGGGATCCATCGAGCCCGCCCGGGCGTTGCGTGCCTGGTCCGCGACGGCCATCTGGTCCAGCAGGGGCTGGTAGGCCTGCGCCTCGAAGTCGGACTTCGGCTGGTAGTCGGTGAGGTCCGCGCGCAGGCGCCCGAGGAGCTCGTCGCCGCGCCGGGTCACCTCCCCCTTGTCGGCCATCACCTTCCACTCGGTGCTGACGACGTGTCCGACATAGGCGTTGACATCCTCCCGAACACGGTCACGGACGTCGGCCGGGTACACCCGCACCCGCTCCGAGATCTCGTGCAGTGCCTGGGCCTCCGTCTGTACGTGGTCCTGCGCGACGCCACGGGCCTCCCAGACCCCGGCGATGGCCAGGCCCAGGACGATGGCGTACACCACGCCGATCCACATCGTCATGTACTCGATGACGTCAGGGGTCTCCGAGGGGTCCTCGTCCTCCGACGCCGTGCGGTGCCGCACGAGGGTGATGACGACCACCACCGCGCAGGCGGCGAGCATCGCGAGGGTGAGAACAAGCCATTCCGGCAAGAGATGCCTCCAGGGTCGGCGTTAACGCGGCCGCAGCGCGGCGACGGCGACCACCGCGGGCGCGGTGATGAGCAGGACGTAGGTGACCGGCGAGGGGCCGTGGCGGGTGGGCCGCTGGCGCGGCGAGGTGTGGTACGCGGGGTAGTGCACGGGAGTCACCGAGGGGCGCGGCGTGGGCTTCGGGGTCGGTTTCGGGGTCGGCTTCGGGGTCGGGGTGGGTGTCGGAGCCGGGGCGGGAGCCGGTGGTACGACGGCCGGGGCCGGCCGCGGCGGTGCGGGGGCGGGGGGACGGGCCGGCCGAGGGGACGGCGCGGGCTTGGGCGGCGGCTTCGGCGTAGGGCTCGGCGTCGGTGTCGGGCTCGGCGTCGGCGTCGGCGTCGGCGTCGGTGTCGGTGTCGGCTTCGGCGGAGGCGTCGGCTCGGGCGGAGGGGGAGGCGGAGGGGTCGGCTTCGGCGGAGGCTTCGGCTTGGGCGGGGTGGGGGTCGGGGTGGGCGTCGGGGTCGGAACCGGGCACGCCGGCGACGTCGGCCACGGGGGCTTCCCCGCGACCGCGACCGCCTCGGTGCCGTCCGGGCCCGTCGAGGCGTACGCACAGGCGTCGGCCGCGGCCGTACCCGCCGGCGCGGCCGCCAGGATCCAGGCCGCGGTCGTCAGGGCCAACGCCCGGGCGACGAGGGCGGATCGGGTCGTTTCGAGTCCATGCACGACGGAGATCATGCGGCCACTCGCCCGCGTGCACGCCCGCGCGCGGGAGTCAATTCCCCGAACGAAGGACATTCGCCCCCGGTGGTCCGGCCGGAGCGCGCTCGCCTGTCCGGCCCACCGTACGTGTGTACGAATGCGTTGGGGGTGAACGGGCCCGGTCACAGGCGGCGGAAAGAATTTCCTGCCGCGGTTGAACACAACGACCACCGACGTGCGTACCCATGGCCGTGCGGCGGCGCAGCAGGGCGCTGCAACACCCTTGTGATGATCGGGGAGTTGTTGACGATGAAGACCTCCTGGCGGAGCGCCGCACTCGTGGCGAGCGCCGTGTCCGTTCTGGCGCTGACGACGGCGTGCGGTCAGGAAAACGGATCGTCGAACGCGAGCCAGAACGTGGGGGCCACCGCTCAGGCCGGCAGCATCGCGGGCGTGGGCAGCGGCTACGGCGGGGTCGGCGCCGGCATCAGCCCCAGCGCCTCGGCGGCCGCGGGCGGCACCGGGGCGGCCGCGGGGGCGGGCACCGCGGGTGAGCTGGCCGTCTCCGCCAACGCGGAACTCGGCAAGGTGCTCATCGACGCCGACGGCATGACCCTGTACCGCTTCGACGCGGACACCGCGGAACCGCCCAAGTCCAACTGCGACGGCGACTGCGCGACGACCTGGCCGCCCGTGCCCGCCGACGACGCCACGGCGGGCGACGGCATCGACAAGTCGCTGCTCGGCGAGGTCACCCGGTCCGACGGCACCAAGCAGCTCACCGTCGACGGCTGGCCGGTCTACCGCTACGCCAAGGACACCGACGCCGGGGACACCAACGGCCAGGGCGTGGGCGGCAAGTGGTTCGCGCTGGCCCCCGACGGCAAGAAGGCCAAGGTGTCCGACCTGCCCGGGCTGTCCGTGCGCAAGGACGCCAACCTCGGCGAGATCGTCGTCGACAAGAACGGCATGACGGTCTACCGCTTCGTGAAGGACCAGGCGTGGCCCGAACCGGTGACCGAGTGCCTGGGCGCCTGCCTGGAGAAGTGGCCGGCCGTCGCCCCGGTCGCCACCGACGACACCGAAGGCGTCCAGAAAAAGGGCCTGATGAGCTTCACCCGGCCGGACGGCATCAAGCAGATGACGGTCAACTGCTCGCCGATCTACACCTTCTCCGGTGACAAGGCTCCGGGGGACATCAACGGCCAGGGGGTCGGCGGCACGTGGTACGCCGTGGCCCCCGACGGCGAGCTGGTCGGTGCGCCGGAGCAGTAGGGATCGCCTCCCCAGGGCCGGTCCCCGTACCTGTCCCGGCACGTCCGACCCCCGGTCCGCCCCCTCCGCGCCGCACGGAGGGGGCGGACCACTGTGCTGTCGGCCCCGTCCTCCGTCGGGTACTTTGCGTGAGCTTCTTCGGGGAGAGCGACGCGGCACGTGCCGCAGGCAGTGACCGGGAACGGACGGTCAATTTCCGTTTCGGCTCGCCCGTTTGGCGGGCGATCAGTAGCCTCTGCTCGAACACCGGATCGCCTACGCCTTGGAGAGACAGATGGAGCGAACCGCCTGGGCTCCACGGAGCGTCGACATCTCCGTGCCCAGTGTCTCGCGGATCTACGACTACTACCTGGGCGGTTCGCACAACTTCGAGGTCGACCGGGAAGCGGCCCGCAGGGCCATGGAGTTCCTGCCGGGACTCCCCAAGATCATGCAGGCGAACCGGGCGTTCATGCGCCGTGCGGTGCGGTACGCGGCCGGCGAGGGCATCACCCAGTTCCTCGACATCGGGTCGGGCATCCCCACCTTCGGCAACGTCCACGAGGTGGCCCAGGAGGCCAGCCCCGGCGCCCGGGTCGTCTACGTCGACCACGACCCGGTGGCCGTCGCGCACAGCCAGGCGGTGCTGGAGGGCAACGAGGACGCGGACGTCGTCGCCGCCGACCTGCGCAAGCCGTGGGAGATCCTGACCAGCCCCCAGGTGGAGCACCTGCTCGACCTGGACCGGCCGGTGGCCCTGCTGCTCGTTGCCATACTGCACTTCGTGGAGGACGAGGACGACCCGTACGCGGCGGTGGCCGAGCTGACCGCCGCGCTCGCGCCCGGCAGCCTGCTCGTCCTCACACACGCCTCGTACGAGGGCATACCGCTGCCGCCCGAGCGGGCCGGCGGCGCGGTGGACGTGTACCAGGACATTCGCAACCCGCTGATCATGCGCTCGCGCGACGACATCGCGCGGTTCTTCGAGGGGTACGAGATGGTGGAACCGGGACTGGTGCCGATGCCGCGCTGGCGGCCGGAGACAGCGCCGGAGGACGAGGATCCGTACGCCTTCTCCGGATTCGCGGGCGTGGGGCGTACTTCGTGATCGCCGAGCCGGACGGGCCGGAGGACAGACTGCGGCGGTTCGCGACGATCTGGAGCCGGGCCGTGTACCCGGTGACCTCGACGTCGCTGACCAGGCCGGAGTTCGAGGAGCGACTGCTGCCGCTGGCCCGGCGGTTGAGCACGGCACTGCGCGCCAGGACGTTCGAGGCCGAGACCGCGAAGGCGATCGGTGCCGCGCTGGTCGACGCGCACTGCACCGACCCGGAGGCACTCGGCCACAGCCTGGACTGCGTCGACGCCTACCTGGTGCTCTACTGCGGTGAGGACGGGCCCCAGGAGGACCTGCGCACGCGCTGCTCCCGGCTCCAGCACGCCATGGCCGCCGGGTTCGCGCAGGCGCTGCGGGAGCGCACCCTGGCCGAGCAGGAGGCCATCGCCCAGGCGGCGCTCCAGGCGCAGGGCGTGGTGGCCCAGGCGCTGCACGCCAGCGAGGCCCGCTTCCGCGCCGTCTTCGAGGGCGCCGCCATAGGGATCGGCATCGCCGACCTGGACGGCACCGTCCTCCAGGTCAACGGGGCGATGCTGCGCATGTTCGGCGGCGGCGAGCAGTCGTTGCGCGGCCGCAACGTCCGCGCGTGGACGCACGCCGAGGACGCGCCCCAGGTCTGGCGGCTCTACGAGGAGCTGGTGCGCGGCGAACGCGAGCACTACCACGTGGAGAAGGCGTTCTACCGCCCTGACGGAACGGTCCTGTGGACCAACCTGACGGTCTCCCTGCTGCGCGACGCGGACGGCAACCCGCAGTACCAGCTGGCGCTCATGGAGGACACCACCGAGCGTCGCCTGCTCAACCTGCGGCTGCGCTACGAGGCCACCCACGACGCGCTCACCGGCCTGCCCAACCGCACCCTGTTCTTCGAACGCCTGGAGAAGGCGCTGGCCGCCGGCCAGGGCCAGCGCTTCGGCCTGTGCTACCTGGACCTGGACGGTTTCAAGACCATCAACGACAGCCTCGGCCACGCGGCCGGCGACCGGCTGCTCGTCGAGGTCGCCGACCGGCTCCAGTCCTGCGCGACCGCGCCGGGCGAGATGGTCGCCCGGCTCGGCGGCGACGAGTTCGTGGCGCTGACCACCGGCCCCGACACCCGCCGCGAGGTCGACGAGCTCGCCGCGCGCATCATGAACGCCCTGCTGGCGCCCGTGCGCATCGAGGGCCGGGAGCTGACCGTGCGCGGCAGCATCGGCATCGTGGAGGGCCCGGCGGGGGAGCGCAGCCCCGCCGAGGTGCTGCGCAGCGCCGACATCACCATGTACCGGGCCAAATCTGCGGGCGGCAACCGCTTCGAGCTCGCCGACCCCGAGGCCGACGCCCGCGCGATCACCCGGCACGGTCTGACCACCTCCCTCCCGGTCGCCCTGGAGCGGGGCGAGTTCTTCATCGAGTACCAGCCCCTGGTCCACCTCGGGGACAGCAGCGTGCGCGGCGCGGAGGCCCTGGTGCGCTGGCTGCACCCGCAGCACGGCGTGCTCGGCCCCGACCGGTTCATCCCGCTCGCCGAGCGCACCGGGCTGATCGTGCCGCTGGGCCGCTGGGTCCTGGAGCAGTCGGTGCGCCAGGCCCGCGCGTGGCGGGAACGCAGTGGGGACACGAGCCCCCTGCGCATCAACGTCAACCTCTCCCCGTGCCAGCTCACCCACCCCGGACTGGTGCAGGACACCGTCGACATCCTCGAGCGCGCGGGCGTCGAGCCCGAGGCCCTGTGCCTGGAGGTCACCGAGTCCGCCCTGATCGGCGCCGACGACGACCTGCTCAAGCCGCTGCGCCGGCTCGCCGAGATGGGCGTCGACATCGCCCTGGACGACTTCGGCACCGGCTACTCCAACCTCGCCAACCTGCGCCGGCTGCCGGTGAGCGTGCTCAAGCTGGACCGGTCCTTCACCCAGAGCATGCAGCAGTTCCCGGCCGACCCCGTCGACCTCAAGATCGTCGAGGGGATCGTCTCCCTGGCGCACAGCCTGGACCTGGCGGTGACCGTCGAGGGCGTGGAGACCGGCGCCCAGGCCGAACAGCTGCGGATACTGGGCTGCGACACGGCCCAGGGCTGGTACTACGCCCGCCCGGGCCCGCCCGAGCGGCTGCACGACCTGGCCCTGGTGGACGCCACGGGGTGAGGCCGGGGCCCGCCGGGGCTGGCGGGTTCGCCGGGTCCGTCGGGTCCGTCGGGTTCGCCGGGTCCGTCGGGTCCTTCGGGCTCCCGCCCGGAGACGCCGGCCGGCGGCCGGCACCACGGGCCGTGAGGCGGTGCGGCGCGGGCTGCGGGGCGGTGCGGCGCCGGGCCGCGTGACGGCTGAGGGCGGGTACGGCGGGGGTGCGGCGCGGAGCGGGGGCCGGCGGTGCGACGCCCGACCGGACGACGCGACGTCACCGCCCCCGCCCCCGCCGTGCCGCGCGGGTCACCGCTCCAGCAGCATCCGCTGGAGTTCCCGGGCCGCCCGCGGCGGGGCCACATCGCTGCGGTGGGCCAGCGCGATCGTCCGGTGCAGCCCGGGACGGGCCAGCGGGGTCACCCGCAGTCCGCGCCCCGACCGGGCCGCCACCATGCGCGGGACGACCGCCACGCCCAGCCCCGCCCGCACGAAGCCCAGCACCGCGTCCATCTCCCCGCCCTCCACCGCGAAGTCCGGCTCGAAGCCCTCCGCGCGGCAGGCGGCGACGGTCAGCTCGCGCA
Source organism: Streptomyces sp. NPDC059895 (assembly GCF_042731035.1). Lineage (NCBI taxonomy): Bacteria > Bacillati > Actinomycetota > Actinomycetes > Kitasatosporales > Streptomycetaceae > Streptomyces > Streptomyces sp. NPDC059895. The sequence continues at coordinate 199,105 of NZ_JBHWKO010000002.1, forward strand.
GGTCGTAGCCGTGGCGGAACATCACCAGGCGTTCGCCCTCCAGGTCGGCGACGCGGACCGTGCGCCGGCCGTTGCCCGGCCGCGGCGCCTCCGGGGAGGAGACCACCACGAGGTCCTCGCGCAGCAGCTCCACCGTCGTCAGGGCGGGGGAGGGCGTCGGCAGGGGCAGGACGACCAGGGCGAGATCCAGGGCGCCGCGGGCCAGCCCGCGGACCAGGTCGTGCGAGCCGCCCTCCTCGATCAGCAGGCGGATGCCCGGGTACCGGTCGTGGAAGGCGCGCAGCACGTCCGGCAGCAGGCCCGTGCACAGACTCGGGGTCGCGCCGAGCCGCACCCGGCCGCCGCGCAGCTGCACGAGTTCCTGCACCTCGTACCGCGCCGTCTCGGCGTCCGCCAGGATCCGCCGGGCCAGCGGCAGCAGCGCCTCGCCCGCGTCGGTGAGGGTGATGTTGCCGCGCGCCCGCAGGAACAGATCGGCTCCCAACTCCCGCTCCAGCGACTTGATCTGCTGCGACAGCGAGGGCTGCGCGACGTGTACGAGGTCGGCGGCGCGGGTGAAGTGCCGGGTCTCGGCCACCGCCACGAAGTACTGGAGCTGCTGGAACTGCATCCCGCCAGCATACGGCTTCCATAGGCATCGGCTATGGAAACGAGCTGGACCATGTCTTGGACCGATGGGGTCGTTCGGCCCTAGCGTCTCGTCCATGGCTCTGGCAACGCGGACGGACCGACGGCCGTCCATGGCACGCACCGTGTGGGACTCCTCCGTCGGCAAGAAGACGGTGATGGCCGTCAGCGGTCTGATCATGCTGCTGTACCTGGTCGTCCACATGATCGGCAACCTGAAGATCTTCTTCGGAGCGGAGGAGTTCAACCACTACGCGCACTGGCTGCGCACGGTCGGCGAGCCGTTCATGCACTACGAGTGGACCCTGTGGCTGGTCCGGGTGGTGCTGGTCGTCGCCGTGGTCGCCCACGCCGTCTCCGCGTACCAGCTCAGCCGCCGCGACATCAAGGCGCGCCCGAACAAGTACGTCCACAAGAAGCCGCGGGCGAGCTACGCCACCCGCACCATGCGCTGGGGCGGGATCATCCTCGGCCTGTTCATCGTCTGGCACATCCTGGACCTGACGACCGGGACCGTGCACTCCGGCGGCTTCCAGGAGGGCCACCCGTACCAGAACATCGTGGACACCTTCTCCACCTGGTACGGCAACGTGATCTACATCGTCGCGATGCTCGCCCTCGGCCTGCACGTCCGGCACGGCTTCTGGAGCGCCGCCCAGACCCTCGGCGCCGGAAGCCGCAGCCGCGACCGCGCCCTCAAGACCGTCGCCGACGTCCTCGCGCTGGTGCTCACGGCCGGTTTCGTCGCCGTCCCCGTGGCCGTCATGACCGGAGTGGTGAGCTGACATGACCTCGTACACCGATTACCTGACCGGCGAGCCGGTCGCCGACACCAAGGCACCGTCCGGCCCGATCGGCGAACGCTGGGACAAGCGCCGCTTCGAGGCCAAGCTGGTCAACCCCGCCAACCGGCGCAAGCACACCGTCATCGTCGTCGGCACCGGCCTGGCCGGCGGCTCCGCCGGGGCCACCCTCGCCGAACAGGGCTACCACGTCGTCCAGTTCTGCTACCAGGACTCCCCGCGCCGGGCCCACTCCATCGCCGCGCAGGGCGGCATCAACGCCGCGAAGAACTACCGCAACGACGGCGACTCCGTCCACCGGCTGTTCTACGACACCGTCAAGGGCGGCGACTTCCGGGCGCGCGAGTCCAACGTGCACCGCCTCGCGCAGATCTCCGTCGAGATCATCGACCAGTGCGTGGCGCAGGGCGTGCCCTTCGCCCGCGAGTACGGCGGTCTGCTGGACACCCGCTCCTTCGGCGGCGTCCAGGTGTCCCGCACGTTCTACGCCCGCGGCCAGACGGGCCAGCAGTTGCTGCTGGGCGCCTACCAGGCGCTGTCCCGGCAGATCGCGGCCGGGAACATCGAGCTGCACCCGCGCACCGAGATGCTCGACCTGATCGTGATCGACGGACGGGCGCGCGGCATCGTGGCGCGCGACCTGATCACGGGCAAGATCGACACGTACTACGCGGACGCCGTCGTCCTCGCCAGCGGCGGCTACGGCAACGTCTTCTACCTGTCGACGAACGCCATGAACTCCAACGCCACCGCCGTGTGGCGGGCGCACCGGCGCGGCGCCCACTTCGCCAACCCCTGCTTCACCCAGATCCACCCCACCTGCATCCCGCGCACCGGCGACCACCAGTCCAAGCTCACCCTGATGAGCGAGTCGCTGCGCAACGACGGCCGCATCTGGGTGCCGAAGGCCAAGGGCGACGACCGGCCGGCCAACAAGATCCCCGAGGACGAGCGCGACTACTACCTGGAGCGCATCTACCCCTCCTTCGGCAACCTGGTCCCGCGCGACATCGCCTCCCGCGCCGCGAAGAACGTCTGCGACGAGGGCCGGGGCGTCGGCCCCGGCGGCCAGGGCGTCTACCTGGACTTCGCCGACGCCATCAAGCGCATGGGCCGCAAGGCCGTGGAGGCCAAGTACGGCAACCTCTTCGACATGTACCACCGGATCACCGACGAGGATCCGTACGAGGTGCCGATGCGCATCTACCCGGCCGTGCACTACACCATGGGCGGCCTGTGGGTCGACTACGACCTCCAGACCACCGTCCCCGGCCTGTTCGCGATCGGCGAGGCCAACTTCTCCGACCACGGCGCCAACCGGCTCGGCGCGTCCGCGCTGATGCAGGGCCTGGCCGACGGCTACTTCGTGCTGCCGGCGACCATCAACGACTACCTCGCCCGCAACCCGCGCCAGGGCGAGGTCACCGACGAGCACCCGGCCGTGCGGGAGGTGCTGGCCGAGACCCAGGACCGCCTCGACCTGCTGCTGTCCGTGGACGGCGACCGCACGCCCGACTCCTTCCACCGCGAGGTCGGCGAGCTGATGTGGGAGTTCTGCGGCATGGCCCGCACGGATGCCGGACTGCGCAAGGCGCTGGAGCGCATCCCGCAGATCCGCGAGGAGTTCTGGCGGCGCATCAAGGTGCCCGGCACCGGCGAGGAGTTCAACCAGTCGCTGGAGAAGGCCAACCGCGTCGTCGACTACCTGGAGCTCGCCGAGCTGATGTGCCTCGACGCCCTGCACCGCTCCGAGTCCTGCGGCGGCCACTTCCGCGAGGAGTCGCAGACCGCGGACGGCGAGGCCGCCCGCAGGGACGAGGAGTTCGCCTACGCGGCCGCCTGGGAGTTCACCGGCACCGGCGAGGCGCCCGTCCTGCACAAGGAAGACCTGGTCTTCGAGTACGTCCACCCCACTCAGCGGAGCTACGCATGAAGCTCACCCTGCGCGTCTGGCGGCAGAAGAACGCCGACGCCGACGGCGCCATGTCCACGTACGAGGTGGACGGCATCTCGCCTGACATGTCCTTCCTGGAGATGCTCGACACCCTCAACGAGGAACTCATCCTGCGCGGCGAGGACCCGGTCGCCTTCGACCACGACTGCCGCGAGGGCATCTGCGGCGCCTGCTCCCTCGTCATCAACGGCGACGCCCACGGCCCCGAGCGCACCACCACCTGCCAGCTGCACATGCGCTCCTTCCGGGACGGCGACACGATCGACGTCGAGCCGTGGCGGGCCTCGGCGTTCCCGGTGGTCAAGGACCTGGTCGTGGACCGGTCGGCCTTCGACCGGATCATCCAGGCGGGCGGCTACATCACCGCGCCGACGGGTGCCGCCCCCGAGGCGCACGCCACGCCGGTGCCCAAGCCGGACGCCGACCTCGCCTTCGAGCACGCGGAGTGCATCGGGTGCGGGGCGTGCGTGGCCGCGTGCCCGAACGGCGCGGCGATGCTCTTCACCTCCGCCAAGGTGAACCACCTGAACGTCCTGCCGCAGGGCGCGCCCGAGCGGGAGACCCGGGTGCTGGACATGGTGGCGCAGATGGACGCCGAGGGCTTCGGCGGCTGCACGCTCGCCGGTGAGTGCGCGACCGCCTGCCCCAAGGGCATCCCTCTGGTCTCCATCACCGGCATGAACAAGGAATGGCTGCGGGCCACCCGCAAGGCCAAGCGCTGACAGGGGGCGCGCAGGAGCGCCGGCACAGGCGCATCGGAGCGCCGGTACGGGCGTGACAGACGTTCGCCGGAGAAGACGGTGGACGGGCGGGGCCGGGAGTGGTGCTCATCCCCGGCCCCGTCTGGCTTCCAGGTGAACGGCGCCGCGGGTTTCGGCTGACGGTCCGGGCACCGGAACATGGACGCCCGGAACGCGTCCGTGCCGTTCAACATCCGCACATCCACTCTCCTGGCACAGGTCACGTACACGCCAATCGGCATCGGAAGAACAGGGGCGGCGGGCCGGATCTCCCCGGCCCACCGGGTGCCGTCCCCATTTCCGGCCCGTGACCAGGAGAGTGCCATGACCGGGATTTCCACCCTCGACCGTCCCCCGCAGAGCACCGCGCCGGCCCGCTACACCGTCACCCTCGCCCGCGACGAGGCCGACGTACGGGCCGCGCAGCGGCTGCGGCACGACGTCTTCGCCGGCGAGATGGGCGCCCTGCTCACCTCCGCGCAGCCCGGCCTCGACGTCGACCCCTTCGACGCCTACTGCGACCACCTGCTGGTGCGCGACACCGGCACCGGGCAGGTCGTCGGCACCTACCGGCTGCTGCCGCCCGAACGCGCCGCGGTCGCCGGGCGCCTCTACTCCGAGGGCGAGTTCGACCTGACCGCGCTGGACGGCATCCGGCCCCAACTCGTCGAGGTCGGCCGCTCCTGCGTGCACCCCGACCACCGCGACGGCGCCGTCATCGGGCTCATCTGGGCCGGCATCGCCCGCTACATGGTGGACCGCGGCCACGAGTGGCTGGCCGGCTGCTGCTCCGTCCCGCTCGCCGACGGCGGCACCCTCGCGGCCGGCACCTGGGACCGGGTGCGCGACAAGCACCTGGCGCCGGAGGAGTTCCGCGTACGGCCGCTGCTGCCGTGGACGCCGCCGGCGGACGTCGCACCGCCCGCCCGCACCGAACTGCCCGCCCTGCTGCGCGGCTACCTCCGCCTCGGCGCCTGGGTGTGCGCCGAGCCCGCCCACGACCCCGACTTCGGGGTCGCCGACCTGTACGTGCTGCTGTCGATGCGCCGGGTCAACCCCCGCTACCTGCGGCACTTCCTCTCCCTCGTCCCGGCCTGATGAGCGTCTGGCTGCCCGGCGCGCCCTGCACCCCGCGGGCGTGCGTGGAGGCGACGGGATCCGTCACCGCCGTCCCGCGGGCCGTGCCGCGGCTCGTGGCGGTGGTGCTGCTCGTCCTCACCGGGGTCCTGCTGTCGACGCTCGGCAGTGGGTGCCCCCGGTTGTGGGGGAGGATCCCGGCCGGTGCGGTACGGGGGTGGAGCCGGGCGGTCGTGCGGGCGGCGGGCGTACGGGTCCGTACGACCGGCGCCGCCGCGCCCGCCGGCGGGCTGCTGCTGGTGGCCAACCACATCTCCTGGCTGGACATCCCCCTGCTGGCCGCCGTCCGCCCGGCCCGGATGCTCGCCAAGACCGAGATCCGGCGGTGGCCGGTGGCGGGGGCGATCGCCGCCCGGGCCGGTGTCCTGTTCATCGACCGCGACCGGTTGCGCGCCCTGCCCGCCACGGTCGACCGGATCGCCCGGACACTCCGCGCCGGACGGGCCGTCGCGGTGTTCCCCGAGGGCAGCACCTGGTGCGGCCGGGCCCAGGGCCACTTCCGGCGGGCCGTGTTCCAGGCGGCCCTGGACGCGCGGGTCCCCGTCCAACCGGTGCGCATCCGGTACCGGGCGGAGGGAGGCGGGGCCAGCACGGTGCCCGCCTTCGTCGGCGACGACTCCCTGCTCGCCTCGCTCTGGCGGGTGGCGACGGCGCGGGGACTGGTGGCCGAGGTGGAGGTGCTGCCGTCGATCCCGCCGGAGGCCCACCCGGACCGCAAACAACTCGCGGCCGCCGCCGGGGCGCGGGTACTGGGGCCGCACACGACGGCCACCTCCCACGCGGCGGAGGGCGGGCGGGACACGGTGCACGCGTTTCGCGTGGGGGAGGGTGTGCCGGGCGTGGCGGACGCGTCTCGCGTGGGGACAGGTGTGCCGGGCGTGGCGGACGCGTCTCGCCTGCGGGAGGGCGGGCCCGACGCGGTGCGCGCCTCTCGCCCGCCGGAGGGCGGTTCCGACGCGGTGGGCGCGTGTCCCGTGCGGCGTGACGGGCCGCACCCGGGGGACGCGATTCCTGTGCCGGACCGGGGCCGTCACGCGACGAGCGGATAGCGGACCCGCTGCTGTCCGCGCGGCGGCCGTCGACCACCGCGCGGCGGCCGCCGGCTCGCCGTGCGGCGGCCCCCGCGGCGCGCCGCTCAGGCGAGGGGCGCCCCCGTGTCGGCGGTGGTCCTCCCCGGCTGCCCGCCCGTGTCGGCGGCGGTCCGCCCCGGGTGCACGATCCCGGCCAGGCGCCGGTAGGAGTCCAGCAGGGCCGCACGGTCGTGGGTGCTGGTGGTGACGAGGACCTCCTGCGCGCCGGTCTCCGCCAGCAGGGCCTCCAGCGCGGGGGCCACCTCGTCCTCGGTGCCCGCGATGTGGCCGGTCAGGCCCGCCTCGAAGAGGCCGCGCTGCTTCGCGGTCATGGCGCGGGCCTCGGCCTCCTCGGCGGGCGGCAGCGGCGGGAAGGTGCCGTGGGTGCGCGCGTACGCCATCGACCAGGCCTCGGGGAGCAGCAGCCGGCGGGCCTCCCGGGGGGTGCCGGCCACCGCGACCGTGCCCGAGACGACGACGTACGGCTCCGCCGCCCAGGGGGAGGGCCGGAAACGGGCGCGATAGCGGTCGATGCCACGCCGCATCCTGTCGCGGTCGCGGAGGTCCCCGATGACCATCGGCAGGCCCGCCTCCGCCGCGATCCGGGCGCCCTCGCCCATGGCCAGCACGAACGGCGGCACCGTCAGGCCCTCGGTGGGCCGGGCGTGCACGCCGGTCGGGGACGTGCCCCGGAACCAGCCCAGCAGTTCCTGAAGTTGCCCGGCGAAGTCGTCGGCGTCGTCCTTGTCGCGCCCCAGGGCCCTGCGCACGCCGTCGGTGAAGCCCACCGAGCGGCCCAGGCCCATGTCGATCCGCCCCGGGAACAGGGACTCCAGGACGCCGAACTGCTCGGCCACGACCAGCGGCCGGTGGTTGGGCAGCATCACTCCGCCGGTGCCGACCCGGATGGCCCGCGTCGCGCCGGCCACCGCGGCGGCCAGGACCGTCGGCGCGGAGCCGGCGACCCCGGGCACCCCGTGGTGCTCCGCCACCCAGAAACGGTGGTAGCCCAGCCGTTCCGCCTCCTGTGCCATCCGCACGGTGTCCCGCAGCGCCTCGGCGCCGGTGTGGCCCTCACGGACACGGGAGCGGTCGAGGACGGAGAATCGGGCCGAGGCGATCGCGGAGGTCATGAAGGGTTCAACAGCGCGCCCCCCACGGGATTCCCGGCCGGACCCCCGGCTGGACCTCTGGCCGGACCCCCGGCCGGACCTCTGGCCGGACCCCCGGCCGGACCTCTGGCCGGACCTCTGGCCGCTCTCCCGGCCGGTCCTGCCCGCTCAGGCCGGTTGCCGGGCGGCGGGGGGACCCCTAGGGCGAGGGTGTGCCCCCTAGGGTGAGGGGGTGACCGACACCCGCAGGCGGCCGATCGCCGTGTTCGACCTGGACAACACCCTCGCCGACACCACCCATCGGCAGCGCTTCCTGGAGTGCAGGCCACGGCAGTGGGACGCCTTCTTCGCGGCCGCGCCGCAGGACCCGCCGCTCCCCGAGGGCGTGGCGATGGCCGTGGAGCGCGCGGGGGAGTGCGAGGTCGTCTACCTGACCGGGCGGCCCGAGCGCTGCCGACGGGACACCCTGGAGTGGCTGGAGCGGCACGGGCTGCCCGCCGGGCGGGTGTACATGCGCCGCGACGACGACCGCCGGCCGGCCCGCCGCACCAAGCTGGAGACGCTGCGCCGGCTGGCCCGCGACCGGGAGGTGCGGGTCCTCGTGGACGACGACGACCTGGTCTGCGACGACGCCGAACAGGCCGGCTTCACGGTGGTCCGGGCGCGCTGGACGCAGCCCTCGGCCGCCCTGCGGGTGGCGCAGGAGCGGGAGGGCCGCACCTGAGCGTGCGGACCCGGGGGTGCGGCCCGAGGCCCGTCACCCCGACTCCTCCAGACGGAAGCCGACCTTCAGGCCCACCTGCCAGTGGGCGATGTCGCCGTCCTCGATCTGGCCGCGCACCTGGGTGACCTCGAACCAGTCGAGGTTGCGCAGGGTCTGCGAGGCCCGGGTGATGCCGTTGCGGATCGCCTGGTCGACGCCGTCCGGCGAGGTGCCGACGATCTCCGTGACCCGGTAGGTGTGGTTCGACATACGGGGCTCCTCTCCGCGGCCGTGCTCGCGTCGCGCGGTGCACGCGTCGCCGCGTCACTCCACGGTGCCCCACGGCACGACAGAACGCGAGGCGTCAAAGGGGATATTCCTATCTATCTGATGATATAAGGATCATGTTGCTGGGGGTGTGGCTGTCTGCGTCGAAGCTCCAACAGCCGTACCCGCGATCCGTGATTGGGGGTTTGAAGGAGACCATGCGGCGGTTCAGAAACGCGATGTCCCGACAGGCGCCGGTCCCCGTGGCGCGCCACCCCATCCACCGCGAGGAGACGAGGGCCCGTTGGTACGCCCCCTTCGCGGTGGGTGTCGATCTCCTGGCCGCGGCCCTGCCGGTCGCGGCGGCGTTCGTGGAGGTCCACGAACCCCACCCGCTGCGCTACGCGGCCGTCGCCGCCCTGCTGTGGCCCCTCATCGGGGTGGTGAGCAAGCGGTACACCCACCAGAACTGGGGCGACGGAGGCGGCCTGAGGGCGGTGATACGGGACTGGCTCGTCCTGGTCGGCGCCCTGGCGACGCTGCGCGTGGTCTGCGGGCTGGACAGCGTCCCCGCCGAGGCGTTCACGGCGCTGATCCCCGCGCTGGTCCTGACGGGCGTCAGCCAGAAGCTGATCCACCGTCACCTGCTGGCCGCCCGCCGGGACGCCCGCGCCCTGCGGCACGTGCTGGTCGTCGGCGAGGCCTCCACCGTCGACGCCGTGGTCGAGCAGCTCGCCCAGCGCACCGACCACGAGTACGTGGTCGTCGGCGCCTGCCCGGTGGGCGACGGCGAGGTCCGCTCCGGGGTGCCGGAGTGCGTCCGGCTGCCCCGCGCGGCGCCCGAGGCGCCCGAGGAGGACGCCACGGCCGTACTCGGGGCGGCCGACGAACTCGCGGCCGACCTGGTGTTCGTGGCGCCCGGCCCGTACCTGTCCGGCGAGCGGGTGCGCCGGCTGTCCTGGGCACTGCACGACCAGGGCCGCTCCCTCATGGTGCTGCCCGGCATCGTCGAGGTGTCACGCCGTCGGGTGCGGCTGACCACGGCGGCCGGCCTGACGCTGCTGCACATCGCGCCACCGCTGCAACGCGGTGCGCACACCGTGGCGAAGTCGCTCGTGGACCGGTTGGGCGCCCTGGCGCTGATCGCCCTGTTCTCGCCGCTGCTGTTCCTGCTCGCCCTCGCCGTCCGGCTCGGTTCGCCCGGTCCGATCCTGTACCGCCAGACCCGGGTCGGCCGCAACGGGGAGCCGTTCCCCATGTGGAAGTTCCGCACGATGGTGGTCGGCGCCGACCGGATGAAGAGCGGGCTGGAGGCGCAGAACGAGAACGACGGGCACATGTTCAAGATGCGCCAGGACCCGAGGGTCACCCGGGTGGGACGCGTCCTGCGCCGCTACTCGCTGGACGAGCTGCCCCAGCTGTTCAACATCCTGTTCGGCCACATGTCCCTGGTCGGTCCGCGCCCCCCGCTGCCCGAGGAGGTCGCCAAGTACAACGGCGTCGAGATGCGCCGGCTCAGCATCAAGCCGGGCCTGACCGGCCTGTGGCAGGTGAGCGGCCGGTCGGACCTGTCGTGGCGCGAGACGGTCGCCCTCGACCTGCGCTACGTCGACAACTGGTCGCTGGCCGGCGACATGAACGTCATGGCCCGCACCCTGCGCGTCGTACTGGACGGACAGGGCGCCTACTGAGGACGGATGCGGTCCCCTTCCCGGACCGCATCCGCCATCCGGGCACGTCTGCGGCCAACACGCGGTGAACGCGGCGGATCCGCCCCGGGCGACGTGAAGGATCGCGGCGACGGGGACGTCTTGGCCCTCGGGAAGGGACACCGCCATGGCACAGACCTCAGCCGCACACCCCACCGCCGCACAGCGCGCGCCGGCCCCGCCCTCGGACGGCCCCGCCGGTGCCGGCGCCCACCGGTCCGCGGTGGCGTGGTCGCTGCGCGGCTTCACCGGCGCCGGATACGACAAGGGGCGTCCGCTGCCGGTCCAGGCCGCCTGGTTCGCCGCCTGCCACCTGCTGTTCGTCAAGTGGTGGTTCCCGGCGCGCTGGCGGCCGGCCCTGCTGCGCGCGTTCGGCGCCCGCGTCGGACGGCGGGTGCTGATCCGGCGCGGGGTGCGCGTCCACTGGCCCTGGAAGCTGGACGTCGGCGACGACGTGTGGATCGGCGAGGACGCCTGGATCCTCAACCTCGAACCGGTCACGATCGGCAGCGACTGCTGCGTCTCGCAGAGCGCGCTGCTCTGCACGGGCAGCCACCGCCGCCGTTCCGCCACGTTCGAGTTCGACAACGGCCCCATCCGGCTGGAGCCGGGCAGCTGGGTCGCCGCCCGCGCGGTCGTGCTGCGGGGCGTCACCGTCGGCCGGGGCGCCGTGGTCGGCGCCGGGGCCGTCGCCCACCGGGACCTCGCGCCGGGCGCGGTCCTGACGGCGGGCGGGACGCCCGCAACGGACCCGTCCGGGTCCGGCGCGTCCGGCGCGACCGCCGTGTCCACCCCTGAGGCGAAGGGAGCCACGGCATGAGACTGGTCCATGTGGTCACGCTCGTCAGTGACGACGGCGCGTTCGGCGGACCGACGAGCGTGGCCGTCGCCCAGCTCGAGGAGTGCGCCGCCCGCGGCCACGACGTGACGCTGGTGTCGCTGTGGCGGGGCAGGACACCCGCCGCCGGGCGCATCGGCGCCGTCCGGTTCGTCTCCCGTCCGGCGTGGCGCGTCGTGCCCGGCCAGGGCTGCCTCGGCCTGATGCACCCGCTGCTGCTGCGGGACCTGTGGCGGGCCATGGGACACGCCGACGCCGTCCACGTGCACGCGGGACGCGACCTCGTCTCCCTCGCCGCGCTCGCCGTCGCCCGGCTGCGGCGCACCCTCTTCGTCACCCAGACGCACGGCATGGTCGAGCCCCGCACCGCGACCGTCGCCCGGGTCTTCGACCGCCTCTTCGTGCCCCTGCTGCGCCGGGCGCGGTGCTGCCTGGTCCTCACCGAGCGGGAGCGGCGGGCGCTGACCGAGGTACTGGGCCCGGCCCGGCCACCGCTGGTGTCCCTGCCCAACGGGCTGCGCGTGGGCGGTGGCGAGACGGGTGCCCGGCGGCGCGACGACCACGAGGTGATCTTCCTGGCCCGCCTCCACCCGCGCAAACGCCCCGAGGCCTTCGTCGAGATGGCCGCCCTGGTCCACAAGGAGATGGCCGAGGCGCGCTTCACGCTCTACGGCGCGGACGAGGGCTCCCTGCCGGCGGTGCGGCGGCTCGTCGCGGACCGCGGGCTGACCGACGTGGTCACCTACGGCGGCGCGCTGGAGCACTCCGCGGCGCTGGAGGCCTACCGCAGGGCCGCCGTCTACGTCCTGCCGAGCGTGCGGGAGCCGTTCCCGATGACCGTCCTGGAAGCGCTGGCCGAGGGCACGCCGGTGGTGTGCACGGACAGCAGCGGCATCGCGGCCGAACTGGCGCGCCGGGACGCGGCGCTCGTCACCGACGGCAGCCCGGAGGCCCTGGCCGACGCGGTGTGCCTGCTCCTCGCCGACGAGGACCTGCGCGAGCGGCTGGCCGAGGCCGGCCGCCGCGCGATCGACGAGGTCTTCTCGATCCGCGCGGTCGCGGACCGGCTCGAGGACGTCTACCAAGACCGTCCCGCACCCGGACGACATCGGTAACCCCCCACCGCACGGACGGCACGCACGGCCCGGCGCCGACGGGGACGACCCGGAAAAGCCCGGCGCCGGCCACCGCGGGCCCGCCGTCGCAACGGCTGGCCCGCGGTGGCCGGCGGCACGGCGGGGCGTCAGCGCGCCGGGGCGCGGCCGACCGTGCGGAGGATGTCCTCGAAGCGGGAGGCGCAGTCCTCCAGGGAGAACTCCCGCTCCGCCAGGGCGCGGCTCTCCTTGCCCAGCGACTCGGCGCGCGCCGGGTCGGACAGCACCTCCTGGACCCAGGCGCAGGCCTCGTCGAGTGCGGACTCCTCCGGCGGGAAGACCGCGGACCCCGCCTGGCGGAGCAGGTGCGCGGCCAGATTGCCCGCGGGCATCAGACCGAGCACCGGGCGCCCCGCGCACAGGTACGACAGTGTCTTGGACGGTACGGAGAACTCGCCGGCGTCCGCCGCCAGGAGGACGACGAGGAGGTCGCCGGTGCCCAGCACCTCGGGCAGCCGCTCGTAGGGCTGGAAGGGCAGCAGGGTCAGGTCCACCCCGCGGGCGGCCGCGGCCTGCCGGAGCACGGGCACGGCCGGGCCGTCGTTGACGACGACGAGCCGGACCGGCGTGCCCCGGTCCCGCAGCCGCTCGGCCAGCTGCACCAGCAGCACCGGGTGGTGCTTCAGGCCCAGCGTGCCGGAGTACAGCACCGTCCGCACCCCGTCCAGACCCTGCTCGGCCGACCAGGCGTTGGCCCGGTCGACGGGGACGATCTCGTCCAGCGGCGCCCAGTTGGGGATGACGGTGACCTTGCCCGCGGTGCCCCACCGCCGGTGGATCCGCACGAAGGACTCGGCGATCACCACGATGGCCGCGGCCCGGCGCGCCGACCACTTCTCGCCCGCCCCGAAGACCTTGGCGGCGAGCCCCATCGTCCTCGCCACGTCGGCGGCGGCGAAGCTCTCCAGCGCGACGGCGGTCACGTCCTGGTGCCACAGCACCCAGGGGATGCGCAGCCGCCGCAGCACGGCCGCCGCCACCACCAGCACCGGGATGGGCAGGTTGGAGAGCATCGCCACGTCGGGCTTCTCCCGCCGTACCTGCCGGGCCAGCTCCAGGCCCAGCAGGGTCTCCTGGCGGAGCCGGTGGAAGTAGGCCTCCTTCCTGAGCGCGGTGCCGTTCCCGATGGTGGCGAAGCGCAGGCCCGGGGCGCCTCCGGCGAGGTTGCCCTTGCCGGAGACGTAGGCGGTGCACGTCGAGTGGACGACGTCGTGGCCGCGGCGCGCCAGTTCCCGGCTCAGCTGCGCCTGGAACGGGTGGCCGCTGTAGTCGTGGACGAGGATCCTCATCGGCTCTCCGGGTCCCGGTGCGCGGCGTTCTCGGTCGGGTCTCACTGCTGGGAGCGCTTGACCTGGTCGTAGACCCAGGCGTAGGTCCGCTCCAGGCCGTCGAGCAGGGAGACGGCCGGTTCCCAGCCGTGGATCTCGCGGATCAGGGTGTTGTCCGAGTTGCGGCCGCGCACGCCCTGCGGGGCGTCGAGCCGGTGGCTGCGCTCGCAGCGCACGCCCGCGATCCGCTCGACGACGTCGACGAGCTGGTTGATGGTGACCAGCTCCGAGGAGCCGAGGTTGACCGGGACGCCGCTGTCCCCGTTCATGATCATCTGGCTGCCGTGGAGGCAGTCGTCGATGTACATGAAGGAGCGGCTCTGCAGGCCGTCGCCCCAGATCTCGATCCGGTGGTCGCCGGAGACGACCGCCTCGGCCACCTTGCGGCACACCGCGGCCGGGGCCTTCTCCCGGCCGCCGGTCCAGGTGCCGTGCGGGCCGTACACGTTGTGGTACCGGGCGACGCGGGTGACGAACCCGTAGTCCTCGGCGTAGTGGCGGCACATGCGCTCGGAGAACAGCTTCTCCCAGCCGTAGCCGTCCTCCGGCTGCGCGGGGTAGGCGTCCTCCTCCCTGAGGGCGGTGAGGTTCGGGTCGGTCTGCTTGCCGGCGGCGTACACGCAGGCGGAGGAGGAGTAGAAGTAGCGCTCCACGCCGGCCTCGTGGGCGGCCTGGAGCATGTGGGTGCTGGTCAGCACCGACATCATGCAGGCGGCCTTGTTGTTCTCGATGAAGCCCATGCCGCCCATGTCGGCGGCCAGCATGTACACCTGCCGGGCGTCCCGGACGCCCGCGCGCGCACGGTCCAGGAGCGACAGGTCGGCGACCACGTTCTCGGCGTCCTGGTGGAGCTGGTACCACTCGTTCCGGGGCTTGATGTCGATGGAGCGGACGGTCAGCCCCTGGGCGAGGAGGTCGCCCACGAGATGCCCTCCGATGAATCCCCCGCCACCGGCGACGACGACGTCGACCTGCTTGCTCATAGCGCGACTCCCTGAGTGCTCCGGAGATGTGATGTGCGGTCAGCCGGTCCTCCGCCGCCTGCGGCGCCGTCCGGCGCCGGGCTCCTGCGGAGACCTGCGCGACAAGCTATGCAGACTTGTCATGATTTGGGGTAAAAGGCACGCTGCCGAAAAAGAACATCACCCGATGTTCCTCTTTGGTGACCGCTGCACCGAAGTGAATGATTTGTGCGCGCCTTGGATGATTTGAGCGGTAAGAGCGCTATATATCTTTCGGTGATGTTTCAGCCTGAAAACTCGCTCGGCAGAGAGGTCGGGATGCAGGACGTTCGCGTCCGCAGTGCGGCTGCGGTCTCCCTCTGGGCCGTGGTGCTCACCGTCCTGCTGCCGGGGCTGATCCTCCAGTCGGACGGCGTGCGGCTGTCGGTCGCGCTCGCGCTCCAGGGCGTCGTCGTGGCGCACACCGGTGGCGCGCTCGCCCGTGTGCTCACCGCGCCCACGGTGCGGCTGGTCGCCTTCGGCTTCTGGGTCTTCGCCTACATCTGGCTCGGCCTGGCGCCCCTGGCGATGCTCGTCTCCGACACCTACCCGTGGCCCTACCGGGCCCGCGAGGCCAACGCCTTCGAGGCCGTCGCCGTCGTGGAGCTCGGGCTCCTCGCCTACAGCGCCGGCACGGCCCTCGCCGCCCGTCGCCGGCAGACCCGCGCCGGCTCCGCCCCGCCCGGCTTCCTGGAACGACTGCTCTCGCGCCGGATCGCCCCGTGGCGCCTGCTGGCGCTCTGCGGGCTGGCCCTGGCCTTCGCGGTCCTGCTGATCTCCAGCCAACCCGGCCGCCTCGGCGCGTACTTCACCAGCCGTCAGGCCATCACCGAGGCCGGCGCGGCGGCCGACACCCAGGGCGCCTTCCTCCAGGTGCTGCTCAGCTGGTCGCTGTCCGTGCCCGCGTTCTGGGCGCTGCTCGGCCTGCTGCACGTACCGCGGGTGGTGCGCGGCGACCGCTGGCTGCGCGGCCTGCGCTGGCTGCTGCTGCCGGTGTTCCTGGTGCTGAACGCGGTCGTCAACAACCCCATCAGCAAGCCCAGGTTCTGGATCGGCACGGTCCTGCTGACCCTGGTGTTCACCGTGCCCCGGCTGTGCCGGCCCCGGGCCTTCCGGGTCACGGCGGCCGCGCTCATCGCCGCGCTCCTGGTCGTCTTCCCCTACAGCGACTACTTCCGCTACAGCGACCGGGAGGACGTCACCGTCGTCTCCCTCACCGACCAGTTCACCACCAACGGCGACTACGACGCCTTCCAGCAGGTGCAGACCGGGATCGACTACGCGCGGGAGAACGGGTTCTCCCCCCAGGACGCGCTCGGGCCCCCGCTGTTCATGGTGCCGCGCTCCATGTGGCCGGAGAAACCCGAGGACACCGGCATCGCCCTGGCCCGGTACGCGGGCTACGAGTTCCTCAACCTGTCCGCGCCCCTGTGGATCGAGAGCTACCTGTGGGCCGGCCCCTTCGCGGTGGTCGTCGTGTTCTGCCTGCTCGGCGCGGTCGGACGGCGCGCCGACGACGTACGCCACCTGCTGCGTGGCCGGCCGGGCACCCTCGCGGCGCTCCTGGTGCCGGCCTTCGCCTTCTACCAGATGGTCTTCCTGCGCGGCAGCCTGCTCGCCATCGCCGGCCCGCTGACGCTCCTGATGGCCGTCCCGCTGCTCATCAGCACCCGTACCGCCCGGGCATCCCGGTTCCCCTCACCGGCCGCGCAGCCCACACCCATCCGTCACGCATCGATCCCCGGAACAGGAGGGCACCCGTGACCGGCCCCACCCCATTCGACGACCGGTACGACGAGCCGGACCAGCTACGCGACCAACTGCGCCGCATCCTGCGCCACCGAGCCCTGATCGCCCTGGGCATCTGCCTGGGAGCGGTCGGCGGACTCGCCCTCTCCGTGCAGCGCGCCCACACCTACACGGCGACCAGCGAAGTCCTCGTACGCTCCACCACCGACCCCTTCGGCACGGTCGGTGTCTCCGCCGACAACCAGGTCAGCATGAGCACCGAGCAGCGGATCGCCGCCAGCGCCGCCGTCGCCCAGCGCGCGGTGCGCATCCTGGGCCGGCCCGCCGACCAGACCACCGCGTTCGGCGCCCGGGTGCGGGTCACCAACCCGCAGAAGTCCCAGGTGCTGCGCTTCGAGTTCACCTCCGGCGCCGCCCAGCGCGCGGCGCAGGGCGCCAACGCCTTCGCCGAGGCGTACCTCGCCGACCGCAAGAGCCGCAACGACGCCACGGTGCAGCGGGCCACCCACGCCCTGGAGCAGCAGATCGCCGTGCTGAACAAGCGGCTGGCGCAGGACCAGCTGGAGCGGGCGTCGGCCAAGCCCGCCGCGCAGAACCAGCTCTACAACCTCCAAAAGCGCGTCCTGGACATCAAGACCCGGGACACCGACGGCGGTGACGTCGTCCGCCGGGCCTCGGTCCCCACCCTGCCGGTGGGCCCCGGCCTGCGGACCCTGCTCGCCCTCGGGCTGGTGTGCGGACTGCTCCTCGGCATCGTGCTGGCCTGGGTGCGCTCCGCCCTGGACAACCGGGTCCGCTCGGTCGGGGAGGTCCAGGCCGCCCTGCGCGCTCCGGTGCTCGGCATCCTGCCCTCCGACGACGCGGGGGACGAGGCGCTGCTGACGGTCGGCCGCACCGGCAGCCCGCGCACCGAGGCCTACCGGGCCCTGGCGTTCCGGATGCGGCAGCTCGACCGCACGGCCGGCTCCGGCCACGTGCTCGTGGTGGCCCCCCGCACCACCGCCGACGCCGAGGAGGTCGCCGCCAACCTGGGCGCCGCCCTCGCCGAGGACGGCAGCGACGTGCTGCTGGTGGACACCACCCCCGACACCAGCGACCTCGCCACGCGGCTGCCGCTGATGCCGTACCAGGCCCCCACCCTGGAGGAGGCGTTCCTGCCCGCCGGGAGCGTCCTCGTCGACACCGACGTCGTCGGCCGCCTCGCCTTCTCCTCCAGCGCCGGCAGCGGCCGCCGGCACCGGCCGGTCCTCACCGACCACGACGCGTCGACCGTCGTCGTCGCCGGTCCGCTGCTCACGCAGGCCGACGCGCTGGCCGTCGCCCAGCGGGTCGACGGCGTCCTCGTGGTCGCCCACCTCGACCGCACCCGGCGCGAGGACCTCCGGCAGGTGCAGGAGCTGATCGCCTGCTCCGGCGGACGCCTCCTCGGGGCCGTCCTCGACACCGGCCGCCCGGGCCGCCGCCTGCGGGTCCTGCGCCGCCGCCCGAAGTACGGTCACGCGGCGCACGCCGACACCGCGTCCATGGAACTCCCCGTGCAGGACGGCACGCTGAGCGCCTCCCGCCGATGACCGCCCCCGAGACGACCGCCCGCCCCCGCGCCGGGGCGGCCGCCCCCAGCGGGGTGGCCGCCACGGCGCGGGGCGGCTGGTGGGGGATGGCGGGTTCCGTCGCGAACGCCGTCTTCTCGTTCCTCCTCGTCGGCCTGATCACCCGGGCCGTCGGAGCGCAGGGGGCGGGAGCCATCTTCACCGGCGTCGCCCTGTTCACCATCCTCAGCAACGCCTGCAAGCTCGGTGCCGACACCGGGCTCGTGCGCTTCGTGCCGCGCGACCTCGCTGTCGACGGCGGCCGCTCGGTGGACGCGCTGCTGCGCACGGCCGTCCTGCCCGCCACGGTGGCCGCCACCGCGGCCGCCGTCCCGCTGGTGTTCTCCCCGGCGGTGGCCACCACCCTGCTGCCCCATCTGCCGCCCGGGGACGCCGTCGCCCTGGTCCGGCTCTTCGGGCTCTTCCTGCCCGCCGCCACCGTGGGCATGATCCTGCTCGGCGCCACCCGGGGATACGGCACGGTGGTGCCGTTCGTGGGCGTGGAGCAGATCGGCAAGCCGGTGCTGCGGGTGCTGATCGCCGTCCCCGTGGCCTGGTACGCGCCCGGAGTGCTCTCCCTGGCCTCGGCCTGGCTGCTGCCCGCGCTGGCCGGTTCCGCGGCGGCCTGGCTCTCCCTGCGCCGCTGCCGCGCCGGCCGTCCCGCACCGCACCCGGCGGGGGACGGGCCCGTGGCCTGGCGGGCCTTCTGGGGCTTCGCCGCACCCCGCGCCATCTCCTCCGTCTTCGACATCAGCGCCGTCTGGGTCGGCGTCATCCTGCTCTCCGCGCTGGCCACCGCCGCCGAGGCGGGGGTGTACACGGCCATCGGCCGCGTCGTCACCGCGGGCACCCTGGTCCAGCTCGCCGTGCGGCTCGCCGTGGCGCCGGAGCTCAGCCGACTGCTCGCCGTCGGCCGGACCGCCGAGGCACACGACCTGCACCGCGTGTCGACCTGCTGGACCGTGCTGTTCTCCTGGCCGCTGTTCGGTGTCGTCGCCTGCTTCCCCGCGACCGTCCTCGCCGTCTTCGGACCGGAGTTCACCGACGGCGCCCTCGCCCTGGTGCTGCTGTGCGCCGCCGCCATGGTCAACATCGCCGTCGGCAACGCCCAGACCGTGCTGCTCATGGCCGGCCGGAGCTCCTGGCACCTGGCCGTCACCGCGGCGGCGTTCACGGTGCAGCTCGTCATCGGTGTGCTCGCCGTACCGGTCTGGGGAGTGCTCGGCGCCGCGGTGTCCTGGGGCGCGGCCATCGTCGTGGAGAACCTCGCGGCGGCCGTGCTCGTCCGGTGGCGCCTGGGCTTCACGACCGTGGGCGAGGGCTACACCAGGGCGCTCACCGTCTCGTGCGCCGTCGTGACGGTCCTGGCCGCGGTCCGCCGGGCGACTGGTGACACACCGTCAGGACTCGCCGTCGGAATGGCTTTGGGATCGTGTGTATTTGGTACTACTTTGTGGCGGTATCGGACGTCGCTCAGGGTGAGCGACCTGGGCGGAGTGCTGCGTCGCCGCGCCGCATGAGCCCGGACCCGGCCCCCTCGCCCGGGCCCACCCCGCCGGCGTCACCCCCCACACACCACTGCCACCCGGGGTTTCCCTTGCACCTGAGAAAACGCCGTACGAAGCCGGTCGCCAGGGTCGCTGCCACAGCGCTCGTCTGCTGCACCACCGTCCTGCTCGACGCCCCCTTCGCCGCGGCCGCCGACGGCACGCCCGCCTTCTCCGCCGACCCGCTGTCCACCTGGCAGACGGACGGGATCGTCTGGTCGCTGGCCGCCGCGAACGGGGTCGTCTACGTCGGAGGATCCTTCGACACCGTCCGTCCGCCGGGAGCCGCCCCCGGGCAACGGCAGGTCGCCCGCCGCAACTTCGCCGCCTTCGACGCCAAGACCGGCGCCCTCCTGCCCTGTGCGCCCACGTTCACCGGCCACAACCACACCGTGCGCGCCCTGAAGGCCTCCCCCGACGGGCGGGTGCTCTACGTGGGCGGCTCCTTCGACCACGTCGGCTCGACCCGGGTGGCCAACGCCGTCGCCCTGGACACCGCCGGCTGCACCCTGAGCAAGGACTTCCGGCCGTCGGTGTCCGCCACCGTCCGGGCCATCGAGACCACGGCCGACACCGTCTACCTGGGAGGTGACTTCAGCCGGATCGGCGGACAGTCCCGGAACCGGGTCGCCGCCCTCACCACCAAGGGCGCCCTGCAGCCCTTCCAGGCGGACGTCGACCAGTCGGTGCGGGCCCTGTCGGCCGCCACCTCGCACGGCAGGCTGTTCGTCGGCGGCGACTTCGAGTCGGTCAACGGGCGGGCGGCCCGCTCGCTGGTCACGCTGAACCCCGGCAGCGGCAAGACGGTGCTCACCTACCCGGGATGGTTCCCGCCCCAGTCGTCGGTGAAGACGATCGCGCGCTACAACGACCGCTTCTACGTGGGCGCGGAGGGCCACGGTCCCGGCATCTTCGACGGCCGGATCGCGGGCCGTCTCACCAACGGCAGCATGGTGTGGAAGGACACCTGTTTCGGGGCGACCCAGGCCATCCTGCCGTACAAGGGACTCCTCTACAGCGCGTCGCACGCGCACAACTGCAACGAGACGCCCGGCGGGTTCCCGGAGCGCGGCGACCGGCAGCACCTGCTGGTCCAGTCGCTCGAGGACCGCAGGATCCTGCACTGGTTCCCCGACACCAACGACGGGATCGGGGAGCACGTGGGCCCCCGCGCGCTGGCGATCTCGCAGGGCGTGCTGTGGACGGGCGGTGAGTTCACCCGGGTCAACGACGTGCCGCAGCAGGGCCTGACCCGCTTCGGGAGCCGGGACACCGGTGCGCCGGAGGTGCCCGTCCTGGCGGTGTCGGACACCGACCCCGGCAGCGTCACCCTCACCTGGCGCGCCACCTGGGACCGGGACGACGCCTCCCTGACGTACCGCGTCTACCGCGACGGCAAGGCCGTGGCGACGAAGACGCAGGAGTCCACCTACTGGAAGCTGCCGCAGATGACCCACACCGACTCCGTGGCCGGCGGCAGCCACCGGTACACCCTCGAGGTGACGGACGGGACGAACACCTCGGCCAAGTCGAACTCCGTGACCGTGACCGTGCCGTCGAAGGCGGCGGCCAGAACCCAAGGAGCGGGTGACTCCCAGTGACACGCATCGGATTCGCGCCCGGTGTCTACGACCTGTTCCACATCGGGCACCTCAACATCCTGCGCGAGGCGCGCCGGCACTGCGACCGGCTGGTGGCCGGCGTGACCTCCGACGACCTGACCGCGCAGCTCAAGGGCCGGGTGCCGGTCGTCCCGCTGGCCGAGCGCCTGGAGATCGTCCGCAGTGTGCGCTACGTCGACGAGGTCGCCGTGGAGTCGGAGGTCGACAAGCTGAAGACGTGGAAGCGGATCGGCTTCCACGTCATCTTCAAGGGCGACGACTGGCGGGGCACCCCCAAGTGGGAGGAGTTCGAACGGCGCTTCGCGCAGGTGGGCGTCGAGGTCGTGTACTTCCCGTACACCATGCACACCTCCAGCACCCTGCTGCGCGGCGCCCTGGAACTGCTCTCCACCCGCCGGTCGCCGGAGATCCCCTCAGCGCAGCTCCCGGAACCACTTCACGAGGAAGGCGCCCATGAACACAACGTGGGCCAGCAGCAGCGCTCCGTACACCGTGAGGAAGGCCTGCTGGCTCCCCAGGAATAGGAAGGCGACGCAGGTCACGCCGTAGTCGACGGGCAGGAGGAGCACGGACCGCAGCGCGGGGGCCGACCCGGCCGGAGCCGTCCCCGGTGTCCGCCCCTTCAGCTTCTCCGTCAGGATCCCGGCGAAGAAGATCACCACGGCGGCGAGCTGGAAGACCATCGGCGCGAGCAGCAGGAGCGGGCTCGGCAGGGTGAAGAACCGGTAGAGCGACACCAGCACCACCAGATGGAGGGTGACGATCTTGACGCAGTCCAGGACATGGTCGAGCCACTCGCCCGACGGGCTGCCCGAGCGCTGTCCACGCGCCAGCTGACCGTCCGCCGAGTCCAGCGCGAACCCCACGGCCAGGGCCGCGCCGACGCAGACCGCCATCCCCGGCCCGGGCGGCAGCAGCGCCACCGCCGCCAGGGCCGGAAAGGTGAACAGGGCGCTCAGGACGGTCAGCTGATTGGGCGTCGCCCCCACCCGGTAGGCCACCGCGGCCAGGAACCGGCCGGCCGGGCGGTTGACGAACAGGGTGTAGAGCGAGACCCCTTTCGCGGGCTTCTGTGCCGCCGACAGATGCCTGAGAGTCTCGGCAAACTCGGTCATACCCCTCCTTTATTAAGAAAACGGTTGGAAAGAAGGCAATTATGGCAGAACGGGGAGCCGGGATGTCTCGTGTCAGCCGTCGTCAACTTCTGCGTGGCGGGGTGTCGGTGCTCACCGCGACGGCCCTGACCGCGCACAACGCGTCCGCGGCCGTCGGACCGGAACGCGTTCCCGAAGTGCCCCCGGACCCCGCGGTCCCCGGGCGGGGCCGCTCCGCCGCCCGGCTGCCGCTCGTGATCAACGTGGCCGACCTCGGGGCCGTGGGCAACGGGCGGGCCGACGACACCACGGCGTTCGAGATCGCCTACGCGCTCGCGGCCTCCCGCGTCACCCGCGGCGTCGGGCGCACGGTGATCGAGATCCCGGCCGGCGAGTTCCTCATCACCCGTCCGCACGCGCTGCTCAACGGCGTCGCCCCGCTGCGCGCGGCCAACGGCCTGCGCTTCAGCGGGGCGGGCAAACGCATGACCACCCTCGTCTTCCGCCCGGCCCGCGGCCCGGGCTCCTTCCTGTGCCGCAACGAGGACATCTGGTCGAACCTGTCCTTCGAGCGCATGCAGTTCCGCTCGGCCACGCCGGGCGCCTCCTTCTTCGGCTCGTACTCCACCGGCCAGGCGCAGGACTACCGGTTCTCGGAGTGCGAGTGGATGGGGGAGTGGGAGTTCGGGCTCGCCCTGGACGGCACGGACACCAACTCGGAGATGCGCTGGGAGGCGTGCCGCGTCGGCGGCAGCTACCGCAAGGCGTTCCTGTACTCGGGCCTGTCCCGGCGCCGGCAGGCCGACCCCAACGACCAGGACCAGTTCCTCAACTACTGGTTCACCGACATGAAGGTCGAGTACGAGTGGGGCAACTTCCTGGAGTTCCCCTACGGCGGCTCCATCACCTGCCGGGGCGGCTCGTACATCATCACCGGCACACGGCCCCGGCCGACCGAGGAGTACGGCACCACCAGCACCTTCTTCCGCTTCCCCGTCGCCCAGCACCACGACTCGGTGCAGCGGTTCCACGCCCAGGACATCCGGTTCGAGGTGCGCAACCCGGACGTGCGGGTCATCGACTGCGTGTGGAAGAGCGGAACGGTCCACTTCAGCGACTGCGACGACACCGGACTGGCCTTCAAGGACTTCTCCGCCGACGTGATCCCGCACCGCTACACGGTGGGCCCGCGAGGGCCGCTGATCCGCTACGACTCCTGCCAGCTGGTGGGCCGCCACGCGTACCGGACCGAGGCCGCCCCGGACGACATCCCGGCCGTCGCCCGCTACGACATGTGCCTGCTGCGCAGTCACGCGGCGAGCGACTTCGTGGTCACCGAGGGCACCGGACGCGCCGGTTTCGTCAGCCTCGTCGACTGCCTGGACGGATCCGGTGACGACCGCGCGCCCGCGCCGGCCCCGCCCGCCGCCCCGGACCCCCCTGCGAGTCCGCAACCGCCGGCGGGTGTGGCCCCGCCCCCCGGCCAGACGCCCGTGCCCAGTCCGGTCCCGTCCGGCTGACAGGCACCGGGGACCTGCCGGCACCGGGGGCCTGCCGGCACCGGGGGCCTGCCGGGGCCGGGGGCCTGCCGGGGCCGGGACGCCGGCCACGGCAGCCCGGTCAGTCCGTCGAGGCGGGCGCGCCACCCGTCTCCGGGGCGCGGACGAGGGGCCCGGGCAGGTGGCTGAGGATCTCGAAGACGTCGGCCAGGCGCGCCAGCCGCAGAACGCGCAACAGGCCGTCGCTGTCGACGACCAGGCGCAGGCGGCCGTGTCCGGCCAGGATCCGGTTCCTCGCCCGGCACAGCACGTTCAGCCCGCTGCAGTCGATGAAGGACACCGGACGCAGGTCCACCACCAGATCGGGGCGCGGGCGCGAGGTCAGGGCGTCGAGGCGTGCCGAGAGCGGCGACGCCGTGAGGAGATCGATCTCGCCGCGCAGCTCCACCACGGTCGTGCCGCCGACGACACGTTCCGTGTGGTGGTGCGCGGACCCGTCGTGGTGCTCGGACATGCTCCGAGCACACACCGGACGGGCCCCGCGCACCAGGGCCGATCGGCCCTGCCCGCCGCGGCGACCGGGCCCGCCGCGCGGCCCCGCGCCGGGACGGACCCCGGCCCTCTCCTGGTGCGGCCACCGTTCCCGGGTGATGCTGGAGGAGGACGTCGACGGAAGGAGAGGGCATGGCCATGCACGCCCACCTCGGCGACCGGCTGATCGTCGAGAGCCCGGCCACCGGTGCCGTCCGGCGCGACGGGGAGATCGTCGGCCTCCACCACGACGACGGGACACCGCCGTACGACGTGCGCTGGTCGGACACCGGCGACATCACGCTGGTCTTCCCCGGACCGGACGCCCATGTCCACCCCGGCGGCGGCCGGGAGGAGCCGGCGGCGGGCGGACGCGGACCGGAGCCGGCGGACGCCACCGCCGGGACCGTCGCCGATCAGCCCGGTGACATCGGCCGGCGGGTGGCCGCCGCGCGGCGACGGCGGGGCCTGGACCTGGCGGAGACCGCCCGCCGCGCCCACATCTCACCGCGGTACCTCGACTACCTCGAGACACAGGCGTCCGACCCGAGCCTCGGGACCCTCCTGCGGCTGGCCGACGCACTGGGCACCACGCTCTTCGAACTCAAGGGCGGCGGCCGGGACCGGCCACCCGGACAGGGCAGGGCACTGCGCCACCCCCGCCTGCGGGACCTCGACGAGGGGGAGTGCCGGGCCCTGCTCTCGACGCACGGCGTGGGCCGGGTCTCGCTGACCGCACCGGACGGTCCCGCCGTGGTGCCCGTCAACTACGAGGTGGTCGACGAGGCCATCGCCTTCCGCACCGCGCCCGGCGCCGTCCCCGCCGCGGCGGTCGGTCACGAGGTGGCCTTCGAGGTCGACCGCGTCGACGACGCCATGAGCCAGGGCTGGAGCGTCCTGGCCGTGGGCCGGGCCCGGGCCGTCACCGACCCCGACGCGGTACGCCGGCTCGACCAGCGGGCGCACACCGAGCCCTGGGCGGGAGGCCCGCGCACGCTGTGGGTGGTACTGGACATCGACCGCTTGTCGGGACGCCGCATCACCCCGGCCGACGACGACTGAGCGCTTTCGGCCTCGGCGTGCCGTGGACACGCGGTGGGCTCACCCGGCGCCCCCTCGCCCGCATCCCGCCGGACAGACAGGTCCGTCTCGACGTCGGCGAGCCCCTCGACGGCGCGCAGCGCCAGGCGTGCGGCGGCGGGCACCGGGGCGGTGTGTCCCGCAGGTGGCCGCTGAGGGGGACGACGCCGTCACCGACCTCCACCCGGACGGGTTCCAAGGGGGCGGGGAGCCGCGGCGGCGGGCGGGGGACCGAGGGCCGCTCACACCGGGCTCCCGCTGCCGTACGGCGCGTACAGGTCCAGCAGGCGGATGCGGGAGGCGTGCAGCCGGTGGGCCACGACCTGGCCCACCCAGGCCGCGATCGCCCGGCCGAGGCCGGGGTCCTGCGCGCACATGGCCCGTACGGCCTCCGCGTCGAACTCCCAGGCCCGCACCGGGCTGAGCGCCTCGGCCCCCAGCTGCCACCGGTACGGCGGGAAGTGCCAGGACCAGCCGACCGGTTCGCCGTGGCCCAGCGACTCGACGGTGACGGCGCGGCGGCCGGGCACGTGCAGGTCGAGGACGACGGTTCCGGTCCGGACGATCCAGAACCGGTCGGCCCGCCGGCCTTCCTCGAACAGACGCTCCCCGGACGCGAAGGAGACCTCGCGGGCGACGCGCATCAGCCGTTCGCGGTGCTCGGCCGGCAGGGCCGTGGACAGGGTGGTGGTCACGGTTCCGTCTCCTTCTGCTGCTCGCGCCGCGGCCGGCGGCCGGCGGGTCCGCCGTGCGCCCTCGGACGGCTGTTCGGTCCCTGATACCAGCCTGTTCCGCCACGGCGCGCGACACGACGGGCCGTCCGGTCCCTGCCAGGGGCCCTTCGGCCCCCTCGGGTTCCACCGGCTGTCGGCGTACGGATGCTCGCCGCGCTACCACGGCACGGGGGCGTGCGGCTGCCCGGCCGGACCGACGCCGTGGAGCCGGACGGACGCGCCGGCTGCCGCTTCCCGGCCGGCGCCCGTGTGCGGATGCGGGTCACGGTGACCGAAGCTGGCTACAGGGGGCATTTCCGGCGAGCCGGAGTCCGAAGGAGGAACGGTCATGAAGGGATTCGTTTTCCACGGCACGGGACAGTCCGCCTGGGAGGAGATCCCGGACCCCGACATCAACGAACCCACCGACGCCGTGGTGCGGGTCGACGCCGTCACCATCTGCGGCACGGACCTGCACATCCTCAAGGGCGACGTGCCGGAGCTGCGCCCGGGGACCGTGCTGGGCCATGAAGCGGTCGGGGAGATCGTCGAGACCGGCGGCGACGTGCGCACCGTACGGCCCGGGGACCGGGTGCTGGTCTCCTGCATCACCGCCTGCGGCCGCTGCCGCTTCTGCCGGGAGGGGACGTACGGCCAGTGCCGGGGCGGCGGGGGCTGGATCCTGGGCCACCGGATCGACGGCACACAGGCCGAGTACGTGCGCGTACCGTACGCCGACCTGTCCGTGCATCCGCTGCCCGGCGGGCTGCGGGCAGAGGACGCCGTGCTGTTCGCCGACATCTTCCCGACCGCCTACGAGGTGGGTGTGCTGAACGGGGGCGTCCGGCCCGGGGACACCGTCGCCGTCGTCGGGGCCGGACCGATCGGACTCGCCGCGATCCGCACCGCACGGCTGTACACACCGGAACGGATCATCGCCGTGGACCTCGCCGACTCCCGGCTCGACGCCGCCAGGCGCCTCGGTGCCGACGCCGTCGTGGCCGTCCGCGACGACCCGGAGCAGCTCGTCGACGACCTCACCGGCGGTCTGGGCGCCGACGTGGTCGTCGAGGCGGTGGGACTGCCGGAGAGCTTCGAGACGTGCACGCGCATGGTGCGGCCCGGGGGCCGGGTGGCCAATGTGGGCGTCCACGGCAGGCCCGCCACCCTGCACCTCGAAGACCTGTGGACCAAGAACGTGACGATCACGACCGGGCTCGTCGACACGTTCTCGACGCCCACCCTGCTGCGGATGGCGGCCTCCGGCCGGCTGCCCACGTCGGAGCTGGTCACCCACACCTTCCCGCTGGACCGGATGGAGGAGGCCTACGACGTCTTCGCCCGTGCCGCCGAGACCGGCGCCCTCAAGGTGGTGCTGGGCGGGGAACGGCACGACGTGCTGGCCGTTCCGGCGGCCTGACCACCGGGCCGCGGTGCCCCGCTCCAGCTCGCGGGCGCCCTCCGGACCACGGTGACGGCGGCGCTCACCCCCGGCCGGCGGGACCGCCCCGACGGCTCGTCCTGGAGCCGGGCGGACACCGGAGCGTACGCGTCCGGCGCCGCCCGGCCGGGCGGAGCACCTTCACGGCACCTTCAGCGCACCACGCTGAGCGACAGCGCGAAGCGCCCCGCGCCGTCCGTCCACCAGTGGGTCAGCTCCAGCCCCGCGGCCAGCAGTTCGGCCCGCACTCCCTCCTTCCGGAACTTGGCCGACACCTCGGTGCGCAGTTCCTCGCCCGCCGCGAAGTCGACGGCGAGGTCGAGCGCGGGAATCTTGACGGTCTGCGCGGTACGGGCCCGCAGCCGCATCTCGATCCACTCGTTCCCGGCGTCCCAGAGGGCGACGTGGTCGAAGGCGTCGGGGTCGAAGTCGGCGCCCAGTTCGCGGTTGACCACGGCCAGGACGTTCTTGTTGAACGCGGCCGTCACCCCGGCCGCGTCGTCGTAGGCGCGCACCAGCACCCGCTCGTCCTTCACCAGGTCGGTGCCGAGCAGCAGCGCGTCCCCCGGCGCCAGCAGGGCGCGGACCGAGGCGAGGAAGGTCTCCCGTTCGCCGGGCGGCAGGTTGCCGATGGTGCCGCCGAGGAACGCCAGCAGACGCGGGCCCGGTGTGGCGGGCAGCGTCAGCGGGGCGGTGAAGTCGGCGATGAGCGCGTGCACGCCGAGGCCGGGCCGCTCGGCGATCAGGGCGTGTCCGGCCTGCCCGAGGGCGCTCTCGCTGACGTCGACGGGCACGTACGTGTGCAGGCCGTCCAGCGCGGCGATCAGATGGCGGGTCTTCTCCGAGGAGCCCGAGCCCAGTTCGACGAGGGTGCGGGCGCCGGCCGCCGCGGCGATCTCGGCCGAGCGGTCGACGAGGATCTCGCGCTCGGCCCGCGTCGGGTAGTACTCGGGCAACTCGGTGATCCGCTCGAACAGTTCGCTGCCGCGCGCGTCGTAGAACCACTTCGGCGGCAGGGTCTTCGGGGTGGCGGTGAGGCCGTCGCGGACGTCGGCGCGCAGCGCGGCGTCGGTGGCGTCCTCGGGGAGGGTGCGGGTGATCTGGAACGGGCTCACGGGCAGGTCTCCTCCGGTGATGGGGGTCCCCCCGGTCGAGCGGAGCCGGGGGTGGGGGAGGGTGCCGCGTCCGTGTCCGGGTCCTTGAGCGGGGTGAGGAGGACCTCGGTGCGGCTCGCGGTGAGCAGGGTGCGGTCGGGGACCTCCTGCCAGCGGGGGTCGTCGTCGTGGGGCTCGGAGGCCACGACCGCGCGGCCGGGCCCGGCCAGGTACCAGAGGCTGTCGCCCCAGGCCGTGGCGGTGATCGTCGTGCCGTTGGTGAGCAGCAGGTTGAGGCGGGAGCCGGGGGCCGCCGCGGCGACCTCCTGCACGGTGTCCGCGAGCGCCTGCCCCTCGGTGTCCCCGGCGCGCAGCCGGGCGAGGACCAGCGCCCACACGAACGCCGAGTCGTTGCGCGCCTCCATCGACAGCACGTCGGCCGCGGACAGGCCCCGGGCCAGGGGTGTGAGGGAGCCGGGCCATCCCGGGACCGCCCCGTTGTGGCTGAACAGCCACGGCCCCGCGGCGAACGGCGCCGCCGCGGCCTCCGCGTCCGCCCCGGCCAGCGTCGCGTCCCGGACGGCGGCCAGCAGCGCGCCGGAGCGCACGACGCGGGCCAGGTCGGCGAAGGACAGGTCCGCCCAGATGGGGCCGGCCCGGCGGTAGCGGGCCGGCGCCGGATCGCCCTCGGCGTACCAGCCGACCCCGAACCCGTCGGCGTTGACGGTGCCGTGGCGCTGCCGCCGGGGCGCCCACGACTGGCGGTACAGGGCGTGCGGGGGCTCCACGAGGAGCCGGCCCAGCGGCTCCACGGGACCCACGCACGCCACGTGACGGCACATCAGACGCCCCCCGACCGGGCGGTGCGGAAGCCGGAGAATATCTGCCGCCGGACCGGGTGGTCCCAGTTGCGGAAGGTGCCCCGGCAGGCCACCGGGTCCACCGCGAACGAACCGCCGCGCAGCACCTTGTGGTCGGACCCGAAGAACACCTCCGAGTACTCCTTGTACGGGAACGCCCGGAAGCCCGGGTAGGGCAGGAAGTCGCTCGCGGTCCACTCCCACACGTCGCCGATCAGCTGCCGCACCCCGAGCGGCGACGCGCCGGCCGGGTAGCTGCCGGCGGGGGCCGGACGCAGGTGCCGCTGGCCCAGGTTGGCGTGCTCGGGCGCGGGGTCGGCGTCGCCCCACGGGTAGCGCGTCGAGCGGCCGGTCGCCGGGTCGTGGCGGGCCGCCTTCTCCCACTCGGCCTCGGTGGGCAGCCGCCGCCCCGCCCAGCGGGCGTAGGCGTCGGCCTCGTACCAGCACACGTGCAGCACCGGCTCGTCGGGCGGTACGGCCTCGGTGACGCCGAAGCGGCGGCGCAGCCACTGCCTGCCGTCACGGCGCCAGAACAGCGGGGCCCTCAGGGAGTGCCGGCGCACGTGCGCCCAGCCCTCCCGGGTCCACCAGCGTGCGTCGTCGTACCCGCCGTCGTCGATGAACGCCTGGTAGGCGGCGTTCGTCACCGGGACGGTGTCGATGAAGAAGGGCGCGACCTCACGGGCGTGGGCCGGGCGCTCGTTGTCCAGCGCCCAGGGCTCCTCGGACGTGCCCATGGTGAACGGGCCGCCGGGGACGAGGACTTCGGACGGGCCGGTGAACAGCGGGACCGGGTCCGGGTCGGGGGCGGTGAGGGCCTGCGGACCCCTGCGCAGCTGATGGGTGATCAGCATGGT
Source organism: Streptomyces sp. NPDC059895 (assembly GCF_042731035.1). Lineage (NCBI taxonomy): Bacteria > Bacillati > Actinomycetota > Actinomycetes > Kitasatosporales > Streptomycetaceae > Streptomyces > Streptomyces sp. NPDC059895. The sequence goes on from NZ_JBHWKO010000002.1 coordinate 229,224, forward strand.
CTCGTCGTGCTGCTGTTCGTGCTGGGCGATCATGCCGAAGGCGAACCCGGCCTCCGTCAGCCGGGTGCCGTGGAAGTCGGCCGACTCCAGGACGTCCAGGGCCCGCCCCCGTACCTCCGCCGCGTACCGGCGGGCCTCCTCGGGCGGCAGCAGCGGGAGCGAGGGCCGTTCGGCACGCGGGTGCTCGAACGCGTCGTACAGGCCGTCGATCTCGGGGCGCATCGCCTCGCGGCCGGCCACCGCGCGCAGGAGCCACATCTCCTCCTGGTTGCCGATGTGCGCGAGGTCCCACACCAGCGGGGACATCAGCGGGGAGTGCTGGGCGGTGAGGTCGGGGTCCTCGACGCAACTGGTCAGGAGCGTGGTGCGGGCACGGGCCGCGGTGAGTGAGGCGAGCGCCCGGTCGCGGAGCGCGTCGGCGTCGTGGACGGGATCGTGGCCGGTCCCGTCCAGGGCGGTGTCGGTCATGAGCGGTTGTCCTTCCCGTGCGCGGTGGGGGCTCCCCCGGCCGGGCGGAGCCCGGACGCGGCGAGGTCGGTGCCGCGCAGGCGGTCCATCAGGTCGTCGGCGGGGCAGCGGCCCGGCAGGACGTAGCGGTCGCGGAAGACGGTGACGGCCTCCGTGACGGCGGTGGTCGCGCCGATCCGGGGCAGGGCCTCCAGGGCCGCCGCGAAGCAGGCCAGGGCCGCCTCGTGCAGCTCGGGGTCGGTCAGCCCGGAGCGGGCCGCGTCGCGCCACAGCGGATTGTCCGGGGCGGGCCGGGACAGCGTCCGTTCCGCCAGCGGCTTGACCGTGCGGTAGGCGCTCTCGGCGGCCTGGGGGTCGTCGAACAGCGCCGTCGTCACGGCGACCGGCACGATCCAGCCGTGGTCGCCGGGCTGCGCGTCGATCATGCGCAGCTCCAGGTGGCCGCGCGGTCTGACCGGCGGGAACAGCGTGGAGACGTGGTAGTCGAGGTCCGCCCGGGTGGGCGACCCGGTCCGGGTCCACTCCCGGAACGTCATCCCGTCGGGCACCTCCCACGGCCCGTCCTCGCGCCGTACGCACATCACCGGCGCGTCCAGGACGTGCCGGGCCCAGGCCCCGCGCGGCTCGGTGTCCGGGGCGGGGGCGCCCGCGCGGCCGGCGCCGATCTCCGTCCACAGCAGCTGCCGGGTGGAGTGCCAGCCGGTCGGGGTGCCCCGGAGCGCCGGGGAGTTGGCGAAGGCGGCGACGAGGACCGCGCCCAGGGTGTGCGCCAGCCACCAGCGCCGCCCGAGCCCCAGCGGGCCGGGCTCCTCGTACCCGGCGTCCAGGCAGACCTGCACGGAGGCCGAGGTGCACATCATGGCCCGCCCGGCCGGACCGGTCCGGTCGAGGTACGCCTCCATGGCGTCGTAGCGGGGTTCGCGCAGGAACCGGCGGGGCGGGTGCCAGGGGTCGGTTCCGAGCCCGGAGAGGCCGAGCCCCGCCTCGCGCAGGACCGCGCGGACGGCGTCCAGGTCGGCGGAGAGGGTGTCGACGCACTCCATCAGGGAGGCGGCGGGCGGCGAGCTGAGCTCCAGCTGGCCACCGGGTTCGACCGTGAGGGCCGACCTCAGGGGGACGTTGTTCAGGGCGGCGTAGGCCGCCTCGAGTCGTTCGGGTGTCACGGGGAGCTGCGGCGCGCGCAGCTCGTGGACGAGCCACTCCAGTTCGGCCCCCACGGTGCGCGGCGGGCCGGTCTTGAAGCAGATGCCCCTGACCAGGGCCTCCACCTCGGCTTCGGTGAGGGCGGTACGGGGGTCCGTACAGCCACCCGCGGACGGATCGCTTGATGTGTCGGACATGTCGGGATCCTCCTGAGATTCCACCATGTCACCGGTCCGGCGTCGGTGGGGCCGGACCGGCATCGTTCGTCCCACCCAAGCCTCTCTGCCGGATTCACACAAGGGTGCACAACGGCACGTTCGGGACCGGGAAGCGCCGATTCCGCGCCGCAGGCGCAGCGGGGAAACTCTGTTGCGCCGCACGACCAGCATCGCTCACGATGCGTTCATGAGCACGACGGGGGAGTCGCACCCGCGGACGACGGGCGCGACGCACGGCACGGGGGAGGCCGCACGGCGCGGGCTCACGGCGCCCACGGGGGTGGCGCCGTGAGCGCGCGCCTGCGCGGTGTCGCCCGCGAGAACGAGCGGATCGTCGCGGCGGGCGGGTACCGCGCGCCGGACGGGCGCGAGGTGTCCCTGGCGGCGGCGATCGCCGCGGCCCGCGCCGGGACGCGGATGCTGGGACCGGACCCGGTCCCGGTGCCCGGCGTCCCAGGCGTGGACCCGTTCGTCGAGGTCACCGGCGAGAGCAGCACCGAGGCGGCCCGCCGGCTCGCGCCGGACGGCCCGGTCGCGGTGCTGAACTTCGCCTCCGCCCGGAACCCCGGCGGCGGCTACCTCAACGGCGCCCAGGCGCAGGAGGAGGCCCTGTGCCGGGCCTCCGCGCTGTACACCTGCCTGGTCGAGGCCCGCGCGTTCTACGACCACCACCGCGCCCACCGGGACCCGTTCTACTCCGACCGGGTGATCCACGCGCCGGCCGTTCCCGTCTTCCGCGACGACCGCGGCCGGTTGCTCGGCGAGCCGTTCGCCGCCGGCTTCCTGACGGCGGCCGCGCCGAACGCCGGGGTGGTGCTGCGGACGGCGCCGGAGCGCGCCGCCGAGCTGCCGCGCGCCCTTGCCGTGCGCGCCGAGCGCGTGCTGGAGGCGGCCGCCGCGCACGGCTACCGGCGGCTGGTGCTGGGCGCCTGGGGCTGCGGGGTGTTCCGCAACGACCCCGCGCAGGTGGCGGGGGCGTTCCGGGCGCTGCTGGGGCCCGGCGGGCGGTTCGCCCGGACGTTCGCACACGTGGTGTTCGGCGTGCTGGACCGGACTCCGGACGCCGCCGTGCGCGGTGCCTTCGCGGGGGCCTTTCAGGTCCAGCCGTAGCGTTCGTGCAGCCGGTGCCGGACCAGGTTGAACCGCATCCGGTCCAGGGCGCAGGCCTCCCGGCGCATACCGTCCTCGTGCAGCCGCAGCACCCGGTCGACGTCCACCCAGGAGTCCCGTCCGGACCGGTCCCAGGGCCCGCTGCCGATCGGCACCCAGTCGCGGCTGCCGTCGTGCCGCTTGCTGGACAGCTGGACGGCCAGGAAGGTCCCGGCCGCCTCCCGGGCGACGACGAGCACCGGGCGGTCCTTGCCCCGCCCGTCGTTCTCCTCGAAGGGCACCCAGGTCCAGACGATCTCACCGGGATCGGGGTCCCCGTCGTGCGCGGGGGAGTACTCCGTGCGCACCCGGCCGATCTCACGGGGGTCGGCCTCGACGGTCGCGGAGGGGCCGAAGCGGCCCGGGACGTTCTCTTCGGTAGACGCGGTCACGGTGGCACCTTAAGCGGCGGTCCGTTCCGGTCCGTGACCAGGTGGGATCTCGATCCCCGGCTTGCGGTGACGGACCCGGCCGGTGAGGGGGCGTCACGGCCGGTGAGACGCACGCCGCCCGTGCTCATCCGGCCGTCGTCACCCGCTCCGGCTCCGGCTGCGGCGGCCACAGCTCGTGCCAGCGCAGCTCCGCCTCCAACTGCGCGGCGAGGGACAGCAGCAGCGGCTCGCTGTGCGCCGGGCCCAGCAACTGCGCCCCCACCGGCAGGCCGCCGGGCGCGAACCCCGCGGGCACGTTCACACCGGGCCACCCGAGGACGTTCCACGGCCAGGCGTACGGGCACGCGGCGATCATCGCCCGGTCGGTGGCGAGCCCGCCGAGGTCCAGCATGGCCCCGATCCGGGGCGGGGGAGCGGCCGTGGTCGGCGCGAGGACCACGTCGTACGTCCCGAAGAACGCGCCGATACGGCGGTGCAGGGCCGCCTCCGCGCGCCGGGCCGCCCGCAGCGGGGCCCCGCCCAGGAGCCGGCCCAGCCGGGCGGCGCCGTGGGTGCGCCGGTCGAGCAGCGCGGGGAAGGGCGCCTCGGCGACCCACTCGGCGATACCGGCGGTCGCCCGGGGCACGAACGTCAGCCCGATCCGCCCGTACGGCGGGCCGGCCTCCTCGACGGTGTGCCCGAGACCGGCCAGCCGGTCGGCGAGCTCGACGACCCGGGCGCGCACCTCGGGCCGCAGCCGGGCGCGGACGGCGGTGAACGGGGGCTTCAGGGCGAGCGCGATCCGCAGCCGGCCGGGGTCGCGGCCGACGGCGGCCGAGGCGTCGACGGCGGGCGGCCGGTGGGGATCCAGCGCGTGGTTGCCGCTCGCCGCGTCCAGCAGCAGGGCCGCGTCGGCCACCGTGCGGGCGAGCGTGCCGTTGACGGTGATGCCCTGGAAGGACTCGCCGCGCGGCCAGGTCGAGATGCGGCCGCGCTGCGGCTTGACGCCGATGAGGTGGGTCCAGGAGGCCGGGATGCGCACCGAACCGGCACCGTCGGAGCCGAGCGCCGCCGGCACCAGACCCGCCGCGACCGCGGCCGCCGAGCCGCCGGAGGAGCCGCCGGGGGTGTGGTCCGTGCTCCAGGGGTTGCGGGTCGCGCCGAAGGCCGGGCCCTCGGTGAACGGCCACTGGCCGAGTTCGCAGGTGTTGGTCTTGCCGACGATCACGGCGCCGGCCGCGCGCAGCCTGCGGACGGCCTCGCCGTCCTCGGCGGCCACCGGGTGGGTGCCCCGGCAGCCGAAGGAGGTCGGCTCGCCCGCGACGTCCATGTCGTCCTTGACGGCGACCGGCACGCCCAGCAGCGGCCTGCGCGCTCCGGCGGCCAGCTCCCGGTCCGCCGCGTCGGCCTCGGCGAGCGCGGCCTCGGTCCGTACGACGCGGAAGGCGTTGAGGACGTCCTGGGTCGCCTCGATCCGCGCCAGGGCCTGTTCGACCAGGTCACGGGAGGACACCTCCCCGTCGGCCAGCGCACGGGCGGTGTCCTTGAGGCCGGCGGAACGGTCGAGCGTCATGCGGGACACCTCCGTGAGCACGTCGTCTACCGAACGGTAACGTCTGGCGGGGGCCTACGGAACGACCCTCGGGCGGTGGCGGGTCCGGTGGCGGGTCCGGTGGCGGGCTGCCCGTGGGGAGTGGCCGGTTCGGGTGGCGGGGTGTCCGCGAGTGGTGCCGGTTCGGGTGGCGGGGTGTCCGCGAGTGGTGCCGGTTCGGGTGGCGGGGTGTCCGCGAGTGGTGCCGGGCCGGTGGCGGGGTGGTCGTCGGACGGTGGCGGGACGGGTCTTTCGTGGGACGCCCGCGCCTTCCTGCCGTGGGGCGCCCGCGTGTTCCTGCGCAAGGCATTGACGGGTGGGGTGCTCGCCCCTACCTTCTGACCGATTTTCCGAACTCGGTTCGGCCTGTCGAACTCACGAGCCGTTGGGAGAGCCGCCCATGACCACGCCTCCGCCCGCCCCGTCCCGCCGTACCCTGCTGCGCGCGATGGCCGTCCTGCCCGCCACCGCGCTCGTCCTGGGCGAGACGCCCGGCCTGCTCGGCACCGCCCTCGCCGCGGCCCCGCCCGGCGGCTCGGCCACCCGCTACACCATCGTGCCGTTCCTCGACAGCGACGACGGCACCGTGAACGTCTACCAGTCCGACGACGCCACCGACTTCCGGCTGGTCAAGTCCTCCGCCTACACCCCGCCGGCCAACCGCATCCGGGACGCCAGCGTCCTCAAGCACACCGACGGTGCCTACTACCTCACCTACACCACCCACACCTGGCAGGACGTCAGCACCACCATCGGCTTCGCCCGCAGCACCGACCGGGTCACCTGGACGTTCCTGTACGACCACACCGTGCCGATCGCCGGCCTCTCCCGTGCCTGGGCGCCGGAGTGGTTCGTCGACGGCGACGGCAGCGTCAACGTCATCGTGTCCTGCTCGACCACCGACGACGAGTGGATCTTCACCCCGTACCGGCTGAGGGCCACCGACTCCACCCTCACCGCGTGGAGCGCGCCGGTCGCGCTGGCCGGCATCGGCGAGAACCACATCGACACCTACGTCGTGCGGCTCGGCTCGACGTACCACGCCTTCACCAAGAACGAGACGACCAAGTACATCGAGTACGCCACCGCCACCGGCCTCACCGGCCCCTACACCATCTCCCGCACCGGCGACTGGGCGGGCTGGGGCAGCTACCGCGAGGGCCCCGCGCTCGTCCAGCTCGACAACGGCGCCTGGCGGATCTTCTTCGACGGCTACGGCGACGGCACCTACTACTACAGCGACAGCTACGACACCTTCGCCACCTGGAGCACCCCCGAGGCCCTGCCGGCCGTCTCGGGCACCGCACGCCACTTCACCGTCCTCAAGGAGACGGTGTCCGGCGGGGTGAGCGTCACGAAGAACGTCGCCCGCTCCTTCCGGTCGGCCAACTACACCACCCGCTACTGGCAGGCGCAGTCCGCACTGCTCAACCTGCCGGTGGTGAGCGCCTCCAGCACGGCCGCCGAGAAGCAGAACGCCACCTTCACCGTCGTGCCCGGCCTGGCCGACGCGAACGGCTGCTCCTTCCGCGACGCGGCCGGCAACTACCTGCGCCACTACGCCTTCCGTGCCCGCTTCGACGCCCACGACGGCACGACGACCTTCGCCCGGGACGCCACGTTCGTCGCCCGCACGGGCACCGCGAGCGGCTCCGTGCGCTTCGAGTCGTACAACTACCCCGGCCACTACCTGCGCCACTACGACTACCAGCTGCGGGTGGAACAGGCGGACGGCACGGACCTGTTCCGGCAGGACAGCTCGTTCGTGCCGGTGACGGCCTGGGCCTGAGCGGGCGACGGCCGTCGGTCCGCCGTGGCGGAGCGGCCGGAGCCCGGCGCCGGCTCCGCTACGGCTCCGCTACGGCGCGGCAACAGCGCCGCTACGGCTTCGCGGTGAGGCGCACCAGCAGCACGGCGGGTGTGCGCGGCAGTGACACCCGTAGCGCCTCCCCGTCCCAGACCGGCCAGGGGTCCGTCCACCCCGGCAGACCGAGCGGCCAGAAGGGCACGGCGTGGGCCAGATCGCCGCGGATCGCCTTGTACGTGCTCACCGCGTCTCGGACCAGTGCGAGCTGACGTTCCGACATCCGGTCCAGACGGCCCGACAGGTGGACGCGGCCGAGCAGGGCGCCGCCCAGTGTGAAGGCGATCAGGTCGTCGTCGTACTCGGGCTGCGGGTGGGCCCAGACGGCGCCCTGCTCGGGCGGGACCGCGGTCGGCGCGGCGGCGGCGACGGCCGGGTAGCGCAGGGGGTCCTGCTGGTCGCTGGTGGACTGGAGCTGGGCGACGGCCAGGGTGGCGCCGTCCATGCGCATGCCGCCCGAGGCGCAGTTCTCGATCACCAGCCCGGGGTGGCGGTCCAGTACCCGGGACAGCCAGTCCAGGTACGCCCGGGCGTGGCCCAGCAGTCCGGCGCCCGGTGCGAGGTCGCCCGGGGCGCAGGTGCCCGGGTCGACCACGATGTTGTAGTCCAGTTTGAGGTAGCCCACGCCCCAGTCGCCGACGATCCGGTCCACCGCCCGGTCGAGGTGGGCGCGGGCGGCCGGGTGCCGCAGGTCCAGCTGGTGGCGGCCCTGCTCGACGAGGCGTACGCCGTCCCGCTGGAAGAAGGCGTCCGCCGGCAGCGCGGCCGCGACCGGACTGCGCGCGCCGACGACCTCCGGCTCCAGCCACAGCCCGGGAACCATGCCCCGCTCCCGGATCCGGTCCAGGACGACCCCGAGACCGCCGGGGAAGCGGCGCCGCGAGGGCAGCCACTCGCCGACGCCGTCCCACCAGCCGCCGTCCGCCGAGTCGGCCGACGGCAGCGACCCGGTCACCGTGACCTACCCGTCCACGCTGAACGGAGCCCACCGCGCCCGCACGGACGGTCGACGCCCCCCGCGCCGGCCGCCATCTGCTGGTCGTGCACTACGCGCACGACGACCGCCGCGACAGCGGCCACGCCTACAAAAACACCGACGTCGTCTCCCGCACGGCGGACATCACCGTCGGCGCCGGCGACCCCCTCACGGCCACCTTCCGCAACACCTGGAGCCGCGAGGACCACTGGACCGTGGGCGTGCCCGTCGACCTGCGGAAGGGGCCCGACGGCGTGACCTTCGCCAACGCGCGCGGGTGGGCCCCGGACTTCGACCGCATCGACGTCGGCCGGGTCGTGGGGTAAGGGGTCCTGGTTCATCCCAAGAGCGCCGCGACGGTGATGAGCGCCGGGACGGACAGGAGAGTGGACAGCAGGATGGACTCGCGGGCGAGTTGTTCGGCGACGCGGTACCGGGAGGCGTAGGTGTAGAGGTTCTGGGCGGCGGGCAGGGCTGCGACCACGACGACGTCGAGCAGTGCCGCGCCCTGGAGGTGGAAGACCCCGGCCGCCAGGGCCCAGGCGATGACGGGCTGGACGGCGGTCTTGATGACGGCGGACAGCCAGATCGCCGGCCGGTCGTCCCCGCACGCGGGCAGGCCGCTGCCGCACAGGGAGATGCCGAAGGCGAGCAGTACGGCCGGAACGGACATGTTCCCGATGAGGGTGAGGGGTTCGAGGACGGGCCGGGGGAGGGGCAGGCCCGTGGCGGCCACGGTGACGCCCGCGAGCGAGCCGACGGCCATCGGGTTGCGCAGGGGCGTGGCCAGCCGTCGCAAGAGGGGCAGGCGTTCGCCGGGGCGGGTCAGATCGAGCACGGTCAGGGCGAGCGGGGTGACGATGATCTGCTGGAAGAGCAGGACCGGCGCGACGAGGGACGCGTCCCCCAGCACGTAGACGGCGATGGGTATGCCGAGATTGCCGGCGTTGACGTAGCTGGAGCACAGGGCGCCGATGGTGAGGGGTCCCGCCCTCCAGCCGTTGCGAAGGCCGACGACGGCGAAGAGGACGGCTGCCGCGGCCGTGGCGACGGCGGTGACGAGCAGCCGCGTCGACAGCAGGATGGACAGGTCGGCGCCCGCGAGCGTGGTGAAGAGCAGACAGGGCGTGGCGACACTGAAGGCGAGCCTGGTCAGGACGTGCCGTCCCTCGTCGCCCAGGTATGTGCGGCGGCCCATGGCGTATCCGACGCCGACGACGACGGCGATCACCGTGAAGCCGGTGAGAACTCCCAGCATCCCTCTTCCTTGCCTGTGCTTCGTGTGTCCGATCAGCGGCCGGCGACGACGCTCCGGCGCCGGCCGCCAAGTCTTTCGCCGCCGCAGGTGAGAGTGTCACCTGGCCCGAGGCACTGAGGCGGAGCGAGGTCTTCGCCGGCGCCGAAGGGCGTGCCGGTGTCGATCAGTCGATGCCCATGGCCATGGCCTGGGCAGGAACAGGGAGGCCATCGTGAGGCGGACCGCGGAGCCGTCCAGGTTGCCGGGTCCCGCGCGGCCTCCGTTCCGGGGTCAGACGTGGGTGCGGACCAGGAGGAGGGCGACGTCGTCGTCGGGCTCCGGGCGCAGGGCGCCGAGGAGGGTGTCGCCGGTCCGCTCCAGCGAGTCGTCCGGGCTCTGCAGGAGCCGGGTCAACGTGGTGAGGCCGGTGTCGATCGGTTCGGCCCGGTTCTCGACCAGCCCGTCGGTGTACAGGGCGAGCAGGGTGCCGGGGGTGAGCTCCACCTCCACGGTGCCGAAGTCCACCCCGCCCACCCCGAGCGGAACGCCGCCGGGCACCTCGACGAGGTCCGCGGTGCCGTCGCCGCGGCCCAGCACCGGCGGCAGATGACCGGCGCTGGACAGGGCGCAGGTCCCGCGCTCCAGGTCGCACACGGCGTACACGCAGGTGGCGATCGCGTCGCCGAGCGAGCCCGCGATGTCGTCCAGGTGCCGCAGCAGCTCGGCGGGCGGCAGGTCGAGGCGGGCCAGCGCGCGGGTGGCGGTGCTCAGCTGCCCCATGATCGCGGCGGCCTGGACGCCCTTGCCCATCACGTCGCCCACCACGAACCCGGTGCGCCGCGGCCCCAGCGGCAGTACGTCGTACCAGTCGCCGCCGACCTCGCTCAGGGCGGGCCGGTAGCGGGCGGTGATGTCGAGCCCCTCCCGCCGCGCCGGCGCGGACGGCAGCAGGCTGCGCTGCAACGTGAGGGCGGTGGTGCGCTCGCGCCCGTAGAGGCGGGCGTTGTCGATCGAGATCGCGGCCCGCGCGGCGAGTTCCAGGGCGAGGACGCGGTCCTGCTCGTCGAAGGGGCGGTCGTTGACGGTGCGGTACAGGCTGAGGGTGCCGAGCACCTTCCCGCGGGCCATCAGCGGCACCGCGAGGTAGGAGTGGACGCCGGCCTCCTCCAGCGTCCGGGCGGCGCGGGCGTCCCGGGCGATGCGCCGCATGGTCCGCCCGTCCACGCGCTCGACGAGCACCGGCCGCGCCTTGCGCACGCACCGGGTGATGATCCGCGAGGGCCCGTAGGTGGCCAGTTCCCCGACCGGGTCGGCGGCGTGGAGTGCGTCGGTGGGGTAGCCGGACGCGACGGCCAGCGCCCGGAACTCGGCGGGGGACCTGCCGGTGACGGGCGTGATGGTGCCGTGCGCGACGACGGACTCCAGGACGTCGACGGCGGCCAGGTCGGCCACGTGCGGCACCGCGACGTCGGCCAGTTCCCGCGCGGTCTGCCGCAGGTCCAGCGTGGTGCCGATCCGCACCCCGGCCTCCGCGATCACGGAGAGCCGCTGCCGGACCTGGGCGATCTCGGCCGAGGCCTGCTGGCGTTCGGTGACGTCCAGGACGGCCACCGCCAGACCGAGCACCCGGCCGTCGGTGTCCTCGATGCGGTGGTACGACTCCGAGTACGCGCGGTCCTCGGCGTCCGCGACGGTACGGCCGATGGTCTGCTGGTCGAGCAGGGATCCGCCGGTCTCCAGCACGTGGCGCATCCGGCCCTCGATGGCGTCCACGTCCAGACCGGGCAGCACCTCGCCCAGCCGGCGGCCCACCACCACCGACTCGGGCACGCCGTTCATGCGTTCCAGCGCGGGGTTGACGGCCACCCAGCGCAGGTCGGTGTCGAAGACGGCGATGCCGACGGGCGTCTGGTCGACCAGGCTGTGGGAGAGCGCCAGATCCCGCTCGAGGCCCCGCACGGTCGTCGCGTCCGCGGCCAGCCCCAGCAGGTGCGGCTGTCCCTCGCGGTCGAGCAGCCGCATCGTACGGAACTCGACGGGGCGCTCGGTGCCGTCCCGGTGCCGCAGCGGGAAGACGCCCGCCCATCTCTTTCCCGAGCGGACCTGCGCGAACAGCTCCCTGGCCCGGGGCCGGTTCGGGGGCTCGACGAGGAGCGCGTCGGCGCGCTGTCCGAGGGCCTCGTCGGCGGAGTGGCCGAGCAGCTGCTCGATCTCGGGACTCCACAGGGCGATGTGCCCGGTGGCGTCCAGGACCACGGCCGCGACCTTCAGCAGGTCGAGCAGGCCGCCCGGCGCCGTCGTGACCTCGTCGTCGGTGGACACAACCCCGCGCATACGAGCCGCTCCCTCCGGCGCGGCGGACCGTAGCGCCAAGATCCGTACTGATGGGCCATCCGATTAGGGCACAGGACGGTCGGAAGGGCAACACCCTCGGGCACCCTCGCCCGACTCGGCCCCGCGCCGGAGCCCGCCGTCAGCGCCGACGGGCGACGCCGGGCGACGCCGGGCGGAGGTGCGGGACCGGTCAGCGGAGGTGCGGGACCGGGGCGAAGCCGGTGAGCGGCGGCGGGGGCCGGTCGGCGGCGGGCGGCGGCGCGGACCCGGTCAGCAGAGGTGCGGCACCGGTCAGCGGAGGTGCCGGACCGGGTCGGAGCCGGTGAGCGGCGGCGGGGGACCGGTCGGCGGCGGGCGACGGGCGCCCGGCGGGCGGCGGCGCGGACCCGGTCAGCAGAGGTGCGGCACCGGTGAGCGGAGGTGCCGGACCGGGTCGGAGCCGGTGAGCGGCGGCGCGGGACCGGTCGGCGGCGGCGCGGCACCGGAAAGGGGGCCTGGGAACAGTCGGGGGCCCGGGACGGTCAGGGGGCCTGGGAACGATCGGGAGGAGGCCCGGGACGGTCAGGGGAGGCCCAGGGCGGTCGGGGGAGGCCGGGAGCGGTCAGCGCCGGCCGGCTCCCGCCGATGCCTGCCCCGTCGGCGCCTCCCGGCCGCCCTCGACGGCCCCCGGCTCGGACGGGCGCGGCCACGGGCGGCCGCCGATGCGCTCGATGCCGTGGTTGAAGCGCCGCAGGTACGTCGCGAAGGCGGCGATGTCGTGGTCGGACCAGTCCTCCATCACCCGGTCCAGGGTCTCGACGATGCCCTCGCGCTCCTCGTCCAGCAGCCGCAGGCCGTCGTCGGTGATCCGGAACTTGCGGGCCATCCCGCCCGCCGGGTCGGGGATCCGCTCGACGAGTCCCGCCCGCACCGCCGCCGCGGTCTGCCGGTTGAGGGTGGAGGCGTCCAGGCCGAAGGCGTCGCTCAGCTCGCCGATGGACATCGGCCCCTGCACCCGGATCCGGCTCAGCAGGATGTAGGCGCTGCGCTCCAGCACGCCGTCCTTGCGGCGGCCTCCGCGCTGGTTCAGGAACGTGTGGCGGCTGAGCAGCATCTGCTCGTACTCGACCTCGTGCGTCGGCCTCTCCATGTGCCCAGCCTCCTGTTCGTGCGACCGTCCCGCGGCACGTCCCGGGGCGGCCACTCCATCCTGGCACACCGTCGTGCACCAGCCACATCATGTGCTGGATACATGCCGCATGTATGATGCACATCCTTCCCTTCCGGCACCTGTCCCGAGACCTCCGGCACCTGCTCCGAGACCTCCGGCGCACGTTCCGGGACCGAGAGAAAGTCGAGGAGTCCGCCCATGGACGCCCCCCAGCCCACGGCCCGCGCGGGTGGCGTGGTCGCCACGCTCGCGCTCGCCGGCATCACGGCCGCGATCATGCAGACCCTGGTCACCCCGCTCATCGCCGAGCTGCCGCAGATCCTGCACACCTCGTCCTCGAACGCCGCCTGGGTGATCACGGTCACCCTGCTCGCCGGCGCGGTCTGCGTACCGGTCGTCGGCCGGCTCGGCGACCTGGTCGGCAAGCGGCGCATGCTGCTGGTGTGCGCGGTGCCGCTGGTGGTGGGCTCGGTGGTCTGCGCCCTGGCCTCCGACGTCGTGACGATGATCGTCGGACGCGGTCTGCAGGGCATGGGCATGGGCATGGTGCCGTTGGGCATCGCCCTGCTGCGCGACGTCGTCCCGGCGGAGAAGCTCAGCTCCTCCATCGCCCTGGTCAGTGCCTCCATGGGCATCGGCGGCGGCCTGGGTCTGCCGATCGCCGCGGCGATCGCCCAGTACGCGAACTGGCGCGTGCTGTTCTGGGGCTCGGCCGGCATGGCCGTAGCCGTCTCCGTGCTGATCTGGTTCCTGATCCCGGACGTGCCCGCCGCGGCCAAGGGCCAGCGCTTCGACCTGCCGGGCGCGCTCGGCCTCGGCGCCGGTCTGGTCAGTCTGCTGCTCGCGGTCTCCAAGGGTGCCGACTGGGGCTGGGGCTCGGGCCTCACGCTCGGCCTGTTCGCCGCCGCCGTCGTCGTGTTCGCGGCCTGGGGGCTGTGGGAGACCCGCACCACCGACCCGCTGACCGACCTGCGCACCACCGCCCGCCCGCGGGTGCTGCTCACCAACATCGCCTCGGTCTTCGTCGGCTTCGCGATGTACGCGAGCATGCTCGTCATGCCGCAGCTGCTGCAGTTCCCGGAGGCCACCGGCTACGGCCTCGGCCAGTCGATGCTCGCGGCCGGCCTGTGGATGGCGCCCGGCGGCATCATGATGATGTTCGTCTCCCCGCTCGGCGGAAAGCTCACCAACGCCCGCGGGCCGAAGTTCACGCTGATCTGCGGCGCGCTGGTCATCGCGGCCGGCTACGGCCTGTCCATGGCGCTGATGGGCTCCGCCTGGGGCCTGATGGTGGTGGGCATCGTCATCAACAGCGGTGTCGGCCTCGCCTACGGCTCGATGCCCGCCCTGATCATGGGCTCGGTGCCGCTGTCGGAGACCGCCGCCGCCAACGGCTTCAACACCCTGATGCGCTCGCTCGGCACCTCGGTCGGCGCCGCCGTCATCGGCGTGATCCTGGCCCAGATGACGACGACCCTGGGCGGCCACACCTTCGCCTCCGAGGACGGCTTCCGCACCGCGCTCCTCGTCGGCGGCGGCCTCGCCCTGGTCTCCGCCGCCATCGCCGCCCTCATCCCCGCCGCCCGCACCGCGGAGTCCGGTGAGCGGACGGCCGACCCGGCGTCCGAGCCGGCCCAGGCCGCCGTCTGACCGACGGCCGTCCGACCGCGGCACACGGCGAAGGGGCCCGGAATCACTCCGGGCCCCTTCGCCGTGTGTCCCGCCAGGTCACGGCGGTCGGACGGCCGTGCCCCGCGCGGGGCCGTGCGGGTCAGGCGGCAGCGGGCTCGCCCGCGTGGCCGTGCAGCCGGGCGACGACCTCGGTGAGCTGCGCGGCGACCTCGGCGTCGTCCACCGGGTGGGTGTCGGCGAAACGGGTCACCGAGCCGGGGATCGACAGCTTGAGGTCCTCGATCACCTTGCCGCCGGCGATGCCCACGGCCTTGCGGGTCTCGTCCTGCGCCCACACGCCGCCGTACTGGCCGAAGGCGGTGCCGATCACCGCGACGGGCTTGCCGCCGAAGGCGCCGGCGCCGTACGGGCGGGACAGCCAGTCGATGGCGTTCTTCAGGACGGCCGGGATGGTGCCGTTGTACTCGGGGGAGAACAGCAGGAAGGCGTCGGAGGCCTGGGCGGCCTCGCGCAGCTTCACGGCGGCGGCCGGAACGCTGCCCTCGACGTCGATGTCCTCGTTGTAGAAGGGGATGTCGGCCAGGCCCTCGAAGAGCTCGACCTCGGCACCCTCGGGAGCGAGCTTGACGGCCGCCTCGGCGAGCTGGCGGTTGTGCGAGCCGGCGCGGAGGCTGCCGACGAGCGCGAGGATGCGAACAGACATGGGTAACTCCCAGGGGGGCTGAAACAGGGCCGTAACGATCCGGACCGGGGTCCGTTTGAGTTCTATCACTGCAAACGGACCGGGGTCCAGTTTCATTCCCGGTGCTTTACGCTGTCTTCATGTCCACCGTCGTGCCGCCCTTCGACGGGCCCGAGGAGACCATCGGCGAGCCCCTGCTGCTCCAGCTCGGGCCGACCGCGGACGAGCCCTGTCTGCGTGCCGACGCGGCCCGCAACCGGGCCAGGCTGCTGGATGCCGCCGCCCGCCTGATCGCCGAGCACGGCGCGGGCGCCGTCACCATGGAGGCGGTGGCCGCCGCGGCCGACGTAGGCAAAGGGACGGTCTTCCGCCGCTTCGGCGACCGCACCGGTCTGCTCACGGCCCTGCTGGACCACTCGGAGCGGAAGTTCCAGGCGGCCTTCCTCAGCGGCCCCCCGCCCCTCGGCCCCGGCGCGCCGCCCGTGGAGCGGCTCCGGGCGTTCGGGGCCGCCCTGATGCGGCGCGCCCACGACGAGCTGGACCTGCAACTGGCGGCCGAACCCGACGCGCACCGCCGCTTCCTCGTGCCGGCCCGCCGCCTCCACCACAGCCATGTCGCGCTGCTGCTGCGCGAGGCGGCACCGGACGCGGACGCCGAGCTGCTCGCCCACACGCTCATGGGCCACCTCGACCCCGCCCTGATCCACCATCTGACCCGGCAGCGCGACCTGCCGCTCGCCCGGCTGGAGGCCGCCTGGTGCGACCTGGTCGACCGGGTCACCAAAGGCTGACGACCACTCACCTCCCCTGCGGGAAAGGGGAGTTGGTCCGTCCGCGCCGCGGGGAGCGCGTCCCGGCCCGGTCCGGACCCGCCCGGCGGCCCCGGCCGGACTTCTGCCAAGATGCCGTACGTCATGGTGCAGATACCGAATCCGCCCGCGCCGACACCGTCGTCGGCGCCGCACTCCGTGCCCACGAGCGCCGACGTGGCCCGCCTGGCCGGCGTCTCGCGCGCGACCGTCTCCTACGTGCTGAACAACACCAGCGCCGTCCGCATCAGCGAACCCACGCGCCGCCGGGTCCGCCAGGCCGCCAAGGACCTCGGCTACGTCCCGCACGCGGCCGCCCGCAGCCTGCGCAGCGGACACAGCCGTATGGTCCTGATGCCCACCCCGCCCGCCCCGGCGGGACCCCTCTACACGCAGTTCGTGCACGACTTCCAGGGCGCGCTCAGCCGCCTCGACTACACCGTCGTCCAGTACGGCGCCAGTGGCCCGTTCGGCGACGCCGCCGCCCGCGCCTGGGCCGAACTGCGGCCGGTGGCCGTCCTGGTGCCGGGACCCGGGCTCGGCCCGCAGGGCGTCGCCGTGCTCAAACGCTCCGGCGCCCGGGCCGTGGTGACCCTCGGCTCCGAAGCCGTCCAGGGCGCCCACGCCCTGCTCATGGACCACGCCGGCGTCGGCCGCAGCGCCGCCGGGCACCTGTACGCGCGCGGCCGCCGCCGCATCGGCGTCGTCGTCCCCGAGGACCCGGGACTGGAGGTGTTCGCCGTCCCCCGCCTGGCCGGCGTTCGCGAGACCCTGCGCGGTACCGACGCCACCGTCACCGAACTGCCCCTCGCCCACACGGAGGAGTCCGCGGCGGCCCTCGCCGCCCGCTGGCCCGGCCTCGGCCTGGACGCGGTCGTCGCCTACAACGACGAGTACGCGATGCTGCTGATGCGCGCCCTCCAGGACGCGGGCGTGCGCATCCCCGAGGACACGGCCGTCATCGGCGCGGACGACCTGATGCTGGGCCGGCTGCTGCGCCCGCGGCTGAGCACCGTCCGGATCGCCCTGCCCTCCGGCCGCGACCTCGCCGGCCTGGTCGACCGGGCCGTCCGCGACCCCGGCGCCGAACCCGAGTCGCACGAGCTCTTCGAGGCCACGGTGGTGCAGCGCGACTCCACGTGACCGACCGGGAGGCGGGCTGCCGGCCCACCTCCCGCCCAGCCTCCGTCCACCACGGGCTGGGTACGCCCCCGACGGGTACTCGTGCTCGGAGACATCGGAGACACCGGAGACACCGGAGACATCGGAGACACCAGAGAAACCGGAGAAACCGGAGACACCGGAGACATGGGGGGCACGCACCCCGCCGAACGCGGTCCGCGGACCTAGGATGTTGCACGCTCAACCGGATGGGAGGCGTTCGACCACCGGACGCGGCTCGCCCGGCCGCCGTGCCGGAGCACCACGTCCCGCCACGCGCCCGCCGGACCGGCGGCGCACCACCACGGGACGTGGCTCCCACCCGGTTCCCGCGGGGCACTGATCGGAGAGCCGTCATGCCGTTGCTCGACCCCACGACCTGGCAGTCCCGTCCCCTGTCGGGTCCCGAGTACGCCGTCACCGAACCCGCCACCGGCGAGCGGCTCGGCACCGTCGTCCTGGCCGCCGCCGAGGACGTCGCACCGGCCGCCGAGGCCGCCCGGACCGCGCAGGCCGCCTGGGCCCGCGCCCCGCACTTCGTCCGCGCGGGCGTGCTGCGCCGGGCGGGCGACCTGTTCGCCGCGCACGCCGGCGAACTGCGCGAGTGGCTGGTGCGCGAGTCCGGGTCCGTCCCCGGCAAGGCCGACTTCGAGCTGCACGTCGCCGCCCAGGAGTGCTACGAGGCCGCCGCGCTCGCCTCCCGCCCGGTCGGCCAGGTGCTGCCCAGCGAGGCGCCCCGGCTGTCGTACACCCGTCGGGTCCCCGTCGGGGTGGTGGGCGTGATCGCGCCGTTCAACGCCCCGCTGATCCTGTCCATCCGCTCCGTGGCGCCCGCCCTCGCGCTCGGCAACGCCGTCGTCCTCAAGCCGGACCCGCGCACGGCCGTCTGCGGCGGGCTGTCCCTGGCCGCCGTCCTCGCCGAGGCCGGTCTCCCCGACGGCCTGCTGCACGTCCTGCCGGGCGGCCCCGACGCCGGCGCGGCCCTGGTCGCCGATCCGCGGGTGCCGGTGATCTCCTTCACCGGGTCCACCGCGGCCGGGCGGGCCGTCGGCGAGGCCGCCGGACGCCACCTCAAGCGCGCCCACCTGGAACTCGGCGGCAACTCCGCCCTGATCGTGCTGGAGGACGCCGACCTCGACGCGGTGATCTCCACGGCCGCCTGGGGCTCGTTCTTCCACCAGGGCCAGATCTGCATGACCACCGGCCGCCACCTGGTGCACGCCTCGCTCTACGGCGAGTACGTCGAACGGCTCGCGGCGAAGGCGGACTCCCTGGCCGTCGGCGACCCGCACCGCGACCAGGTCCACCTCGGCCCGCTCATCGACCACGGCCAACGGGACAAGGTGCACGCCCTGGTGGAGGCCAGCACCGCCGCCGGCGCGCGGCTCGCGGCGGGCGGCGCCCACGAGCGCCTCTTCTACCGCCCGACCGTCCTCGCCGGAGTGGACGAACGGACCCCCGCCTACGCGCAGGAGGTCTTCGGCCCCGTCGCCCCCGTACGCGCCTTCACCACCCCCGACGAAGCCGCCGCGCTCGCCGCCGCGAGCTCCTACGGCCTCTCCCTGGGCATCGTCACCCGGGACGCCGCCCGCGGCCTCGACCTCGCCGAACGCATCCCGACGGGCATCGTGCACGTCAACGACCAGACGGTGAACGACGAGGCCGTCGCCCCCTTCGGCGGGGTCGCCGCCTCCGGCACCGGCGCCCGCTTCGGCGGCGAGGCCAACCTGGAGGCCTTCACCGACGTGCGCTGGACGACGGTGCGCGGCGACGTGGCGCCGTACCCCTTCTGACGCTTCCCCCGGCGCCCGTGCGCCCCGGGCGCTCTACTCGCCCTGGGCGGCGGCCTGGGAGCCCTGACCGGCGGCCTGCTGCTCCTCGATCGACTTGCGGACCTCGTCCATGTCCAGCTCGCGGGCCTGCCCGATGACGTCCGCCAGAGCGGCCTCCGGCAGGGCGCCCGGCTGCGCGAACACGGCGACACGGTCACGGACGATCATCAGCGTGGGGATGGACTGGATGCCGAAGGCCGCGGCCAGCTCCGGCTGCGCCTCGGTGTCCACCTTGCCGAACACCAGGTCCGGGTTCTCCTCGGCGGCCTTGTCGTAGACCGGGGCGAACTGACGGCACGGCCCGCACCAGGACGCCCAGAAGTCGATCAGGACGAAGTCGTTGTCGGTGACCGTCTGGTCGAAGTTCTCCTTGGTGAGCTCCACGGTGCTGCTCATGGCGTGAACCTGCCTCCCGGTGCTTCCTGCCAGGCGCGTCCTGACATGGGGTGAAGCCGTCCGCACAACACGGCCGGCCGGTCGCGTATTCCGCGCCCCTACCCGTGTGGCCACCCCGCACACCACCCACCAGACTGACCCCATGACGGAAACGGAATCCATCGCTTACGACGTCGTGGTGCTCGGTGCCGGGCCCGTGGGGGAGAACGTGGCCGACCGCACCCGCGCGGCCGGCCTCACCACCGCGGTCGTGGAGAGCGAGCTGGTCGGCGGCGAGTGCTCGTACTGGGCCTGCATGCCCAGCAAGGCCCTGCTGCGCCCGGTCATCGCCCGGGCCGAGGCCCGCCGCCTGCCCGGCCTGCGCCAGGCGGTGCAGGGCCCCCTCGACGCCGCCGCGGTCCTCGCCCACCGCGACTACTACACCTCGCACTGGCACGACGACGGACAGGTCGGCTGGCTGGAGGGCATCGGCGCCGACCTGTACCGCGGCCACGGCCGCCTCACCGGCCCCCGCACCGTGACCGTGGGCGGCACGGTCCTGACCGCCCGGCACGCCGTCGCCGTCTGCACCGGCAGCCGCGCCGTCCTGCCCGATCTGCCGGGCCTCGCCGAGGTCCAGCCGTGGACGAGCCGGGAGGCGACCAGCGCCCGGTCCGTGCCGGGCCGGCTCGTCGTGGTCGGCGGGGGAGTGGTCGCCACCGAGATGGCCACCGCCTGGCAGGCGCTCGGCGCCCGGGTGACCCTGCTGGTGCGGGGCAAGGGCCTGCTCAACCGCATGGAGCCGTTCGCCGGGGAACTGGTCGCCGAGGCGCTCGCCGAGGCCGGCGTCGACGTGCGCACGGGCACCTCCGTGGAGTCGGTGACCCGCGCGGACGGCACCGTCGTCGCCGTCACCGGCGCGGGCGACCGCATCGAGGCCGACGAGATCCTCTTCGCCACCGGCCGTGCCCCGCGCACCGACGACATCGGCCTCGACACCGTCGGCCTGGAACCGGGCTCCTGGCTCACCGTCGACGACAGCCTGCGCGTCACCGGCAGCGACTGGCTCTACGCCGTCGGCGACGTCAACCACCGCGCCCTCCTCACCCACCAGGGCAAGTACCAGGCCCGGATCGCGGGCGCCGCCATCGCGGCCCGCGCCGCGGACACGGCACACCCGGACTCCGGCCCATGGGGCGCCCACGCGGCCACCGCGGACCACCACGCGGTCCCGCAGGTCGTCTTCACCGACCCCGAGGCGGCCGCCGTCGGCCTCTCCCTGGCTGAGGCGGAACAGGCCGGACACCGCGTCCGCGCCGTCGACGTCGACCTCTCCTCCGTGGCCGGGGCGGGCCTGTACGGCGAGGGCTACAAGGGCCGCGCCCGGATGGTCGTCGACCTGGACGACGAGACCCTGCGCGGCGTCACCTTCGTCGGACCGGGCGTCGGCGAGCTCCTCCACTCGGCGACCGTCGCCGTCGCGGGCCGGGTACCGCTCGTCCGTCTGTGGCACGCCGTCCCGTCCTACCCGACGATCAGCGAGGTGTGGCTGCGGCTGCTGGAGGCGTACCGGGACAACTGACCCGCCGGTCCGGCCCGCTCCGGCGCGGAGGCCGCGTTCACGGCAGCTCGAAGCCCAGCGCCCGCGCGGCCTCCTTCGGCGTCGGCTGCGCCCACCGCTCCAGCACGGTGGCGTTGGCGGACAGCGAGCGCGGTTCGGCCCGGTCCAGGTAGAGCACGCCGTCGAGGTGGTCCGTCTCGTGCTGGACGATCCGGGCGGGCCAGCCCGTGAACACCTCGTCGAGCGGGCGGCCCCGCTCGTCCTCGCCCGTCAGCCGCACCTCCGCGTGCCGGGCCACCACCGCCTGCCAGCCCGGCACGCTCAGGCACCCCTCGAAGAACGCGGCCCGGGCGTCGCCCACCGGCCGGTACGACGGATTGACCAGGACCCGGAACGGCTGCGGCACCCGGCCCCGGGCCACCCGCACCTCCTCGGGCACCGGCGCCGGGTCCTCGATCACCGCGATCCGCAGACCCACGCCGACCTGCGGCGCGGCAAGGCCCACCCCGGGCGCCGCGTGCATGGTGACGCGCAGGGCCTCGACGAAGCGGGCCAGCAGCGCGGGATCGAGCTGACCGTCGTAGCGTTCGGCGCCGCCGCGCAGGACCGGGTCGCCCGCCGCGACGATCGGCAACGGGCCGCCGGGGGCGAGGAGTTCCTCGATCCGCTCGGCAAGGGGGGCGTGGGAACGGGGGGATGACATCGGGCCAGCATCCCACGACCCACGCACTTGTGACGCAGGTCACTCGAAAGGGCGGGAACTCGGCGGGATCCCGCTCCGACTACTGGACCGTCACGGCTGAAGAGCCGACGCGCCGTCCCCACCGACCCGGGAGAAGCCCGCCGATGTCCACCGCTCCCTCGACCTCTCCCTCCTCCGGCTCCGCTCCAGCGGGGGGACACCCATCGGACGAGGCCCCGCCACCCAGGGCACCCGCGCCGACGTCCCGCGGCCCGTGGGCCCCGCTGCGCCCCCTGGTGCTGCGCCTGCACTTCTACGCGGGCGTGTTCGTCGCACCGTTCCTGCTCGTCGCCGCCCTCACCGGCTTCCTGTACGCGGCGGCCTTCCAGGCCGAGCGGATCGTCTACGCGCACGAGCTGACCGTGCCGGTCGGCGACACCGAGCTGCCGGTGTCGGAGCAGGTGGCCGCGGCCCGCGAGGCGTACCCCGAGGGCACCGTCGCGGCCGTACGGCCCTCCCCGGCGGACGGCGCCACGACCCGCGTCATGCTGTCCGGTGTCGCGGGCGTGGACGCCACCCACACCTTCGCCGTGTTCGTCGACCCGTACACCGGCGAGGTGCGCGGCGGCCTGGAGCAGTACGGCTCGACGGGCGCGCTGCCGCTGCGCACCTGGATCGACGAGTTCCACCGCGACCTGCACCTCGGTGAGAACGGCCGGCTCTACAGCGAGTTCGCCGCGAGCTGGCTGTGGGTCATCGCGGGCGGCGGTGTGATCCTGTGGTTCTCCCGCCGCCGCGCCCTGCGCAAGGTGCGCGGCACCACCGGGCGGCGCCGCACCCTCGGACTGCACGGCACGGTCGGCGTGTGGGCGGCGGCAGGCTTCTTCTTCCTGTCCGCGACCGGCCTGACCTGGTCGCAGTACGCGGGCGCGAGCATCGACGAGCTGCGCACCTCGCTCGGCGGTGCCACGCCGTCGGTCTCGGCGGCGGCGGGCGGTGGCGAGCACGCCGGTCACGACACGGCCTCCGGCGCCGGCGGGAACGGCGAGCACGGCGTCGGGCTCGACAAGGTCCTGGCCGCCGCCCGCGCCGAGGGCCTGGGCGACCCGGTGGAGATCGTGCCGCCCGCGGACGCCGAGTCGGCGTACGTCGTCAAGCAGGTGCAGCGCGCCTGGCCCACGAAGCAGGACGCGGTCGCGGTCGACCCGGCCTCCGGCGAGGTCACCGACGTAGTGCGGTTCGCCGACTTCCCGGTCCTCGCCAAGCTGACCCGCTGGGGCATCGACCTGCACACCGGCGTGCTGTTCGGCCTGGTCAACCAGCTCGCGCTGATGCTGCTGGCGCTCGCGCTGGTGCTGCTGATCCTGTGGGGCTACCGCATGTGGTGGCAGCGCGGCCGCGGCTCCGCCTTCGGGCGGCCGATCCCGCGCGGCGCGTGGGCGCAGGTGCCGCCGTACGTCCTCGTCCCGCTGATGGCGGTGATCGCCGTCGTCGGCTACTTCGTGCCGCTCCTCGGCATCCCGCTCGCCGCGTTCCTCGCCGTGGACGTCGTCCTCGGGGAGATCGCGCACCGCAGGGGACGCCGGGCGCCGGCCTGAGCGCCGGCGGTTCGCGTGCCTGCGGTTCGCGTGGCGGCGGTTCGTGCGCCTGCGGCCCGCGCGCCTGCGGCCCGCGCGGCGGCGGCCCGGCGGTGTGTCCACCGCCGGGCCGCGTCCCGTTCGGGTCAGCTCTCCGGGAAGTCCCCGGCCAGCGCCGAGGCGATGCGCAGGTGCGTTCCGGCCTCCTCGTGCCGGCCCTGCCGCTCCAGGGTGCGGCCCAGCATCAGCCGGGCGTAGTGCTCCACCGGGTCGCGCTCCACGATGATCCGCAACTCGTCCTCGGCGCGGCGCAGTTGGGCGGAGTGGTAGTAGGAGCGGGCCAGCAGCAGCCGCGGTCCGGTCTGCTCCGGCGCCTCCTCGACCAGCCCCGTCAGCACCCGTGCCGCGGCGGCGTAGTCCCGCGCGTCGAAGAACAGCCGCGCGCGCTCCCAGCGCTCGGCCGGCGTTCCGTGGGCGTAGTAGGCGGTGTCGAACGCCGCCTCGTAGGTCGTGTCCACTCTGTGCCTCCTTCGAGGCCGACAACCCACCCCTGTCGTTGAATATTCCACTACCTGGGGGAGGTGGGCGCGGCCAGTTCCGCGTCGGCCCGCTCGGTGACCAGGGCGAGCACCCGGCCGGCGGCGGCCAGGTCCTCGGCGGGGATGCCGGCCCAGATGCGGGCGGTGGCCTCGCTCGTCTCGGCGGTGACGGTGGCGATCAGCTCCCGTCCCGCCTCCGTGGGCCCGATCAGCGGACCGTCGGCCGACAGCAGCCCCCTGCCGCGCAGTTCGCCGATCGTGGCGCGCACGTCGCCGGGATCGGTCTTGAGCGCCCCGGTCACCTGGGCGACGAGGGCGTCCGGTGCCAGGGGGCCGTCGGCGAAGACCGCGTAGCGGAGGGTGATCTGCTGCGGGAAGGTGATCGCGTGCCGGGTGAGGGCCCGCTCCAGGACGGCGCGGGCGGCGTAGTGGGCGAGGCCGATGGCGCGGCTGTCGGCGGGAGGTGCGGTGATGGTCATGACGTCCCCTTCGGATTCCGGGTCGTGCTCCCGTCGACGGGATCGAGCGGTACGGCGAGCAGGGTCGACAGTTCCTCGGTGAACGTGCGCGTCCGGTCGCTGTCCAGCCCGCCGAGCGGCTCCAGCAGCCGCTCCAGCAGCCCCCGCACCACCACGACGGCCCGTCGTGCGACGTCCACGCCCCGATCCGTGAGGGACAGCTGGACCGCGCGCGGGTCGTGCGGGTCACGGTTGCGCTCGACCAGACCCGCGGACTCCAGGGCCCGCGCCAGCTTGGACACGTAGAGCGGCTCCAGGCCGGTGTGGTCGGCCAGGCGCCGCTGGCTGGGGCGTTCCCCCGAGCGCCGCATGCCGTACAGGGAGGCGACCAGCGCGTACTGGGCGTGGGTCAGACCGAGCGGGGCCACCGCCCGGTCGACCGCCACCCGCCATTTCGTGGACAGGCGCCACACCAGGTAACCGGGCGTGGCCCCTTCGGAACCCTTGCTCATGGCAGATACGGTACATGGCTACTATGTTCATGGCTATTGTTTTTCGGAGATGCCCGACAGGCCCAGCCCGAGGCGCAAGCGCGTACGGTTCACGTACGCTTCCGGTCGGCTGTACCGTACGCTCGCACACGTTTCCGCCGGGAGAGGTGACCCATGGCCGAGGGCGCGAAGCGGTCGCGGCTGCTGTCCGCCGTCGACGCCCTCCTGGAGTCCGCGTCGCCGCTGCCGGTGCCGACGGAACGGAAGCGTCTGCGCGAGGCGCACGGCCTCACCCAGGAGCAGTTGGCGAACGCGATGAACGTCCGGCGGGCGACCGTCAGCGCCTGGGAGGCGGGCAAGGCGGAGCCCCGGCAGCCCGAGCGGGAGGCCTACGGGCGCCTGTTGGCGAAGCTCGCGGAGCGCCACCCCGTCGCGGACGCCGCCGGGCCCCGGCAGGCTCCGGCACGCCCCGCGCTCCCCGCCGGCCCGCCCGCCGCCCGCAGAACGCGCCAGGGCCGCGGCACCTCGCCCGCGGCACTCGAGCGGATGTTCAGCACGCTGCTGCACAGCGCGTGGCGCCTCGAGAGCAGGAGCCGCTACGCCTGGCACGAACGCCGCCCGGAGTACACGGCGTTCGCCACCGGACGGCACGTGCACTGGGACCTCCAGAGCGCGTGGTGCCGCAACCGTCGCGAGCAGACCGCCCTCGGCAAGACGTTCCAGCGCGTACGTGTCATCGACGAGCCGTACACCGAGTGCCAGTTGTACCTTCTGCTCCAGAACACCCCGCGCAACGCCGCATCGGGAGAGGACGTGCGGTTCCTCACCCGTGGCCGGGCGGACGCGCTGGAACTGCCCCGCGAGGACTTCTGGATCTTCGACGCGCGCACCGTCGCCCTCTTCCGCTTCGACGACGACACGGACGACACGGACGACAGGGACGGCGTCGAGATCGTCACGAGCCCCGCCGAGGTGCTGCGGTACGTCCAGGTGCGCGAGGCCGCCTGGCATCACGCCGTGTCACAGGAACGGATGGCGGCCCTCCTCGGCGTCTGAGCCGCCGCGGCGGCGACACCTTATCTCCCGCTTCCCGGAGGAACGCGCCGCTGTGACCTCGCGACGAGCAACGTAAGGCTCTCCGTTGCACCGCGTTCACGGCAGGGACTTCACCGGTTGATCTCGGCCAGGTTTCCAACGGGCCGTTTCACACCCGTGGCGGTCCTCGGCGAGGCGAGGAGACACCATGCGGCTGACACCCCGGCGGGACGAGAGCGCTGAGCAAGCGCGTCTGCGGGCACGTATCCAGCGACAGCGGGGCGGCGTCCACGGCCCCTTCCAGGTCCTGCTGACAAGCCCCGCGCTGGGCGACCCGCTGGAGCGGCTCAGCACCGCGTGCCTGGCGGAGTCGGCGCTGCCACCGCGACTGCGGGAGCTCAACTCCGCCGGCTACGACCGCGTCACCTACGAAGCCATGAACTCCCGCTACGCGCGCGGCGCGGCGGAGACCGTCGCCGACCGCCTCACCGGCCTCCTGCGCGCGCTGCACGCCGAGGACCGCGGACGCTGATCAGCGAGGGCGGCCGGGGCCGGCGCCCCCGTGCCCCGCAGGACCCGGGGCACGGGGGTGAGCCGCGGTCGCCCGTGCCGGCCCGTGCCCGCCCTCGTCACTGGCCCACCCGTCCGTCGACGCACTCGCGCAGCAGGTCGGCGTGCCCGCAGTGACGGGCGTACTCCTCGATCCTGTGCACCATCAGCTCCCGGACCGCGATCCCCTCCCGCCCCACCCGCCGGCCCAGGTCCGGATGCCCGGCCAGCGCGGCGTCCGTCGCGGCCTGCTCACGCTCCAGATCGCGCAGCGCGGCGTCGACCACGGCCTGATCGGCGACGGCTCCGTCGAAGTCCGCGTCACGCCCGCCGTACAGCTTCGGCAGCGGATCACCGTCGCTGATCCAGTTGCGCCAGTCCCGTTCCACCTCGGCGAGGTGCCGGACCAGTCCGAGCAGTGACATCGTCGACGGCGGCACCGAACGGCGGGCCAGTTGCTCCGGGTCCAGGCCCTCGCACTTCATCCGCAGGGTCATGCGGTAGTTCGTCAGGAAGTCCAGGAGGGTCGCGAGCTCGCCGTCCGGACTCGGACCTTCGCTGTTGCGGGGGTCGTCGTCCGGATCGGCCCACATGTCGGGGTAGACGGTCGCCCGGGTCCATCGCGCGGGTCGGTCACTCATGCGGTGCATGGTGGTCGGTGACGGCCCCGGTGCGCCACCGGGTTATGCCCCGGCCCCGTCCCGGCCCCGTCCCGGCCCCGTCCCGTGCCCGCTCAGGGCCGGAGACATACGATGGCCGAATGACCACTGTGCTGCTGAACACCTCCGCCGGGGACATCACCCTGGAGCTCGACGAGTCCAAGGCGCCGAAGACGGTCGCGAACTTCGTCGACTACGTCAAGTCCGGCCACTACGACGGCACCATCTTCCACCGGGTGATCCGCGGTTTCATGATCCAGGGCGGCGGCCTGACCGCGGACATGCAACAGAAGGCGGCGCCCCGGCGGGTGGAGAACGAGGCGGGCAACGGCCTGCGCAACGACAAGTACACGGTGGCGATGGCACGGACGGCGGACCCGCATTCGGCGAGCGCCCAGTTCTTCATCAACACCAGCGGCAACGACTTCCTGAACCACCCCGGCCAGGACGGCTGGGGGTACGCGGTGTTCGGCAAGGTCGTCGCGGGCAACGACGTGGTCGACGCGATCGAGGGCGTGCGCACCACGTCCCGCGGCGGTCACGGCGACGTACCGGTCGAGCCGGTGACGATCGTGTCCGCACGGCTGGCCTGAGCCCGGTGACGGTTCGCCCGCGTCACCCCTCGCCGGGGCGACGCGGGCGGACGGCGCGTGCGGGATCGGGGCCCCTCGGGCACCGGGCGAGTCCCCGCTGCCCGCCCGCGTTCACCGCGGCCGCGGGATGCGGGCCGCGGGATGCGGGACGCGGGACGCGCCTCAGGATTCGCGGATCACCGCCACCGCGCCGGGCGGCAGCGTGAGCCCGCCCTCCTCGGTGGTCGCGCCGCTCACCAGGTCCTCGCCGGTGACGGCCGCCCGGACGTCGGTGTCGGTGTGGTTGACGAGGAACAGGAAGCGGGAGCCGTCGTCGGCGTGGCGCCGGACGGCCTCCACCCCGGCAGGCAGCCCCGGCACCTCCGCCGAGACGCCCGCCTCGGTGAGCAGCGCGTCGAGGACGGCGGCCGTGCCGGCCTCGTCCAAACGGGTCGCCACGTACCAGGCGGCGCCCCGGCCGGCCCTGTTGCGGGTGACGGCGGGGCGTCCGGCCAGCGGTCCCTCCGCCCAGGTGCGCACGGCCCGGGCGCCGTCGAGCCGGGTCTTCTCGCTCCACAGGTCCGCTCGGCCGCCGTCGTCGAGCAGCGGGGTCTCGTTCTCCAGCAGCGGCCAGAACTCCTCCGTGCGGACGCCGAGCAGTTCGCGGAAGGCCCCGGGGTAGCCGCCGAGCCGGACGTGGTCGTGCTCGTCGGTGATGCCGCTGAAGAAGGTGATGAGCACCGAGGCCCCGGAGTGCGCCGCTTCGGCGATCCGGGCGGCGTCCTCGTCGGTGACGGTGTAGAGGGTGGGGACCACGACCAGCCGGTAGCCGGTGAGGTCGCTCTGCGCGCTGACGACGTCGACGGTGATCCCGCGCAGCCACAGGGCGCGGTACCAGCGCATGACCTCGTCGGGGTAGCGCAGGGCCCCGGTGGGGTGGCTGTCGAGCTCGCTGCCCCACCAGGACGGGTAGTCGAGGACGAGCGCCGCCCGGGCGCGGACCCTGCTGCCCCGGACGGGGGCGAGGGCGCGCAGCCGGCGGCCGAGTTCGACGGTGTCGCGGAAGACGTCGCTGTCCGGTCCGGCGTGGGGCACCATCGCCGAGTGGTACTTCTCGGAGCCCGCCGCGGACTGCCGCCACTGGAAGAACATCACGGCGTCGGCGCCGCGTGCCACATGGGCGAGGGAGTTGCGCAGCATCTCGCCGGGACCCTTGGGGCGGTTGCGGGGCTGCCAGTTGACGGCCGAGGTGGAGTGCTCCATGAGCATCCACGGTTCGCCCCCGGCGACACCGCGGCTGAGGTCGGCGCAGAACGCGAGCTCGATGTGGGCCTCGGGGTCGGCCGCGACGGTGTAGTGGTCGTTGGCGACCACGTCCATGTCGGCCGTCCAGGAGAAGTAGTCGACCCACTTGGTCCGGGTGGTCATCATGAAGTTCGTGGTGGTGGGCACGTGCGGGGTGACCTCGCGCAGCACGTCGCGCAGCGCCCGGTAGTGGGCGAGGTGCTCGTCGGAGCAGAACCGGGCGAAGTCGAGCTGCTGGGTGGGGTTGACGGTGGTCGGAGCGGCGAGCGGGGGCAGGACCTCGTCGAAGGAGTCGTAGCGCTGTGACCAGAAGGCCGTCCCCCAGGCGGCGTTGAGGGCGTCGACGGTGCCGTGCCGCCGGGCGAGCCAGCCGCGGAAGGCGGCGGCCGCGGCGTCCGAGTAGTCGTGGGGGACGTGGCAGCCGAGCTCGTTGTCCACGTGCCACAGCGCGAGCGCGGGGTGGTCCCCGTAGCGTTCGGCGACCTTGCGGGTCATCCGGACCGCGTACTCCCGGTACACGGGGGAGGAGACGGCGTAGGACTGCCGGCTGCCCTGGTGCAGGACGGTGCCGTCGGCGGTGCGGGGCAGGATCTCCGGGTGCGCGCGCGTCAGCCAGGGCGGTGGGGAGGCGGTGGCGGTGGCGAGCGCGACCCGGATGCCCGCGGCGTGCAGGCGGTCCAGCACGGTGTCGAGCCAGCCGAAGTCGTACACGCCCTCCCGGGGCTCGAGCCGGGCCCAGGAGAAGATGCCGACACTGACCAGGTTCACGCCGGCCCGGCGCATCAGCTCGACGTCCTCCACCTGGACGTCCACGGGCCATTGCTCGGGGTTGTAGTCACCGCCGTAGGCGATGCCCGGGGTGTCGAGCGGCCAGGGCCTGTGCGTGGTCATCGGCTGGTCCTTCGGCGTAGGGGAGTGCGTCGTCCGGG
Organism: Streptomyces sp. NPDC059895; assembly: GCF_042731035.1. Taxonomy (NCBI): domain Bacteria; kingdom Bacillati; phylum Actinomycetota; class Actinomycetes; order Kitasatosporales; family Streptomycetaceae; genus Streptomyces; species Streptomyces sp. NPDC059895. Next base: position 258,573 of record NZ_JBHWKO010000002.1, read on the forward strand.
CCCCACTCTAAAGTGCAGTAAGCGCTTTCTCCAGAAAGCGCTTACTGTGCGTCGAACGTCGCGTTGTCCCGCCCCACCGCCCGCTGGTGACGAGCGACCGGGATCCGGTGCCGTGGAGGTCGATGCGGGTGACGAAGCTCCTCGGGGCCCGTGGCAGCACGTGCGGGACGCCGCCCCTGCCGCAGCGGACCGCGACCGGGTCGTCCACGTCCTCGGCAACGACCTCGGCCTCACCGCCGTCGGGGTGTCCTCCGCTTGCTCCGCGGATCGGGCTGGGCTGGTGGGCGTGTGTCTGTGTGGCGGCCGGGATCAGGGCTGCGGCGGGGTCCGGGTGCCGGCGGGTGTGCGGGTCAGACCGCTGCCCAGCCGTTGTCCACCGGCAGGACGACGCCGTTGACGCTGCTCGCCGCGTCGGAGGCGAGGTAGACGATGGCGGCGGCCTGTTCCTCCGGTTCGGACACGCGGCCCATGTTGGCCATGTGCCTGCCGATGACGGCCGGCCCGTGGGCCTCCCCGTCCACGCCGAGGCCACTCGTGATGTTCGTGATCGTGCCGCCCGGGGCGATGGCGTTGGCGCGGATGCCCTTGTCCCGGTACATCACCGCGAGGGAGCGGGTGAGTCCGAGGATGCCGTGCTTGGAGACGGTGTAGGCGGTCCCCGCCGCGCTGCCGCGCAGCGACGCCTCCGACGCGGTGGTGACGATGGCTCCGCGTCCCGCCGCGAGCATGTGCGGCAGCACGGACCTCGTCAGCAGGAACGGCGCGGTGAGGTTGACGCGCAGGACCCGCTCCCATTCGGCGTCGGTGACGTCCGCCGTGGCCGACATGCTGTCCATGACGCCCGCGTTGTTGACCAGGACGTCGACCCCGCCGAAGGTGTCGACCGCGGCCGCCGTGACCTGGTCGACGACCGCGCTGTCACTCAGGTCGCCGGTGACGCCCACGGCCGTTCCCCCTGCCGCCTCGATCGCCTCGACGACACTCTTCACTCCGTCGGCGTCCAGGTCGGCGACGACGACGTTCGCCGCCTCCGCGGCGAATCGCAGCGCCGTGGCGCGGCCTATGCCGGAGGCGGCTCCGGTGACGATGACGCTCCTGCCGGACAGGCCGGTGGCATCCATGCGGGTTCCTCTTCTCTGCTGGTCTCTTCTGGTGGGCGTGGCGTCAGCGTAGTACTTTTTGGCGCGCTGCGACATAAAGGCGGGGAGTGACATCGAGACATGATGCGTCAGCTGTCGGGGGAGTCAGTCGGCGTCGGGCGGCATAAGGTCGTGCGAGCACAGGAAGTCGGAGGAGGGACGATGGCCGGACGGGCCGGGGGTTCGACCGGGCGGCCGCCCTTGACGGAGCGGCGGCGCGCCGAGACCCGTACGGAGATCGCCGAGGAGGCGGTCCGGCTCTTCGGCGCCCACGGGGTGGCGGCGACCACCGCCGAGGACATCGCCTCGGCCGCGGGGATCTCCACCCGCACGTTGTGGCGCTACTTCCGCTCCAAGGAGGAGTGCGTACGGCCTCTGCTCACCGAAGGTCTGGAGACGCTGGCGGACCGCCTGCGGGACTGGAGGGGAGACCGCCCGCTCGCCGAAGCGATCATCGACGTCCACCGGCGCGAGGATGCCGGACAGCGCCTGGAAGTGCTGCGCGACCTCATACGGTTGTGCCGTGTCGAGCCGGGACTGCGCGCCGTCTGGCTACAGGCGCACCACGACGCCGAAGCGGCCTTCGCCGCCATGATCGCCGACCGTACCGGCCGGACCGCTGACGACCTCGCCGTCCGCTTGGAAGCGGGCGTGCTGAACACGGCACTGCGCATCGGAGTGGAGGACTGGGCTCTGCGGTCCGACGCGTCGACGGGGCCGTCGTACGCGGAAACCGTCGTCCGCGCTCTGCGGATGATCGCGCGTCTTCCCGACGCGAACTCGGCTGCCCTGTCCGGGGACCGCTCCCGCACCGAGCCGGCCTCATGAGCGACGGCGGACACATGTCGGAGCAGGTCGGCCGGCCGGCCGCCACCGTCTGACCGAGGCCCCGGCCCCCGCAGCGGCAACACCCGGCACACCGTCATCTCCGATGAGTGGAACGACTCCGCCCACCGCTCCTGTACGGCCTGCGAGCAGCGCAGTGGCCCCGGCACCAGCCACCGCTCGCTGACCTACGGGCCGCCCGCCGGCAGCGAGTACAAGGCCTACCGCCCCCTCCCGTACGGCGACTGACCGACCGTCACGCATCTGACAGCCCTGGTCGCCGCCGGATCGAGGAGCAGGTCCGGCGACATCGCCGCCCCCTGACCGGCACCGCGCTCGACCACACCCCGGCGGCGCACCCGCCGGGCCGTCGCGGTCCGTGCCGGTGTCTGTGCCGGTACGGCACAGATCCTTGTGGATGAAATAGGTACATCGAATGATGTATCCGGCATATCGTGCCTCACGTCGATTCGGTGATCTCCGTCAGTTCCTACGGTTTTCGTATGGCATCACCGAACGGTCCAACCAGAACACAAGACATGCCCACGTGGTGGACAGCGGCCGCTCCGCTCCTGTTCGCCGTGGTTCTTCCCCTGGCCGTGTTCTACGTTCTGCGGTCGCAGGGGACCAGCCAGTGGCTGGCACTGACGCTCAGCGGGGCGGTCCCCGCGGTGCGCATGGCCGTCGAGGCCGCCACACGGCGTCGGGTGGACAGCTTCGAGGCGTTCATGATCGTCATGCTGGCGGTGCGCATCGTGACGTCGCTGCTCACCGGCAGCCCACGGGTCATCCTCGTCAAGGACGCCGGACTCGCGGCGGCTGCCGGGCTGTGGATCCTGGGCTCGCTCCTGGTGGCGAAGCCCTTCGCCTTCCAGGCCGTCCAGACCTGGCACAGGCCCACCGCCGCACGCACCCGGGAAGCGGCCTGGAGCGTCTCGCCGGCGCTGCGCAGCGGACTGACCCGGCTGACGGTCCTGTGGGGCTGTGCCCAACTGCTGGACTGCGGTGCCGGAGTGCTCGTCGCCCTGCTGCTTCCGGTGGAGTCGGTTCCGGCACTCAACCGCGTGAAGGGACTGGCGCTGCTGTGCGCTGTCGCCCTCGTCACCGTCTTCTACAGCCGCCGCTACGGGCGGCGGCACGCACTGTCCCTCTTCGGTTCGCCACCCCTGAACACCGGAAAGGAAGGCTGATCACCATGGCGCTCCACCACACTGGCCACCGGACCGAGGCCGACGTGTCCGCGGCCCCCGTGTCCGCGGCCCCCGTGTCCGCGGCCCCCGAGATGCTGCGCGAGACGCTCGCCGAGCTGCGGCGGCTGGCCGCGCTCCCCCTCGAACACGGCCAGACGCTGCCGCCCCACGCCTACACCTCGCCCGAGCTGTACGCATGGGAGACCGAACGGATCTTCCGGCGGGAGTGGCTGTGCGTGGCACGGGCCGAGGAGATCCCGGAGCCGGGGAGCTATCTGCGGCTGGACGTCCTCGGCACCCCACTGGTGATCACCCGGGACGAGCAGGGCGAGCTGCATGCCCTGTCCCGGGTGTGCCGCCACCGGTTCATGGACCTCCTGCCGCCGGAGACCGCGCCCGAGCAGGGCTGTCTGAAGCGGCTGACCTGCCCGTATCACACCTGGACCTACCGGCTGAACGGCCAGTACGCGGGGCAGCTCGCCGGTGCTCCCCTGATGCAGCGGGTCGAGTTCGACCGGGCCGGATGCCGGCTCCCGGCGTACCGCGTCGAGGTCTGGAACGGCTTCGTCCTGCTCAACCTCGACCCCGGCGCGGCGCCGGCGGCGCCCGGACTGCGCGGGCTCGACCTGCGGCTGGGCAGCCACGGCATCGCGGACTGGGTGAGTGTCCACACCCAGGACTGGAAGGGCGTGCCCGCCAACTGGAAGGTGGCGGTGGAGAACGGTTCCGAGAACTACCACCACATGGGTACGCACGCGGCGACCCTGGATCCGGCGCTGCCGGGCCGGGACACGGAGGTGGACGAGTGCGACGGCCGCTGGTTCACCATGTTCACGCCGCTGTCGGACCCCGAGCGCGAGGGCACCGGCCTGGGACGGCAGACACGGTCCGGCCGGGGATCGCGGCCGGGGATGCTCATCGCCGGGATCTTCCCGCAGTTCGTCCTGGCGGTCCTGCCCGACAGTGCGGTCAGCATCCGCTGGCTGCCCACCGGGCCCGCCACCCACGACACCCGGATCACCGCCCTGGTCCCGCCCGGAGTGCCGCGGACACCCGGTTTCGCCGAGCAACTGGCCGGCATACGCGCTCAGATCGGCCGGATCCAGGAAGAGGATCTGGTGGCCGTCCGCGGCGTGCAACGGGGCCTGGCCTCCCACCCGGCTCCCTCCAACGGCCGTTTCTCCCATCTGGAGCGCCCGTTGTGGCAGTTCCAGCGCTACCTCGCGGAGCGACTGCTGTGACGCCCCCGAGCGACCCGGCCGGGCTCTGCACCCTCCGCCGGTATGAACGGCTCGTCCCGCCGGACAGGCATGCCGCGCATCAGTGGACGCACCGGGCGTAACCGGTCGACAGGTTCCGGTAGTCGGTGTAGCCGCCCTCGTAGTTGAGTCCCCACCGCCGCGCAGGTTCAGGCGCGGCGGTGCTGGCGGTCCAGTACCAGGCGTCGCGCGCGGTGTCCGGGAAGGCGGCCGGATCGACGGCCGGCGCGACACGGGATTCGTCGACGGTGGTGGCCAGTTCCTTGACGCTGGGCAGCCGCCAGGAGTGACCGCCGAGGCGCAGACCGCGGCAGTACGCCGTGGCGCCCGCGGCGGTGACGGGGGCGGGTGAGGCACCACGCTGCCAGGTCAGGCCCGTCGCGGGATCGGTCACCGCGTCCGCGGTCACCTGGTAGGCGGGGCGGCCGTCGCCGGTCGTCGACTGCACGCAGCGGACGTGGTGGTCCTGCGACCGGAAGGCGCCGTTGCTGGTCAGGCCCTCGTGGAAGTTCACGATCCAGGCCCGTGCGGGGGCCCTGGGCACCGCCCAGGCGGACGACGTCCAGAAGAACTCCGAGGGGGTGCCCGGGAACGCGCCCGTGTCGATCGCCGGTGCCGAGCGCGTGGTGTCGATGACGGAGGTCAGTTCGATACGGCTGGGCAGGTGCCAGTCGCCACCGGCCAGGTCGAGACCGGCGCAGTAGTCCGCGGCCGCGGCGTAGGTGTACGTGCCGGGTGCCGGGATCCTCTGCCAGATCAGACATGTCACGTCGTCCCGCACCGTCCCGTTGCCGAGGTCCGTGTAGCCGGCGGTGTTCCCGATGCCGTTCGCCGTCGCGCCGGGCATCGGCCGGTCGGCCCGGGTTCCCGCGAGCCGAGACCCGCATCCGGGGTCCGACACGGCTGGGTCCTTTGCGGGTGCGGATGCCGATGCGCCTGCCCGCGTCGTGCTCGTGCTCGTGGTCGTAGTCGTGGTCGTAGTCGTGCTCGTGCCGGGCGAGGGGGTCGGAACGGTCCGCGAAGCGGTCGCGCCGGCTGGGGGAGGGGCCGAGGGCGAGACGGGTGGTGCGGCAGCCGCCGGTGCGGGGGCGGGGGCGCCGGTGCGGCCGAAGGCGTACCAGCCGACGAGCGCGGTCAGCGCGACGGCGGTGGCCGTGGCGACGGCCACCGGTCCGTGGGACAGCGCGCGGATGCCCCGGCGCGCCGCGTCGCCGGTGTTCTTCGCGAAGGATCCCCTCAGTGCTCCGCCACCCCCGGCGGCCGTCGCCGAGGCCGGGCCGAGTGCGGACAGTACGTGAGCGACCAGACCGACGGGAAGCGGCACCAGGGCGAAGCCGCCGAGCAGCCGCTCGGCCGGAACGATCCCTGAAGCGGCCGGCCCGCACCGCGGACAGTCGTGGACATGAAGCTGTAGGCGCTCGCGCCACGAGGGGCTGGGACGTCCGTCCCAAGTGGCCAGGAGAGCGGTCAGGTCCGGGCAGCGCGGTGCGGCGGCCAGGGCGCGCAGGATGCCACGTGCGGCCTCCAGCCGCTCCTTGACCCGTCGCACTCGCACATTCGCGTGATGCGGCAACAGACCGCAGGCTTCGGCCAGCTCGGGTCGGCTCAGCTCGCCGGCCGCCTCCATCCACCACAGCGAGAGCGTCTCGCGGTCCTCGCTCTCCAGCCAGCGGGTGGCCTCGACGGCTTGGAGCCGTTGGCCCGAGAGCTTCAGCCGCAAGACCGTCAGATCGGCGAAGTCGGCCCGGGGACCGGCTTGTCGCACGCTTTCGTCGGGGAGGCCCAACTGCGGCCTGGTGCGGCTGCTCTGCCACCACGTGCGCACCTGCCGTACGGCGATGGCCATCAGCCACGAGCGGAAGCGGCTCGCGTCCTGGAGCGCCGACAGGTTGTTCACGGCCCGCAGCATGGTTTCCCGGACGACGTCGTCGACATCGCGATGGCCGTCCATCGCTCGTCCCACGACGTTGTAGACCAGGGGCAGGTAGCCGGACACCAGTGTCTCCAGCGCCTCCCGATCTCCTGCGCGGGCCTGGGCCACCACCGCGGTTCCCGGCGGTTTCCCGACGTTGTTCCGTGGGCGCACGTGCCCCACCTCGTCCTCTCGGCATCGGCTGTCAGCGCCGACCGGCCCGCCCGCCGATCGACGCGGCAGCAGTGTGCCACGCCGTCCGCCGACTCCTGCCCGCGCAACGACGGATCGCCGAGCTCATGTGGTGTCCTCACCGGTGCCGCGTTCTCGCCGCGCACCTGAGGAGGGGGGTGACCGTCTCGTACGGACGGCTGTCGGCGTGCGGGGCGGTGTACTGTCCCGCACCACCACGCGGGTCCGCAGCACAACGTGCTGGTCCGAGACCTTTTCGAACGCCGGCCGGAACGCACGCGCTCCGGCTTCGATCAAGGGCAGATGGACCGTGGTCAGCCCGGGGCGCACGTCCGAAGCGCCCGGCACGTCCCCGAAGCCGCACACACCGACCTCGGCACCGACGCGCACGCCCCGCAGGCGCAGTGCTGTCGACGCGCCGAAGGCCAATGGGTCGCTCGCGCAGATCACGACGTCGCACCGTCGCAGCACGGGACCCGGCAGTTCCATGACCGCGCGGTGGCCCGCGTCCCGGGACAGGTCGGTGTCCACCACCCGCACCGGGACGACATCCGCTTCGGCCAGGGCCGTCCGCACGCCACGCTCCCGCCGTGCCGCCGACGGCCAGGACGGCAGCCCCGACAGCAGGACCGGGCGGCGATAACCACGCCCCGTCAGCAGTGAGCCGAGAGCGAGCCGCGCACCACCTCGGACTGGTGGCCACCGTCTCCGCTGCCGGAGGCGACCCCGGGCAGCAGCTCGCCCTGCTCGACACCGTCCGCACCCTGCGCCCCCGAGCCCTGATCCTGACCGGCACGTGGCCGGCCGCCCCGGAGATCCAGACGGAGCTGCGGAAGGCCCTCGACGACCACACGCAGGACGGTGGCACCCGCATCGTCGTGATCGGGCGGCCACGCTCGCCGTTCCCGAGCATCGGCTTCGACGACTACGGAGCCGGCCTCGAGATGGCACAGCACATGACGCGGCTGCCCCTGCGCTCCGTCGTCGTCCTGGGCGGCCCCCGGCACCACCACGCCTACCGGGATCGCATCGCCGGCCTGCGGCAGGGACTCGCCGAAGCCGACGTGACCGGCATCCGGGTGGAGCACTGCCGCGCCGCGCGCGCCGCGGCCGCCGAGGCTCTCGCGGACGTCCTCTCCGGGCATGTGCCGGACGCGGTGCTCGCCGTCAACGACCGCATCGCCACCGGTGCTCTGCACGCGCTGGAGGACGCGGGGCTGCGCGTTCCCGACGACGTGGCGCTGAGCGGCGTCGACGGTATCCCCCTCGCGCAGGACCTCACTCCCGCCCTGACCACCATCGCTTTCCCGTTCGGCAGCGCCGGCCGGGAGGCTGTGCGCATCGCCACCGCGGACCGGCCGACGGATGTGCCGCTGCGTACCGTCCTGGGCGGACAGCTCATCGTGCGGGAGAGCTGCGGGGTGATCCGACAGCCCGCGGCCTCCGATTGACGTCATTCACCCCTTCACCCAACCATCCCCGACAGCGTCGCGGGCCCCTCGCCCGTCGCGGCGGCAGCCGGTGAGCGTGGTCATGCGGTGGGCCGGGCGTCCGGCGCGCGGCCGGTGGATTCGCGCCACATGACACGGGTGAGGGGACCGTGCCCAGGGGGCGCGGGCTCGTCGCGCATCACCGCCAGCAGGACGGCGATCACGTGACGTCCGAGCAACGCGTGGTCGACGTGGACGGTGGTCATGCTCGGCAGGATCGCGGCGGCGACGGGGTTGTCGTCCCAGCCGGTGACGCTCAGGTCGCGTGGCACCCGCCAGCCGCGCTCCCATGCCGCTCGTACGGCGGCGGCGGCCATGACGTCGTTGGCGGCGATCACCGCGGTCGCGCCGTCGGCGGGCAGGCGGCGTATCGCCTCGTCGGCGCGATCGGCTTCCCATGCGCAGTCGACCACGGCGTACGACTCCGCTCCGAGGCGGGCCGCGGTCTCCTCGAAGACCCGGCGGCGCTCGCGCGCGGAGGTGTGCGAGTACGAACCGGCCAGGTGCAGGAACCGGCGATGCCCCTGGCCGGCCAGGCGTTCCATGATCTCGGTGAGGATCGAGGCGTCCGCCAGCTCTCCGATGCCGCGCATGTTCTCGTCGTACTCGGGCGTCACGACGACGGGCGTGCGCGGGTGCCGTGGCGCGTACGCGGGCAGCGGCATGAGGGAGACGATGCCGTCGAAGAAGCCGGAGTCGGCGAGTTCGAGGACGCGGGCGGTGTGCGCGTGCGGCTCTCCGCCCAGGGTCACGACTTCGACCATGTGACCGGCGGCCGCGGACGCTTCCCGGGCGCCGGCGAGCATCTCCAGGGAACTGATGGCGACAGCGTTGGGAAGCACCACGGCCAGGCGGCCGGTCCTGCGGTCGCGCATGGCACGCGCCACCAGGTTGGGCCGGTAGTCGAGCTGGGCGATGGCCTGTCCGATCCTCTCGCGTGCCGCGGGGTTGATGCGGTCGTCCATCCGCAGGTAACGCGACACGGTCTGGTGCGACACGCCGGCGAGCCGGGCGACCTCGCGGATCGTGGGACGGCGGACGGCCGGGGGCACCGGCGGCGTGTTCGGCTCGGTGGTCATCGCAGGATGCTACCGATCCGGGCGCTGCCCACCGCAGCCTCGTCGCTCCGTACGGAGCCGTGCGGGACCGCGTGAGCAGGCGGTCAGCCGGCCGCCTGCCGGGCGGAGCCGGCTTCCCGGGTGGCGGCCCAGGACGCGAGGAGGCGCAGGGCCTCCTCGGAGGGGGAGCCGGGCTCCGCGGTGTAGACGGTCAGGGTGAGGCCGGGTTCGGCCGTCATCTCCAGCCCTTCGTAGGCGAGGGTGACATCGCCGACGGCCTGGTGGTGGAAGCGTTTGGTACCGGTGCCGTGCCGGCGGACGTTGTGGGCGCCCCAGCGGGTGCGGAAGGCGTCGCTGCGGGTGGACAGCTCCCCGACCAGGTCGTGCAGGTCCTTGTCGTGGGGGTTGCGGCCGGCCTCGGTGCGCAGGATGGCGACGGCGATGTCGGCGGCGAGGTCCCAGTCGGGGTAGAAGCGGCGGGAGACGGGGTCGAGGAAGTTGAACCGGGCGAGGTTCGCCTGGTTGTGGGGTGTGGCGTAGACGTCGCTGTAGAAGGCCCGCGCCAGCTGGTTGGCGGCGAGCAGGTCCATGCGGCCGTTGCGGACGAACGCGGGCCCGGCGGTGATCGCGTCCAGGGTCCATTGCAGGCTGCGGTGCGGCGTCCACTGCCCCCTGGTGCGGCGGCGGGGCCGGGTGAGGACGTCGGAGCCGTCCGCGGCCTGCGCCAGATGGAGAAGGTGGGCGCGCTCGGCGTCGTCGAGCCGGAGCGCGCGGGCGACGGCTTCGAGGACGGCCGGGGAGACGCCGGCGAGGTTGCCGCGTTCGAGCTTGGCGTAATACTCCACGCTCATGTCGGCGAGCGTGGCGACCTCGCTCCTGCGCAGGCCGGGGACGCGCCGCCGGCTGCCGGACGGCAGCCCCGCCTGCTCCGGGGTGATCTTCGCGCGCCGCGAGGTCAGGAACTCGCGGACCTCTTCACTGTTGTCCACCCCTCGACCGTACGTCCCACACGCGGCCCGAGGGATGTACTGCCGGTACACCCTTCGACGGTGACTCGCTGCGCGCGCGGCGAGCGGGTTTCCTGGATGGCGTGGCGCTCTCCGTCCGGCCGTGAACGCGGCCCCGCGGGGAGCCCGACCCCGGCCCCCCGCCCGGCCGTGAACGCGGCCCCGCGGGGAGCCCGACCCCGGCCCGCGGGCGGCGGTTCGCCGTCCGTGCCGGGCCCGCACCCGCACTCGGCGTGCCGCCGGTACATGACCGGCATCGCACGCCTCGGTACGTAAGGAACCCCCCATGCGCGGAGCAGTGATCCACGCCCCCGGCGATGTCCGCTTCGAAACCCTGGACGACCCGAAGATCCTCCAGCCCACCGACGCGATCATCCGCACGGCCGTCACCTGTGTGTGCGGCTCCGACCTGTGGCCCTACCGCGGCCTGGAGCCGATCGGCGACGCCCATCCCATGGGGCACGAGTACGTCGGCGTCGTGGAAGAGGTCGGCAGCGCGGTCACCGCCGTGAAGCCGGGCCAGTTCGTCGTCGGGTCGTTCGCCACCTCCGACAACACCTGCGCGAACTGCCGCAATGGCTTCCAGTCCAACTGCCTGGACCGCCAGTTCATGAGCACCTGCCAGGCCGAGCACGTTCGCATACCCAACGCCCAGGGCACCCTGGTCGCCACCGACGGGACGCCCGGCGAGGAGCTGTGGCCCGGCCTGCTGGCCGTCTCCGACGTCATGGGCACCGGCTGGTGGGCCGCCGACGCCGCGGAGGTCGGGCCCGGCTCGACCGCCGTGGTGGTCGGCGACGGCGCCGTCGGCCTGTGCGCGGTGATCGCGGCCAAGGAGATGGGCGCGGAGCGGATCATCGCGATGAGCCGCCATGAGCCGCGGCAGAGGCTCGCCCGTGAGTTCGGCGCCACCGACATCGTCACGGAGCGCGGCGACGAGGGCGTCGCCCGCGTCAAGGATCTCACCGACGGGATCGGCGCCGACGCGGTCCTGGAATGCGTGGGCACCGCCCAGTCCATGCAGCAGGCCCTGCGCTCCGCGCGCCCCGGTGGCAACGTCGGCTTCGTCGGCGTCCCCCACGGGGTCGCCGTCGACGGGCAGGAACTCTTCTTCTCCCACGTCGGCCTGCGCGGCGGCCCCGCCCCGGTGCGCCGCTACCTGCCCGACCTGATCGACCGCGTCCTGACCGGCCGGATCGACCCCGGCAAGGTCTTCGACCTCACCCTCCCTCTGGACCAGGTCGCCGAGGGCTACAAGGCCATGGACGAGCGTCGCGCCATCAAGAGCCTCCTCAAGCCCTGACCTGCCGGTCGGTGCCGAGATCCGCGCGCTGCGCCAGGGCGGGCTGTGGCCGCCGTCGCGGCGGGCTCCGCCCTCGCCGGCCAGGCACTGGACTCTGGACTCCTCTCTCGGCCTGACCGGACCCGCCCTGATCGGCGCCACCTCGCCCCGGCAATCCCCTGACCGTACGAACAGCACTACGAGGATCCTCATGGAATTCATCGAGCAGCAGCCCACCAGCAAGGCACCGGCCGACTGGTTCACCGGAGACATGTGGTGGGACGTCATCGTCGCCGGCCGGGAACCCTCCCGAATGCGGGCCAACCTCGTCCGCTTCTCCCCGGGCGCCCGCACCCACTGGCACTCCCACGCCGTGGGCCAGACCCTGCACGTGGTCTCCGGCACCGCCCTGATCGGCACCCGCGACGGCACCGTCTTCGAAGCCCGCCCCGGCGAGACCGTCAGCTGCCCGCCGGGCGAGGAACACTGGCACGGCGCCGTCCCCGACCGCTTCATGGAACACATCGCCATGTGGGAGGGAACCGGCGACGACACACCCGAGACCGTGTGGGCCGAGCCCGTCACCGACCAGCAGTACGACGGCCCTCGCAGCCGCACCCCGTAGCCATGACGCCGGAGCGCTCATCGCCCGCCGCCACCGACCCCATCCACGTGGATGCCGGCGGCGGGAGTGCCCGGCGCGAGGGCCGACGGCTGGGGACTTCTTGTGCTCGGCGGGCCTCGTGGCCGTTCCTCAAGCGGGGGTCTCGGCGGTGGCGGTCAGGACCGCGCGGCCGAGGATGTGGCCTGCCATGGTGAAGCCGAGGACGGCCGGGGTGGCGTCGGCGGGGACGCCGATGGTGTCGACGTCGAGGGCGTGCACCACGGTGAAGTAGCGGTGCGGGCCGTGACCGGCCGGCGGGGCGGCACCGATGAAGCGGGCCGCGCGGGCGTCGTTGGGCAACTGGAAGGCGCCTTCGGGAAGGCCCGAGCCGGTGTCGTCACCGGCGCCTTCGGGCAACTCCGTGACGGTGGCGGGGATGTCGGCGACCGCCCAGTGCCAGAACCCGGACCCGGTGGGGGCGTCGGGGTCGTAGACGGTGACGGCGTAGCTCCTGGTGCCCTCCGGGGCGCCGCTCCAGGACAGCTGCGGGGAGACGTCCTTGCCGCCGGGAACACCGGAGAGGCCGGAGTACTGCTCGATCGACCAGGCGGCGCCGTCGGTGACGGTGGTGCTGGCAACGGTGAAAGAGGCCGCCTCGGGGAGGCGGGCGAAGGGGTCGTTGGCGCTCATGGCGTCGTTCCTTTCAGGCCGTGCTGAGGGGGTGGCGGTGATGCGGCCGACGGAGATCCCGCCCCGACGGCGCCAGGAGGCACCGCCGTCGCGTTCGCTCATCACTGAGATCGACCCTAACATCAATAATCGATTATCCATCCGATCGTCTATCGTGTAGCCATGAACCAGACGACGACCCACACCTCCGCCTCGTCGGGGAAGCAGATGCTCTCCGAGCGGGTCTACACACACCTGCGGGACGCGATCATGCGCGGGGACCACGCTCCCGGTGACGCCCTCAAACCCCAGGACCTCGCCAGAGAGCAGGGCGTGAGCCTGGCCGTCGTGCGCGAGGCGCTCGTGCGGGTGGTCGGCGAGGGCCTCGCCGACCGGCTGCCCAACCGGGGCTTCGCCGTCCCGGCCTTCTCCGACCGCCGCTGGCAGGAGATCGCGGAGGCGCGCCGGACCGTCGAACCGGCCATGCTGCGCATGTCCGTCGAACGCGGCGACGTCGACTGGGAAGCCCGCGTACGTGCCGCCCACCACCGTCTGAGCCGTACCCCGGCGTACGTACCGGGGGAGGGCGAGCACTACAGCAGCGCATGGGCCGAAGCCCACCGGGTCTTCCACCGCACCCTGCTGGAGGGGTGCGGCAACCTCGTCCTGCTGGAGACCTTCGACCGGATGTGGACCGCGAGCGAGCTGGCCCGCCGCTGGTCGGCGCACCGCAACCCCGGCCGGGACGGCGCCCTGGAACATCGCCGGCTGGAAGAGGCCGCGCTCGCCCGCGACGCCGACGCCGCGGCCGAGATCCTGACCCAGCACCTCACCCAGACCGCGGCCGGACTGACCGACTGCCCCCACCGCGAGCCCACGAAGGAAGTCTGATGCGTCCCGCCCGCCCGGCCGCACGACCACACCTGATCCCCGACACCGGAGCCGCAGCATGACTTCCTTCGAGGCGAGCACAGGCCGCCGCTGCCACCACGCCGTCAGCCTCCTGCACACCGCCGTGTACTTCACACCGGAGCGGCAGGACGAACTCGCGGCGCTCGGGCTGGAGCGAGGGGCCATGTCCTACTACGCGGGCCGCGCCGCCCCGCTCGGTACGGTCGGCGCCGGCACGGTCACAGCGACGTTCTACAACTTCAACCACGAGCATGTGCGGCGGTACATCCCCGCCGCGTGGACGGTCACCACACCGGAGGCGGTGCTCGCGGCGCTACTGCGCGGCGCGGACGGGATGCTGCGGCGACTGCTCGGACAGGAGGTCCTCGCGTCGAAGGAGATGGCCGAGGCAGCCGGGCTGGCACTGCGCGCCACCGAGGCGTGCCACCGCGAGGCGCGCCCGCTGTACGCCGCGCACGCCGACCTCCGGGTGCCCGAGGAGCCCCACCTGGCCCTGTGGCACGCCGCGACGCTGCTGCGCGAGCACCGGGGTGACGGTCACCTCGCCGCCCTGGCGATCGCCGGCCTGTCCGGAATCGAGGCGCTGGTCCTGCACAACGCCACCGGCACGGCACCGACATCGGCACTGTTCAAGCGCACCCGCGGGTGGTCCGCGCAGCAGTGGGACGCCGCCCGGGAGCAGTTGCGCGAACGCGGCCTGCTGGACGAGGCAGGGGACCTCACACGGGCGGGCGCGACCCTGCGCGGCGAGGCCGAGGTGCTCACCGACCGCCTCGACGCCGCCCCGTACGACCACCTCGGCCCGGCCGCCACCGCACGCCTCACCGAACTGGCCGGTGGCTTCTCCGGAACGTTGAGAGCAGCGGGCGCCTTCCCTGCGGTGCACTTCGGCAAGGGCTGAGGGCTGAGGGCTGCGGGCTGGGGGCTGAGAGCTGGGGCCGATGGTTGAGGGCTGCGGGCTGGGTGGGGGCTGGGGGCTGGGGCTGGGGGCTGAGGCCGGGAGCCCGGCGCCCTCGTCGTGGCTACGGCCAGGTGGCGTCCAGCGTGCAGCGCTGCGTGACGTTCGGTTCCGCGGTTGCCGTGACGGCCGGTGGCGGTGCCGCAGTGAACCGCACTGGTGGACCGGGCGGGTCAGGCTTCGCGGGCGAGGAGGTTCTTGGCGGATTCACGGAAGTGGGCGACGAGCGGGTTGGCGTCGGCGAAGCGAGTGGCGACCACCACCTGGCAGGGTTCGACTCCCTCGACGGGGACGGTGACGAGGTCGTCGCGGAGTGTGCAGCGCCGGTCGTCGGCCGGCACGAGGGCGATGGCCCGGCCGTCGGCGACGACTTCGAGTTTGTCCTCGAAGGTGTCGACGAGCAGGGGACCGAGCGGAGCCGGGCTGCCGTCCGGGCGGGGATCGAGCCGCCAGAAACCGGTCCACCGTGCTGCCATACCGGCACAGGCCACGAGCGGTTCGTCGGTGAAGTCGTCCAAGGTCACCGACTCCTTGCCGGCGAGGCGGTGGAACGCGGGCACGAGGAGCGCCCGGGGTTCGTCGTAGAGGACGGTCACGTCCAGGCCGTCGTCGGGGATGGGGAGCGGTGTGCGGACGACGAGCGCGTCGATCCGGCGGTCGGGCAGGGCGCGGACCTCGTCCCAGTCCAGGTGGCGGGTGCGGACGTGGGCGTCGGGGTGACGGCGGCGCAGGTCCTGTACGGCGGCGGTGATGACGAGGTCCTCGACGTACCCGACGGTGATCGTGCGAGGCGGTGCGGCGGCGTGTGCCGTGAGCACCGCCTGGTGAGCCGTGTGCAGGAGTGTCTGTGCCTGCGGGAGGAAGGCCGCGCCGGCTGCGGTGAGGTGGCTGCCCTGGGTGGTGCGCTCCAGCAGACGCACGCCGAGGGCGTCCTCCAGCCGCTGGATCTGGCGGCTCAGGGAGGGCTGGGCGACGTGCAGGGCAGCGGCCGCACGGGCGAAGTTCAGGTGCTCGTGGACGAAGGGGCGCGTGTGCTCATCACCGGGCGCAACCAGGCTGCCCTGGACTCCGCACGCGACCGGCTCGGCGAGAGCGCGATCGCGGTCCGCAGCGACGCCGGTTCGCTGCCCGACATCGAGGCGCTGGCCCACCGGGTGAAGGCCGAGTTCGGCACGGTCGACGCCCTGTTCGCCAACGCGGGCGTCAACGGCTTCGCGCCGTTCGAGGCGACCAGCGAGGAACTCTTCGACCAACTGCTGGCCATCAACGCCAAGGGCCCCTACTTCACGGTGCAGAAGCTCGCTCCGCTGCTGACAGAGGGCAGCGGCGTGGTGTTCACGACATCCGTGGCGAACGTGCTGGGGCTTCCGATGCTCAGCGCGTACGCGGCCGGCAAGGCGGCGGTGCGCTCGATGACCCGCAGCCTGGCCCGGGAGCTGCTCCCCCGCGGGATCCGCGTCAACGCGGTCAGCCCCGGCCCGATCGACTCCGGGATCCTGGAGAAGTCGATGCCCGCGGAGGCGGCCGAGCAGGCCAAGGCGCAGATGGCTGCCGACAACCCCATGCTGCGCCTGGGGACGCCGGCCGAGGTCGCCAGGGCGGTGGTGTTCCTCGCCTTCGACGCCACCTACACCACCGGCGCCGAACTCGCCGTGGACGGCGGCGGCTCCCAGCTCTGACGGCCTGCGGGAGAAGGAGAGGAAACGATCCATGCGTGCGTTCGTCACCGGCGCGAGCGGCCACATCGGCGCCGCCCTCGTCCCGGAACTCCGCGCAGCGGGGCACGAGATCGTCGGCCGGTGCACGCCGGCACGGAGCCGCCGACGAGGGCGTGCCCTTCCGGGCCATCGCCGAGGTCATCGGCCACCGCCTGGGTCTGCCGGTCGTCAGCGTTCCACCCGAAGGAGGCGGACCACTTCGGCCGGCTCTCCTTCGCGGTGACAGCGGGCGATCCGACGTCCAGTTCGCTGACCCGCCGGCTCCTGAAATGGCGACCGGAGCACCCGGGCCTGCTCGCCGACCTCGACGAAGACCACTACTTCGGCGTAATTCGATGCTGGACTTGGCCCGGACCCTACGATCGAGGAGTGACGATCGAGTACGAGTGGCGCGGCGACTTCGACAACGCCGCCCTCAATGCGCTGCATGCTGATGGCTTCGGCCACCCGGTCGCTCAGACTGACTGGCGAGAACGGCTTGAGCGCCACAGTCTCGGCTGGGTCTGCGCCTGGGAAGACGGCTCGCTGATCGGCTTCGTCAACGTGGTATGGGACGGCGGAGTTCACGCCTTCATCCTGGACACAGTGGTCGCCCAGCATCGCCAGGGGGAAGGTGTTGGCGGCGCGTTGGTCGCGGCTGCGGCTCACGAAGCTCGTGCC
This sequence comes from Streptomyces sp. NPDC059895, assembly GCF_042731035.1. Classification (NCBI taxonomy): domain Bacteria; kingdom Bacillati; phylum Actinomycetota; class Actinomycetes; order Kitasatosporales; family Streptomycetaceae; genus Streptomyces; species Streptomyces sp. NPDC059895. Next base: position 275,448 of record NZ_JBHWKO010000002.1, read on the forward strand.
GCGAAGTGCGAATGGCTCCACGTTGACTTCGAGGAGCACCTGCGTTCGTTCTACTTCGATTCCTGTGGCTTCAAGGAGACGGCAGCCGGCCTGATTGCCCTGTAACACCGTGGGCCAAGCTCTGGGCCAAGAGGCACATGGCCAGAAGCAGTTTCAACAAACCCTTGCCAAGCCCGTGACGCAGTCTCAGATGTCACCGGGAGTTGCTGCACCACACACGTTGGCCAGAGCCGTTTTGGGCTCTAGCTGTTGCTGGCCATGACGTCGGTGACGCTCGCGTGGAGGCGTGAGGCTGGAGGACGGTTTCCGGCGGCGGTGTGAGGCCGGTGGTAGTTGTAGTGGACGTTCCAGACCGCGATTGCCCGAGCTCGTTCTGCTTCAGAGGTCCACTGCCTGGCGTAGAGGAGTTCTTCGGCGAGGATGCGCTGGTAGCGCTCGACCTTGCCGTTGTGCCGGGGCGGGTAGGGCTTGATCCGCTGGTGGCGGGAGGCCCACGTGCGCGTGCGTGTCGTACCGGTTCTTCCACTTGGACAGGCAGGCGCGAGAGACACCGGCCTCGGCGGCGACGTGCGCGATCGGACGAGTGCGGCAGCGCTCCACGAGCCTTCGGTGTCCCTCGATGTTCAAGGGGGCGTTCGCATGTGTCACCGGAGCACCTCAGTGTTCCGGCCGGCCGTGATGGTGGTGAGGAGGGGGAACGCGATGAGCAGCGCGACCGCGACGAGGAGTCCGCTTGCCCAGAGCGGCCCGAGGCCCCCGGCTTCGGTGTTGAAGGTGGCCGCAGCGATGACGGGGCCGACGGCGGCGCCCGCGTTGAGCGCTGCGGTCGCATACGGGCCAGCCATGGTGGGGGCTCCCGCGGCCTCGTAGAGGACCCGCGTGATCAGCGTGCTGCCCAGCGCGAACGACTCGCTGAACCTGATGCCCCGCAAGGGCAAGGCGTGGGGGCCGGTACGGCGTCCGCGCAGACTGCGGGCCACCTACAACCGCTACGGCGGCGTGCGGCACATGCTCGCCGCCCTCGATCTGGCCACCGGTAAGCTGTACTACCGCATCCGCTCGCGCAAGCGGTGGCGGGAGTTCCTCGGCCTCCTCAAGGCCCTGCGCGCCCGCTGGCCCGGGCAGAAGCTGGACGTGGTGCTGGACAACTTCTCCCCGCACAATCACGCCAATGTCCGCGCCTGGGTGGCCGACAACGACATCGAGCTGGTATTCCTGCCGACCTACGGCTCCTGGCTGAACTGGATCGAGGCCGAGTTCGCGGCCCTGCGCTACTTCGCCCTCAACGGCACCGACCATCGCAGCCACGCCGAGCAGAACGCGGCCATAGCCGCCTACGTCCGCTGGCGGAATACCCGCGCCGAACCGAAGACGAACTTTGCCCCCGACTCACCGATCCGATCATGGATCGACTACCCGGCCAAGGCCGCCTGACGAGCCAATCGCAGTTGATCGCTTCCCTGTTGTGGCAGTCAGTCCGATCAAGTAGGGTCACCCAACGTGAACACCGGACCGGCGCTACGCCACGCACAGATTGGCCACCCGGTGGAGGGCTGATCGCACGGCGGGTGCAAAGAACGCACCCCCTCAGTTCGGCACGCGGACCTCCCGGCACTCGCGCACCGCGAGTCCGTTTTCCGTGTCGAACAACAACGAGGTCAGCCGAATGACAGCCACGTTCAACCACACCATCATCGCTGCCAAGGACCGAAACGAGTCAGCTCGGTTCTTCCGGGAGTTGTTGGAGCTCTCAGAAGCGCCGTCCTGGGGCCCGTTCACCAACATCCAGCTCACCGACGGCGTGCTACTGCAGTTCGCCGAGCTGCCGGTGGAGATCCAGATGCAGCACTACGCGTTCTTGCTCGACGACGAGCTGTTCGATCGCGCGTATCGGCGGCTGTGTGATCGCGACATCGAGCACTGGGCCGACCCGCAGATGCGCCGCCCAGGCGAGATCAACAACGAGCACGGCGGTCGAGGCGTGTACTTCAAGGACCCCGCCGGTCACGCGATTGAGCTGATCACCCGCCCGTATCTGTAACCGAGGCAGGACCTGGTCGGGTGCCCGAAACAGCGCGCCCGACCAGGCGGTCAACTGGCCGAACTCCACCTTTCCCCCAGGGCGCCGCCACCATCCAGGACGAAGTGGCCTCAGTCTGCTGACGAGGAGGCAGCACGCCGATTGCCCGGCCAACCAAAGGGGTCGAGCCACTAGCACAGATCTTGGGGAGTGGCTGCGGAGAGTCACCGCAGTGTTCGATCGTGGACGTCCGGATGCGCGTGAGACTGCGTACGTCTTCCTCCTCGACGGCGTTCGACGGCTCGGTCACCTCTCGCGGCGTGCCGTGATCTCCGCCGCGTTGGCACGGATCCATTGCAGCAGCGGGTGCAACGCCGCCGCCGCGCCGCGGCCCAGGTCGGTGACCGAATACGTCACGGACGGCGGCTGTCCCGTGCCGACCTGGCGGTGCACCAGGCCGTCCTGCTGGAGTGAGCGGAGCGTGGCTGCGAGGCTCTTGTCGCTGATTCCCGCGACCACCGTGCGTAGCTCGTGATAGCGGAGCGGTTCGGCCAGCAGCGCCGTGAGGATCAAGATCGTCCACCGGCCGGCGAGGTGCCCCAACACCTCGCGCGCCGGGCAGTCCTTGTGGAACACGTCACCCATCACACCTCTCCCGGGCTCCTGGACTGCGCGCTCACCGCCAGGTGAGCACCGCACCACGTGGTGAGCGCCTTCCGTCGCACCTGCGCTCTCCTTAGGTTAGCGACCTGGTCACGACCAAGGAGGAAGCATGCCACCGACCACACTCATCACCGGCGCCGCCCGTGGCCTGGGGGCGGCCATCGCGCGGCAACTCGGAACGCGCGGCCACCACGTGATCGTCAACTACCGCACCGGTGCCGCCGACGCGGCCGCAATCGTGCGTGACATCGAGGCCGCTGGCGGCAGCGCGTCGAGCGCCAGGGCCGACGTCACCGACCCGTCCGCCGTCGATGAGCTGGTGACCGGGATCCTCGCCGCCCATGGGCGGATCGACTCAGTCGTCGTCAACGCCAATACCGCTCCGCCGCCGTTCGCTGCGCTGACCGACCTGTCGTGGGCGGCCTTCGCGGCCAAGGTCACCGGTGAGCTTGCCGGTGCCTTCCACATCACCAAGCGCGTCCTCGCGCCGATGCGGGCGCAGGGCGCGGGTCGGATCATCTGCATCGGCAGCACCGCTGCGGACTACGTCGGCGAAGGCCGGCTCGCGCATGGCACGGCGAAATCCGCGCTGGCCACCTTCGCCCGCCATGTCGCTGCGGAGAGTGCGCGCGACGGCGTCAGTGTGCTCGTCGTCGCCCCCGGGGCCGTCCGGACGCCGGCCACCGCGGAAGTCCTGACCAGCGGGCGCGGCGCCGTCCTGGCCCGCGAGTCCGTGCTGGGCCGGGTGCTTGAGCCCGAAGATGTCGCCGCCGTGGTGGCACTGGCCGCCGACCCCGCGCTCAGTGCGGCCACCGGCACGACTCTGCGGGTCGACGGCGGCTGGTCGGTCCTCGTCGGCGGCCCGGCCAGCTGAGCACTCACGCCTGGATCGAACGGCCCAGCGTCACCGGCCACGGCCAACTCCGGCGGGTACGGTCACAGACCTGATGGAGCGTCACATTTGTCCGCCGGGCGGCGGAGCGTACGCGGTCTCACCCGAATCCGGACGTCCGCACGGCGCCACACCTGGCCGGCCTCCTGAAGGCTCATCACCGGCGCGTGTAGCCTGCGACGTTCTGTGCCAGTGGACCGGTCGGCAGAGCCAGTGCGGCTCCCAGGCGGTCACCCGAAACACATCAGAGCCTCGCTCCCGCAACTCACTTCGATGTTCCGGCGTCCAACTCCATGACGGACGACTGCCGATCACCTGGGAGAGCACATGGCGAAGAAGGACCGGACGACGGACGCGGCGAGGGAGAAGGACCGCGAAAAGTGGATGGCGCGTTTCCAGGTACGGCTGGCCATGCAGCCGGGCGTGGACCGGGCGGTCGTGCTCCAGGCGGTCAAGGACGTCACGGCGCACTGCGCGGAGACGGGAGAGCACCCGCAGACTGCCTTTGGTGACCCGGACGGCTACGCCGTTCAGGCCGCCGAGCGGCTGGTGCCGGCGGACCGGGCGGCGCGCGAGAGGCGGCACAACGCCGTGGTGGACGCGCTCGACTCCGTGCTGAAGAAGGCCGGGGACGTCACCGGTCTGTGACCGGTTGAAGCGACTTCCGTCATGGCCCGGCGCACGGTCCAGCAGAGAGGGCGCCCGTATCATCGCCCCGGGCGGGATCGGGCCCCGTCTCGCTGCTGTCGCCGCCGCGGCGGTGGTCACCGAGATCTGCGAACACCTCAAGGGCACCGACCGCGACCAAGCCATCAGCACGGCCATGACGTTCCTCGCCGGCGGCATCCGGGCCATGAGCGCCGCCGCGCACACCTGACGGCCCCGCGCCACCTCGCACCGCGCTCGCTCGAGCCACCCGACCGAGCGGAGCGAAACCCGCCGCTTCCTGGCCCGCCGCAGGGTCGACGTTGTGCGGCCCGGCGCAAGGGGTGGGACAACGTCCGCCTGTACCTGGCCAAGCCCCTGGGGGAGTTCATCGAAGCGGCCGCAGCAGCTCCACCGCCAAGCGCAGCCGCCGCGAACCCCTCAATGGTCGTGATGATCGCCGGTTCGGCCGATCGGCAATCGTGGACCATGGTGCGCGCCGCATCACGAACCCGACGTCTGCGTGGGCGCCCTGTCGGCGAGGGCAAGCAGATACGAGCGCAGGGCTCGGGCGCGCCGTCCGAGGCGACCGCCGGCAGGCCGTCCGTGAGCCGGTCGGGATTCCTCGTGGCGCGGCGCTCAGGATTCCCGAGGGCCTGTGTCACTTCCGCCCGACCCGTGCCCTCGCACGCCATCGCCCGCCCTCGGTGTCCGGTCCTCCGGCCACAGCGCCCCAACCCGCGTCATCCGACGGCGCACCAGGTCATCGATCCGCTGATTCGGAATGAATCGGCGCCGTCGCTTTCAGGGGTGCGCGCACTGTTCGATGACCGAAGCCACCTGCTCCGCCGCCGGCGAGTTGCGTCCGGCCCGGCGGGCCAGGACGAGATCGATGGTCTCCGTCTCGACGAGCGGCAGATAGATCACACCGTCCAGGCGCAGGCTCCGGACCGACTGGGGCACCAGTGCGACGCCGTGTCCCGCGGCGACAAGGACGACGAGGGTCGCGGTCTCGCCGACCTCCACGAGGGAGTCGGGCTGGAAGCCCGCCCGGCCGCAGGCGGACAGCACACGGTCGTACATGGCGGACCGCGGTTGAGAGGGATGGACGACGAAGGGCTCGCCGGCCAGTGCCTTCAGTGAGATGCGTGGGCCGGACGCCAGCGGGTGGCCGGCCGGCAGCACCGCCACGAGGGGTTCGGTGCGCAGAGGCGTGATGCTCACCCCGTCGGCGCCGTCCTCGCCGATGCGGGACACGGCGAGGTCGTAGGCGCCGGCGCGCAGCCCGTTCACGAGCTGGGGCGTGAGCAGCTCGCCGCGCAGGTCGAGGGTGATGTGAGGAAGGCGGGCTCGCACGGTGCGAGCGACGCGGGGCAGAACGTCGTAGGTCGCGGTGCCGATGAAGCCGACGGAGACCCGGCCGGCGCGGCCAGTGGCCAGCTCCGTCATGTGAGCGCGGGCCCGGTCGGCCTCGGCCACCAGGGTGCGCGCGTATTCGGTGAGGTGGAGACCGGCCTCGGTCAGCTCGACGTGCCGCGTCGAACGGTGGAAAAGAGCGGTGCCCAGTTCCCGCTCCAGCTGCTTGATCTGCTGGGAGAGAGCGGGCTGCGCGACGTGCAGCCGAACCGCCGCGCGCCCGAAGTGGCACTCCTCGGCAAGGGCGAGGAAATAAGCGGATCTGACGCAGCTCCATGCCGCCCATTTTATAAGCAGCGCTTATCAATGACCAGTGACTAGGTCTTGGACATGATGAAGGGGGCAGTTCTACGGTGAGGACGTGACCCACAGTTACGTTTATGCAGCGGTGAGAACACCCTTCGGGCGGTTCTCCGGCGCTCTGGCCGGGAGACGGCCCGACGACCTCGCGGCACTCGCCGTGACGGGGCTCCTGGCCAAGGTGCCCAGCCTGGATCCGAGCGAGATCGGCGATGTCGTCTGGGGCAACGCCAATGGCGCCGGCGAGGACAACCGCAATGTCGGCCGGATGGCCGTCCTCCTCGCCGGGCTTCCCACCTCGGTGCCCGCCACGACCGTCAACAGGTTGTGCGGCTCCTCCCTGGACGCGGCGCTGATCGCCTCCCGCACCGTCGAGACCGGCGACGCGGACATCGTGCTCACCGGAGGTGTGGAGTCGATGACCCGGGCACCTTGGGTGCTGCCCAAGCCCTCGCGCGCTTTCCCGGCAGGCGACGTGACCGCCGTGTCCACCACTTTGGGATGGCGCCTGGTCAACGAGCGCATGCCGAAGGAGTGGACGGTCTCCCTGGGGGAGGCCAACGAGCAACTGGGCGAGCGGTTCGCCATCTCGCGCACGCGTCAGGACGAGTTCGCCGCGCGGTCCCACCAGCTCGCGGAGATCGCCTGGGCGGAGGGGTTCTACGACGACCTGGTGATAGCGGTCGAGGCGTACGGCAACGACGCCGACCTCACCCGCGACGAGGGCGTGAGGCCCGGATCCACGGCAGAGAAGCTCGCCGAGCTCAAGCCGGCGTTCCGGCCCGACGGCCTGATCACCGCGGGTAACGCCTCGCCGCTGAGCGACGGCGCCTCGGCCGTGCTGATCGGTTCGGCAGCCGCCGCAGGGCGTATAGGCGCCGATCCGCTGGCCCGGATCGCCGGACGCGGAGTGCACGCGCTGGATCCTCAGGACTTCGGGTTCGCCCCGGTGGAGGCGGCGAACCGGGCCCTGAAGGCTGCGGGCGTCACCTGGCCCGACGTCTCGGCCGTCGAAGTCAACGAGGCATTCGCCGTGCAAGCGCTGGCCTGCGTGGACGCCTGGAAGATCGACCCCGGGATCGTCAACACCAAGGGTGGCTCGATCGCGCTCGGCCGCCCGCTGGGCGCCTCCGGTGGTCGTCTGCTGAGCACGCTGGCCCACCGGCTCACAGCGTCCGGCGAGCGATGGGGGGTCGCGGCGATCTGTATCGGTGTGGGCCAGGCCCTCGCCGCTGTCCTGGAGAACGTGCAGGCCAAGCGGTGACCGCGCAGGTGTACGCGCACGCCGACGAAGCGGTTGCCGACGTCCGCGACGGCTCCACGGTCCTGGTCGGCGGGTTCGGGATGGCCGGCATGCCGGTCTCCCTGATCGACGCCCTCATCCGTCAGGGGGCCAAAGACCTGACCGTGGTGTCCAACAACGCGGGTAACGGCGACACCGGACTTGCCGCGCTGCTGGCGAAGGGACGGGTCCGTAAGGTCGTCTGCTCCTTCCCCCGACAGGCCGACTCCTACGTCTTCGACGGCCTGTACCGGGCGGGGCAGGTGGAGCTGGAGGTGGTGGCGCAGGGCAACCTCGCCGAGCGGCTCCGGGCCGCCGGGGCCGGGATCGGCGCGTTCTTCTGCCCCACCGCGGTCGGCACTCCGCTGGCCGAGGGGAAGGAAACCCGCGTCATCGACGGCCGCACCTACCTGCTGGAGTACCCGATCAAGGGCGATGTGGCGCTGATCGGCGCTCACCGGGCCGACGGCATGGGCAACCTCGTCTATCGCAAGACCGCCCGCAACTTCGGGCCGGTGATGGCCACCGCCGCGACCACCGTGATCGCACAGGTCCGCGAGATCGTCGAAACCGGGACGCTCGACCCCGAAACCGTGATCACGCCTGGCATCTACGTCGACCGTGTGGTGCGGGAGGCCACCGAATGAGCCTGAACCCACCCGTCACAGACACGGCACGCGCGCCCCTCGCCAAGCACGACATCGCCGCGCTGGTGGCCCGCGACATCCCTCGCGGCTCCTTCGTCAACCTCGGCATCGGCCGGCCGACCCTCGTCGCCGACCATCTGCCGGCCGAATCCGGTGTTGTGCTCCATACCGAGAACGGCATGCTCAACATGGGGCCCGCCGCGCGGGGCGAGGAGATCGACGCCGACCTCACCAACGCCGGCAAAGTCCCGGTGACCGAACTGCCCGGTGCCGCCTACTTTCATCACGCCGACTCCTTCGCCATGATGCGCGGCGGGCACCTGGACATCTGCGTCCTGGGAGCTTTCCAGGTCTCCGCGGCAGGCGACCTCGCCAACTGGCACACCGGCGCACCCGACGCCATCCCCGCCGTCGGCGGAGCCATGGACCTGGCGATCGGGGCGAGGAAGGTCTTCGTCATGATGACGCTGTTCACCAAGACCGGCGAACCCAAGCTGGTGCCCCAGTGCACCTACCCGCTGACCGGTCTGGGCTGCGTCGACCGCATCTACACCGACCTCGCGGTCTTCGACATCACCCCGGACGGCGTGGTGGCGCGGGAGACCTTTGGCACCTCTGCCGACGACCTCGCGCGCCGCCTCGACCTGCCACTCCTGACCGCCCGGACTTGATGCGGGACCCGGAAAGCTGCGTGGGCGGGCCCACCAGCATCCTCACCCGACACCGTTCCTCTTGAGTCCACGACGTCGTACACCGCCCTTCGCCCGGGGAGGAGCGGCGGTGCCGATTCGGTGCATCCGCTCGGCGCCGGAAGACACTGCCCTCTTCCCTCGGGATACGGTGCTGCCATGTCTCGATCAAGCGAAACCGGATCAGTCTTGTCTCCGGTCACCGCGGACGACGTCGACCTTGCCGTGCGGCTCGCCGTGGGCATCCTTCGGGACGCACCCGCGGAGGGGTGGGGCGGTAAGGCCGGTTCGCTGGAGTGGGACTGCTGGGAGACCGCCGAGCACCTCGCCAACGACCTGTTCTACTACGCCGTGCAGCTGGGGCCGCAGAGCCCGCCGCTGGACACCCATGTGCCTTTCGCGTTGAGCCGGAAGAGGCCGGACGGACCCGCGGTCTTCCTCTTCGCGGACCGTGATGCGGGTCCGGCCGGCCTGGTGCAGGTGCTGGAGGCGTGCGGCGCGCTGCTGGTCGCCATGGTGCGTACGACGCCGCCCCGGGTCCGCGCCCACCACGCCGCCGGGGTGTCGGACCCCGAAGGCTTCGCGGCGTTGGCGTTGCAGGAGACGCTGGTACACATGCACGATCTGGCGGAAGGCTTCGGGCTTGCCTGGACCCCGCCCTCCGCTCTCTGCTCGCGGGTGCTCGCCCGTCTGTTTCCCGAGGCTCCGGGCGGCGCGGATCCCTGGCTCACCCTGCTGTGGGCCACCGGCCGCGCCGAACTGCCGGGGCACCCTCGTCTCACCTCGTGGCGCTCGGACAGCACACCGCGGTCGTAGGAGCGGATCGCGCAGGTCGGAACAGTGCCGTCGACCTCGGTGTGCAAGCCCACGACGGTACGTGCCGTACTCGGGCAGCACCGGCCCCCGAGGCGTCAGCGTCCCGCTGTCCCTGCAGCCCACCGAGGGCGCGATCGGCCTCGTCACCGTCAGACCGCCGTCCCTGCCCTACGGGCTCATCGACCTCATCGACTGGGACGCCCCCTGCCAGCCCGGACATCCTTCCGGCTACGACCCGTTGGCCACCTGCGACCGGACCTGGTTCGCCGGCAGCAGCCTCGTCAAGGAACTCGACAGACACAAGAAGGCCGGCACCGCCGGCGTCATCGTGATCCTCGACCTGCCCGCCGAGGCCGCCGAAGGCCAGTACCTGCCCTACGACGGCATCATCCGCGACCTGCCCTTCTGAGGTGTCCACCGGGGGAGGGAAGGCACTCGCGCTGATGACCAGCTCGACCCGCCGTTTCCGGTGCTCCGCACGCATGCGGGGCACCGGAAACGGCGGGTCAGGACCGCCCCCGCTCGGCGCCATCCGGAAGGCGCCGTCACCACCAGCTCCGTGCCGGCGCCGGCTCTGTCAGAGCGCAGCCTGGGCGACGCTGACGCCCCCGCAGACGAACAGCGTCTGGCCCGTCACGAAGCCGGCCCGGTCGGCCAGGAAGTACGTCACGGCCGAGGCGACGTCCTCCGGGCTGCCCATCCGGCCCACCGGGATGTCTTCGACGAGCCGCCGCGTCCGGGCGTCGTCATCCCGGTTGGCCCCCGCGAACAGGTCGGTGGCGATGGGGCCGGGGGCGACGACGTTCGACGTCACGCCGAACGGGCCGAGCTCCAGGGCCCAGACCCGCGACAGGCCCATCAGTCCGGCCTTCGCCGACGCGTAGGCGGCGCGGGCACAAGTACATCAACCAAGGCCGCGCGGACGCCGACCGCAGCCATATCCCGCCACGCCGGCTCGCCCGGATGCTGCTGACCAGACCCGACAACCTCAAGCCCGAGCAGCACGAACTCCTGGCCAAGCTCACCGCCGCCTGCCCCGAGATGACCCAACTGGCGGCAGATATGAGAGACTTCGCCCCGCTCCTTACGCCACACACCGACAACGCCGATGCGCTCACGCACTGGATCGCCCAAGTCCGAACAGCCGACCTGCCCCACCTACACGCCTTCACCCGGGGCCTGGACCGGGACATCGACGCCGTGATCGCCGGACTCACGCTTCCGTACAGCAACGGCCCCACCGAGGGCGTCAACACCAAGACCAAACGGATCGCGCGCCAGATGCACGGACGAGCAGGCTTCACCCTGCTCCGGCACCGCATCCTGCTCGGATAACAGCACGCTCCGTCACCACCGAATGTGAGACAGGGCCGTTGATCAGACACTCCCGCCCGACAGCACGGGATGAGACAGTCGCTCGGTGATCGTGTAGCGGGCGGGGGTATTGATCGCTGTCAAGAAAAGCGAGGAGATGGCCAGTGGTGGGGAAGCGGACGGTGGCCTCCGCGGGATCGCGGCCGTGCTCTTGAGGAATTCGCGGGCCTGTGGGCGATCACGAGTCGTGATCGCCCACAGGCCCGGGCGGTACGGGGCGGGCGGAACCGCCGGCGCGTTGAGGCCCTGTTCGGAGGGGCGAGTGCCGAGCCCTCGCCCCTCCGTAGATGCACCCTCAGTACTCGATTCCGAGCAGGTCCAGCACATTGGTGCGCATGATCTGGTCGGTCTCGGACTCGGTGAATCCCTTGAGCTCGTTCTTGAAGTCGGTCGGCTCGGCCAGGCCCTCGCCGTGCGGCCAGTCGGAGCCGAAGAGGATGCGGTCGGAGCCGACGGTGTCGGCGAGCTTGCGGATGTCCTCCTCGTAGTAGGGGGTGACCCACAGGTGCTTGTGGATGGTGTCGGCCGGGTCCTCGGCGAACGCCTGCGGCGACTGGTTGGCCTGCTTGCGAAGGCGCTTGACCAGGAGTTGGATCCAGTCGGAGCCGTTCTCGATGCTTGCGATGCGCAGGGTGGGGTGGCGGGTGAAGACGCCGTCGATGACGAGGCTCGCCACGGTGTCGTGAATGGCCCGGTCGGAGGTCAGCACCATGTTCAGCGGGCTGGGGTTGCGGAACGGCACGAACCGCTCAGGGCCGCCCCATGCGGCGCCGATCATGTTGTAGCCGCTGTCGCTGAGGTGGAAGCCGACGGGGATGTCGTGTTCGGCAAGCTTGGCCCACACCTTGTCGTAGTCCTGATGCCCGAAGGACCGGGAGCGGCCGTGGCAGGTCGGCACGGGGGCGGGGCGGACGGAGACGATGCGCACCCCGCGTGCGACGAGGCGGTCGATCTCCTTCACCGCTTCGTCGGGGTCGGCGAACGACAGCATCGGCGCGGCCATGATGCGGTCCTGGTAGGAGTAGCCCCAGTCCTCGTCGAGCCACTTGTTGAAGGCGGTGACGCTGGCCATCGTGGCGCCGATGTCATCGCGCAGCGCCTCTTCGACGCCGCAGGCGAGGGTCGGGAAGAGCAGGACGCCGGAGAGCCTCTGCTCGTCTATCATCTCCATCCGCAGGTCGCGGTTCTGGTAGGCGGGGTTGAGCGGCTCCACCTTCATCAGGCTGCGCGGGTCGACGCCCTCGGGTATCTGGCCGCGGAACAGCAGGTCCTGGCAGCCGGGGACGATGACGGGGTCGAAGGTCGGGTTCGGCACGAATTCCAGGAGCCGCCCGCCGGCGAGCAGTTGGGTGTGTTTGCCCTTCTGGACGACCTGGATGCCGCGGTGCTTGAAGGCCGGGTCGAGGTGCCGGGTGAAGGCGTCGATCTTCTCGTAGTAGTGGTTGTCGCTGTCGAAGGGAAGGGCGTACTTCCCTTCTTTCTGGGCCTGGGCCTTGCCCTCGATGTGTCGCGTCTGCGAAGCGGTGACGGTCACTTGTCTTCACCTCCGTCGAAGAAGAAGCGCTCGGCGTTGCCGTACAGGTAGCCGTCGAGCACTTCGGTGTCCAGATCTAGCCGCGCCGCCTCGGTGACGGTGCGGGTGATGGAGAGCACGGGGGAGTCCGAGGCGAACATGATCTTCTTCTTGCCGCGGGTCCGCATGAAGTGCAGAAGGGACGCGGGCAGGTACTTGGGCGACCAGGCGGACGTCATCATGTGCAGGTTGGGGTACTTGCCCATGAGCCGGATCGCCAGGTCCCACCAGGGGTCCGCGCCGTGCATCATGACGAGCTTCAGTTCGGGGAAGCGCTGGCAGACGCGGTCGAGGTGGATCGGGTTCTGCACCTCTCCCGGCAGGGGCGGCCCGGGTAGTCCTGTGTTGAGGCTGACGGGCAGTTCGAGCTCGCACGCCTTGGTGTAGAGCGGGTAGTAGACGGCGTCGCTCGGCGGGTAGTTGCCGTCACCCCAGAAACTGGGGCCGACCGAGACGTAGGAGACCGGGGCGTTGGCCACTGTTTCGGTCAGGATGCGCAGGCTGCGCATGGGGCGCAGCAGGTCGAGGCCGCCGACGCCGAGGGAGAAGCGTTCCGGCGCCTTCTCGACGAACTCGCGGGCCTTGGATCGCGCGCCGGTGCGCAGGTCGTTCATGAGGATGGCGCGGTGGACGCCGAGCCGGTCCATCTCGTCGACGAGCTGGTCGAAGTCGGCGTCGGCGAGGAAGGATTCCCCGCCCTTGAAGTAGTCCTCTTTGACCCGTACGAGCCAGTCCGGCGGATCGTCTCCGTACACCATGGACACGTTCACCAGGCAGTCGATCGCCCTGGTCACCTCTGTCATGCGCGTGCTCTCCGATCAATGCCTCAGATCTGGCTGATCTTTGCTGGTCCTCGGCGGTCACCGCCGCCGGAGCGAAGGGAGTTGGGGTTGCACTGCGATGTGACAGTAGGACACAATCTGCTTCACTGTCTAGCTTCGTTGCGACGAAAAAGCGAAAGGCCCGGGACATGAGCGAAGGGTTCGAGGGGATCGAGGGGCTGCGCCACGCGGCTGACCCGCTGCGACCAGCACCGCACCGCAAGACCGGGGCCAAGGCCGGGAACGGCGGCTTCGACGAGACGGAGGAGCGCATCCTCGCCGCCGCCGGCGGACTGCTGACCCGGCTCGGCGGGAACAAGATGAGCATGTCGGACGTCGCGCGCGCCGCCGGCGTCGCACGCGGCACGCTCTATCGCTACTTCGATTCCCGGGAAGTCCTCCTGGACGCGCTCGCCAAGCGCAACGCCGACCTCTTCTTCGACGACCTGGCCCGCGCCATGAAGAATCACGAGCACCTCACCGATCAGCTCGGCGAGTTCTCGGAGCGGATCATCCTCTCGACCCGGCCCGCCGACGACGCCTTCTCGGCGAACAACCACATCTCGATGCTGCACATGCTCGCCACCCAGAGCGGTACCGCCCTGGTCAGGACGGCCAAGTTCCTCCAGCCGTATCTGGAGTCGGCGCGCGAGCGGGGTGAGGTCCGCGCCAACCTCGACATCCCCGACGCGAGCGAGTGGCTGGCCCGCGTCTTCCTGTCCTTCACCGTCTTCCAGGCGTCCGTCCCGCGCGGCAACGACACCCCGGAGCACGTCCGCCTGTTCGTCCAGCGCTACGCGATCGACGGCCTGTCCTGACCGCCGGCAGTCCGTCCTGAAGCATGAAGAACATGAAAAGGGAGTGATCCGAGAAGATGGCAAGCCCCACGTTCGATCACCTGGCCATCGGCGTGCAGCGCTGGGAGGACGCCTATCCGCGGTTCGCGGGTGAGCTCGGGGGCCGCTGGGAGATATCCGGCCCGGCAGGCGAATACGCGCCCCTGCAGATGTCCTTCGGCAAAAGCCTGCGCCTGGAGTTCATCGCCCCGGACGCGCCCGACGGTTTCATGGGGCGTTTCCTCGACAGGCACGGCCCTGCACCCCACCACATCACTTTCAAGGTCCCCTCCCTCGACGAGACGACGAGCGACCTCTCCCGCCTGCAATTCGACACCTTCGGCCGCAGATCCGTCCACGCGGTCTGGCGGGAGTCCTTCATTCACCCCAGGAACACGGCGCTCGGCACCCTCGTCCAAGTGGTGGAGGCGGACGAGGAGGCGATCCGGCGGGGTAGCGCCGGGACCACTCCTCCGGCCGGCTTCCCCGAGCCCGCGGACTCGGCGGCCGGCCCCGAGGTCGCCCTGGTCGGCGTCACGACCCCGGATCTGCGCCGCGCCCACGACCTGCTCGGCCCCGGTCTCCTCGGCGACGTCCTGGAGGCGGGCCCTGGCTGGTTCTTCGCCACCTGGGGCAGCGGGCGCTCCCTGCTCGTCCGCGACGCCTCGGCCGCCCCGATCCTCCCGGCCCTGTGGGGCGGATCCACGGATCCCGGCGTCTCCTTCCTCCTCTTCGGACCGCCCGACATGTCCGACCTCCCCGTCGCGGAGCTGCCCCGCCGCGCCCGCGACCTGAGGATCCTCCCGCACCAGTCGGCCACGGGAATCGACGTCTGGCTGCTCGGCTGATGGCGTCCGGACGTCAACCGCTCTGAACCGTCCCCTGTTAGAGTGGCGTTCTGGAAAATGCCGGGCGCAGGCCGGGTTCCGAGCTTCGCGGTAACGGGGTACCGGCTTCGGGTTCAGGTCTTCGGGGAGGGCGCGCTGTTCAGCGGGAGAAGTCGCGCGGCGACGGCCGCCGCCACAGCACCGGTGACAGCGGCGGCGCCGGCCAAGGCCCGTACGCCGTCCCAGCGCGCCCGCCGCGACAGCATCCTCAGGGCCGCGATCCGGCTGCTCGAAGAGCGTGAGTACGAGCAGATCCAGATCCGTGAGGTGGCGGAGAACGCGGGCGTCGCGCTGGCGACGGTGTACCGCTACTTCCCGTCCAAGGAGTTGCTGTACGCGGAGGCGCTGGTCACTTGGGGTGAGACCTTCGAGGCCAGGGTGCGCGGGCAGAACCGGAAACCGGTCGGCGACGCGGCACGGTTGCGGGCGGTGCTGCGCCGCACCGTCCGTGCCTACGGCCGGTACCCGAACTTCTACCGGCTCACGATGCTGCTGGAGGTCACGGCGGACCCCGCGGCCCGCGAGGTGTTCCGGGGCTACACCGAGAGCTTCGAGCGCATCCTCGCCGAGTCGCTCACCGACACCGCCGAGCGGGAACGCGAGGTGTTCGTCCTGCTGTTCACGTCACTGCTCGGGGGACTGCTGCGGAAGTGGTCGACGGGCAGTCTGCCGCTGCGGCGCTCGCTGGAATACATCGACGACGCCGTCTCCCTCACGATCGAAGGGGCGCGATCCGCACACGGAGCCGGTCTTTGATCACCTTGCCGGTCGGGGTCCGCGGCAGCGGGTCCGTCACCAGGTGCCACCGCGTCGGCACCTTGTAGTGCGCGAGGCTCTTGCGGCACCAGGCTTCGAGCTCCTGCTCCGTCACCCCCGCGCCGTTCTGCACGACGACAACGGCACAGACCGCGTCACCGGTTGTCTCGTCGTCGACGGCGATCACCGCCACCTCGGCGACCTGCGGGTGGGAGTCGAGGACGTACTCGACCTCGGTGGGTGAGACGTTCTCGGCGTTGACGAGGATGCGGTCGCGGGTCCGTGCGTTGAGGTAGAGGAAGCCGTCCTCCATGCGCGCCACGTCGCCGAGGGCCAGCCAGCCGCCGTCCTTGAGGACGGCCGTCGTCGCCTCGGGGTCGTTCCAGTAGCCCGTCATGAGGTAGGGGCTGCGGATGTGGACCTCGCCGTAGTCGCCGTCCGGTACACGGTAGCCGTCGGGGTCACGGAGTTCGATCTCCACGGTTTTGCTGGCCCGGCCGGTAGATGCGGGCCGGGCCGCGAAATCGGCTCCGTCGATGGCCGCGATGACGCTGCCGCCCTCGGTGCTGCTGTAGCCCATGCCGAGGGTGAGCGCGCTGGGGAAAGCACTGAGAAAGGACTGCTGCACAGTCGGGCTGACCGGAGCGCCGCCCAGGCCGAGGACGCGGATGCTGCTGGTGTCGTAGCGGTCGAGGGCAGGCGAGAGAGCCGTCCTGGGGGCTGCACTCCCCAGGGCGGACCAGTGGGTGATCTTCTCGCGCTCGATGGCCCGCAGCACGCGTTCGGGGTCGAAGCGGCCCGGCAGCAGGACGACGGAGCCGCCTCTGGCGAAGGCCAGCAGCATGACGCCCTGGAGCATCGACACATGGAAGAGCGGCGAGGTGATCAGGGTGACCGCGTCGGACGGCGGCGGCTCCTCGTCCGGGCCCGGCACCGGTGCGCCGTGAGCGGCCAGGCCGGCCGCCTCCGCATACATGTTGACGTGGGCGAATCCGAGGACCGAGCGGTGCGAGAGGGCGACCGCCTTGGGCCGCCCGGTGGTGCCGCTGGTGAAGAGAATCAGCGCCACGTCGTCCTCGGCGACCTGCGGGACGGTGGGGGCGGCACCCCGGTGGCGGCTGACGGCGGAGCCGACGTCCGTGCCCAGGTCCACGAGCGGAAACGGCCAGCTCCGGCGGCCCTGTCCACCCTGTCCTGCGAGCCGCGCGAGGCGCGGTCCGTCGCCGAGGACGAGGACGGGTTCGATAAGCCGTGCGGCGTGCGCGAACTCCTCCGACGTCCACCAGCCATTCATCCCGCAGGGAATGGCGCCGATACCGGCCGCGGCCCAGAAGGCGACAATCCATTCCCACCGGTTGGCGGCGAAGATGCCCACCCGGTCGCCGGTCCGGACCCCGTACTCCTTCTGCAGGGCCACCGCGCAGGCGTCCACCTGTTCCAGGTGGTCCGCGAACGAGATCCGCCGCTCGTCCTCGATCACGAATGTCCGGTCCCCGAACCGCCTGCTCGCCTCGACGAGTTCACGCAGGCAACGCAGCCGGTTCCTGAACACCGTCATCCGGACGCCGCGCACCTCCTCCTGTGCTGTCTCGAACCGCCCGCCGGGGCCGGTCAGTGCGGCGGCGAGGCTTTCCTCCTGTTGAGCAGCCATCGATCCTCTCTCTCCTCTCTTCCCTCCACCGATCTCTCGCCTCGTCCGGAACAGTTGGTGCCATGGGTGTCAGCCGACCTTGCCCGACCAGTTCTTCGCGGCCCGGATCACTTCCCTGAACGGCCGCCGGCTGTCGAACGACGGCTCCCGGGGCAGCCCCAGCACCCGCTCGCCGATGGTGTTGCGCTGCACCTCGTTCGTCCCGCCGGCGATGGAGAGGAAGCGGCTGTTCAGCAGGGAGAGCGCGACCTGCGACGCGGACCCCTCGCCCGGCTCCAGCCATGTCGTGGCGTCCGCACCCGCGATGTCCAGGGCGGCGTTGGCGCGGATCGGGTCGTAGGTTCCGGAGGCGAGCTTGCTGTAGGAGGCGAAGGAGCTCGCGCGCATCGGGTCGACGCCCATCATTCGCCCGATACGTCGGTCGAGGTGACGCCGCGCGAGGTCGTCGATGTGGGTGCGGACGACAGACTGCTGCACCAGTGGATCAGCCAGTCGTCCCACCTGCGCGGCGAGCGCTACGAGGTCAGGGGCGAGCACACGCGCGTCTGCCCCGGTGCCGGACTCCGCAGGGGCCGCGCTCGCCTGGCTTCCGCGCTCGTAGAGCAGCATGGTCTGGGTGACGGTCCAGCCGTCGTCCACGGTGCCGATGACGTCGTCCTCGGTGAGCCGGACGTCGTCGAAGAATTCCTGGCAGAACTCGGCGTCGCCGTTGATCTGCCGGATGCGATGGACGGTCACGCCGTCCGCCCTGATCGGGACGGCGAACCAGGTGAGCCCGCGGTGCTTGGGCACGTCCCAATCGGTGCGGGCCAGGCACATTCCGTAGTCGGCGTAGTAGGCACCGCTGGTCCAGATCTTCGACCCGTTCAGGACCCAGCCGTCACCGTCCCGGTCGGCTCGGGTGCGCACCCCCGCGAGGTCGGATCCGGCTTCGGGATCTGAGAAGAACTGGACGAAGAGCCGCTCCCCGGAAATGATTCCCGGAATGTGACGCTTCAGGAATTCCGGCGAACCGTGCACGAGCATCGTCCGCGCGCAGACACCGAATGTCGTACCGCCGGCGATTCCGAAATCCGGCAGAACGAACTCCCGGGCTTCCTCGTCGAAGGCCCGCTCGTACGATGCCGGGAGCCCTTGACCGCCGTACTCCGCAGGCCAGGAGATTCCGGCATACCCCGCCTCGTACAGCTTGCGCTGCAGGGCGCGCTGTTCCGCCAGTTTCTCCCCGGTCATGTCGCCGTGCCCGGTGAGCTGGGCGCGCCGGGCGGGCCCGGCCCTGCGCGCGAGATTCGCTTCGAGCCAGGCACGGGCCCGGTGCCGGTACTCGGCCATGTCGATCGGCTGCTGCTGTTCAGACATGATGCCTTCCTTTCGTACGCGTCGTGTGGGACGCCTTCTCCCAGATGAGGCGCTGATGCCAGACGGGCGTGCCGAAGAGCTGGGCGTCGGACGCAAGGCGGCGCAGAAAGAGGTGGTTGTCGTGTTCCCAGGTGTAGCCGATGCCGCCGAACACCTGGAAACAGTTGTGCGCGAGCTGTACGGCCTTCTCACCGACGAAAGACTTCGCCGCGGAGGCGAGCACGAGGGAATCCCCAGCCTCCTTCCCGACCGCCGTCGCCGCTTCGACGACAAGACTCTTCGCCATTTCCAACGCGAGCCCGGTATCGGCGAGGAGGTGTTTCACGGCCTGGAACGAGCCGATCGGCCTGCCGAAGGCGATGCGCGTCTTCGCGTACTCGACGGCGAGGCGGAGATCGCTGTCCATCGTCCCGATGGACTCCGCCGCGGCGAGCACGGAGGCGACGGCGATCTGCCGGTCCAACAACGCCCGCCCGGCTTCCCCCGCGGCGAGCACGGTGTCGGGAGCGAGGACGAGCTGGTCGAGGTGGACGTCCTGGAAGCGCCGCGTGATGTCGAACGCGCCGCGCTCCGCCAGGCGGACGCGGGGATCGCGGAGCGGGATCAGCGCATGCGCCACACCTGGTTCCGGCGACTTCAGCGGGGCGCTGAGCAGCAGATGCTCGCTGTCGTCGGCATCCTGGACGGCTGCCAGGACACCGTTCACCACGAGGCGGTCCCCGTCGGCACGCACCGACAGGACCGGCTCACCGCCGAGGAGCCCGTCCGTCGCCCAGGTCGCTGCCGTCTCTCCGCAGACCAGGGAGGCCAGCGTCGGCTGGTGCACGGACGACGACGTCGCCGTGCTGGCGTGTCGGGAGAGGGTGTGGGCGGTGACGTGCGTGCCCACGTACGGTCCGGGCTGGAGCCGCGCCCCCCGTTCGGCGGCGACGAGGACAGCGTCCAGGACACCGTTCTCCGAGGCGCTGCCGCCTCCACGGCTCTCGTCGACCAGGAGGCCGAAGCAGCCGATATCGCCCAGCTTGCGACGGAGTTCGGGCCGACCGGGCTCCGACCGTTCGGCGGCCTCGCGCACGGCCTCCAAAGGACTCTCCGCGTCGAGGATCCTGGCGAGGGCGTCGATCATCATCCTCTGCTCATCGGTGGGTTGCGGCAACAGGTCGAGACTCATGGCTCTGCGGCTCCTGATCTCCAGGGGTGAGGGACCGAGGGCGGGACCGGGCGACTGGACCTACTCGCCGGTGAAGCGGGGTTCCCTGCGCTCCAGGAACGCGGCGACGCCCTCGTGCATGTCCTTGGTGGTGAAGGCGATGTGCTGGGAGCGGGCCTCGTCCTCCAGGGCCTGCGCGAAGCTGATCTGGGAGCTGTTGTCGAGGAGGCTCTTGATCAGGCTGAGGGCGGTGGTGGGCGAGGCGGCAAGGCGGCGGCCCCACTGCGCGCCTTCCTTCTGGAGGCTGTCCGCGGGCACGATCTCGTTGACCAGCCCCCAGCCCAGTGCCTGTTCCGCGCCGATCGTGTCGCCGAAGAACGCCATCTGCTTCGCCCGGCGCACGCCGACGGCCCGGGGCAGGGTCCAGGAGGTGCCGCCGTCGAGGGCGAGTCCGCGCTTGACGAAGACCTCCGAGAAGCGGGCGCGGTCGCTGGCGAGGACGAGGTCGCAGGCGAGGACGAGCCCGAGTGCCACGCCGACGGCGACGCCGTCCACGACCGCGAGCGTCGGCTTTGGCAGCTTCTTCAGCTTGTCGATGATGACGTTGACGGTCCGCATCTCGTGCAGCGTCGACTGCAGCGGGCTGCCGGTGAGCCCGCGCTTGCCGTTGCCTTGCTGTTGTGCGTCCGACTTCTGGCTGCCGTCGGAGGCGTCCAGGCCGCCGGAGAGGTCTGCGCCGGCGGAGAAGCAGCCGCCGGCTCCGGTGAGGATCACCGCCCGGTCCTGCGGGTTCCTGGCCACCTCGTCCAGTACGCGGTCGAGGGTGGTCCAGTTGCCGGCGGTGAGGGCGTTCTTCTTCCCGGGCCGGTTGAAGGTGACTTGCACGACGCCGTCGAATCGGTCGATCAGGGTGTCACTCATGAGCCTGCGCTCTCCCTCTGGTCCGCTGGCCCCCGCACGGGGCAAGGTCGGGAACCCTCGTCACGGCCAGGCAATAACAGAACTGGGTTCTAGCTTCAGAAACCTCTGCGACTGTAACCACGTTCTGCCTTCGAGGACAGATGCGGAGCGAGGAAAAACCCCCAACTCCCCGCCGAGAGAGCACTGTTCAGCGTGCGAGCTTCCCGCTGTCCAGGAAGGTCGCGCGGCCCTCCGTCGTGTCGGCGGACTTCACTTGCCACCACGTGGCAGCCATCATCGACACCGCGCTCACCCTCCAGGCGTGCTTCACGACAACCGACCGGCCTGGGAAGCAATCGACAGAAGGGAACACCATGGGAATCCTCGGCAGCAGGCTCGCGTCCGTGACCGACCACCGCAGGACGGCCAGGAGTGCGCGGGAACACGACACCGCCGCACTCCTGCTACGCGCCACGCTCGGCCCGATGCTGGTCACGCACGGCTGGAACAAGGTCGCCGGACCCGGCGGGCTCAAGGGCACGACGGGCTGGTTCGAAGCGCTCGGGCTGAAGCCCGCCGGGCTGCACGCGCGGGCGGCGGCCGGGACCGAGATCGCGGCGGGCGTGGGCATCGCCCTCGGCGCGGCCAACCCGCTCCCGGCTGCGGCGGCGGTCGGCCTGATGGTGGTGGCCGCCCGCACCGACCACCGCGGCAAGGGCTTCTTCGTCTTGAAGGGCGGCTGGGAGTATGTCGGCGTTGTCAGCGGCGCCGCCGTCGCGCTGGCGGCCCTGGGCAACGGCCGGTTCTCCCTCGACGGCCTGCTGCGTCGGCAGCTCTCAGGCGTGACAGCGGCTCTGCTCGCCGCAGGCATCGGTACGGCGAGCGCGGCGGCCCTGCTCGCCATCTGCTACCGTCCGCAGGGGCAGCCGGACGACGAGCCACCCAGGGCGCAGTCCCACGACGGGTGCGACGAGACCCCGGCCTCCTCGCTCGGCAACACCTCGTCGCCGCACTGACATGCACCCCCGCCCCCTGGGCGGCCGCCGCTAGCCGGCTGCGGCGTCGTCCGCCTCAGCCTCAAGCAGGTCCTCCACGTCGACGCCGAGCATCCGCAGGAACTTCTCGACCTCGGCGGCGACGTCGATCTCGGGGTTGAAGAAGGACTGGAGCTCCAGGCCGTCGATCATGCCGTTGAGTATGCGGGTCACGGTCGCCGGATCGATGCCGTCGGGGAGCCGGCCGGCGGCCTTGGCCTCGGTGAAGACGCGGATGCCGATCGCCTCCAGGCGGCGGTAGCGGTCGCCGAAGAAGTCGTGCGCGAGGTGGTCGGGGGCCGTAGCCTCGGCGGACAGCCGGATGAAGAGCTCGCGCAGGCCGGAGGCTCGCCGGTTCCCGCGCAGGCCGGAGAGCATCAGGCGCAGGCTCTCGTCGGAGTCGAGCTCGTCGACGGGCCGGCCGCCCTGCCGGTCGCGGCGGCGCAGCAGTTCCAGCAGGAGTTCGTCCTTGCTGCCGATGTGGTGCACCAGCGCCGTCGGGCTGAGTCCGACGCGGGAGGCGAGCTCGCGGATGGTCACGGCGTCCCAGCCGCGCTCCGTGATGAGTTCCAGTGCGGCGTCGAAGGCTTCTTCCTGCTTCGCCGCCCCCTTCGCGTACTTCCGACCAGGCGCCATGCCGCCCAGCCTAACCGTCACCGGCAGACCCTTGCTCCTGAAAATAGAACGCCGTACTGTATTCGCGACGACGAGCACCCCGCGTGCCGCGCAGAACGCCCCCGCAGACAGATCGAGAGGTCAGAGATGGGACGACGCACCCACACCGACGCGGACCGCAGCCGTGAGGACCGCTATCGCCGGGTCCGGGAGATCGAGACGCTCGACCCGGAGACCGACCACCAGCGCATCGTGGACCTGTTCCGGCAGGACTTCGGTGCCCTGATCGCGATCCAGATGCTCACCGGCAACATGATCACCTTTGCGGCCCCGACCATGTCGAAGGTCCACGAGGTCGCCCGCGAGGTGGAGCTCGACACCGAGAAGCGCAGCATCGACACCGCCCTGCTGCACGGCATCGTCCACAAGCACGGCTTCGGGCCCGGACCCTCGCGGGACGCGGCGAAGAAGGTGAACGCGATGCACCGCCACTACGACATCAAGCAGGAGGACTACCTCGCGGTCGCGGCGGACAACACGCTCACCCCGACCCGTCTCGCCGACAAGTTCGGCTGGCGCCGGGTCACGCCCAAGGAGTGGGAGGCACTGCGCATCCAGCAGAGCAAGGAAGCGCGTCTGTTCGGCTCGCACCATCCGCTGCCGGACACGCTCGCCGAGGTCGAAGAGTTCTACGAGAAGTACATGGACGAGAAGGTCTCGTACTACCCGTACAACGAGCAGGTCGCGAAGAAATTCATCGCGTGGATGCCGAGCATCATGCCCAAGGGGATCGGGAGGGTGATCGTCTGGCTGATGGTCGCGCAGGTCGACCCGCGCCAGCTGCGGGCCTGCGGCATCAAGCTCCCCGGCAAGCTCCGCAAGTCCCTGTCCGACGCCACGATGCGGCTGCTCGGCTCCAGGCCGATGCCGGACCCGAAGCCGGGCGACCCGGACCCCATGGAGAAGCTCGCCCGCAAGGTGTACCCGCACGGCTGGAACATCCACAGCCTGGGCCCGGAGAAGCACGGCGGCCTGCCCGCCGGGCACCCGCCGATCCCCGTCGACTCCACCCCCGGCGCTTCCGCCACCGGCGGCGGCAACTAGCCCGCGGAGGCAAAGACATGACAAGCACCGACCTGCACAGTGAACCCGACATCGCCGCGTCCGTCGCCGAGGTGCGCGCATACTTCCGGACCGGCGCCACCCGCGACCTGGCCTGGCGTTCCCGGCAGCTCACCGCGCTCGCCGCCCTGCTGCGCGATAACCGCGCCACCCTCGAAGAGGCACTCTGGCTGGACCTGCACAAGAGCGCCACGGAGGCCCAGATCACCGAGCTCGGCGGGGTCCTGGCCGACATCGCCCACACCCAGCGGCGGCTCAGCCGCTGGACCCGGCCACGGCGTGCCAGGCTCCCCCTCGGCCTGGCACCGGCGAGCGCCCGGCTGGTGACTGAGCCGCTCGGCACCGTCCTGATCATCTCCCCGTGGAACTATCCGGTGCAGCTGCTGCTGTCGCCGCTGGTCGGGGCGCTCGCGGCCGGCAACGCGGCCGTCCTCAAGCCCAGCGAACTGGCGCCGCACGTCTCCACGGCCTTCGCCGAGCTCGTGCCGCGGTATCTGGACCCGCGGGCAGTGCGGGTCGTGCAGGGCGGCGTGCCCGAGACGACGAAGCTGCTGGCCGAACGCTTCGACCACATCTTCTACACCGGCAACGGCCAGGTCGCGAAGATCGTCTTGCGGGCGGCGGCGGAGCATCTCACCCCGGCCACCCTCGAACTGGGCGGCAAGAGCCCGGTCTGGTTCGACGATGACGACCACCTCGCCGACGTCGCCCGGCGCCTGGCCTGGGGCAAGTTCACCAACGCGGGCCAGACCTGCATCGCCCCCGACTACGTCCTCACCACCCCCGACCGCGTCGCCCCGCTCACGCGGGCGCTCGCCGCTGCGATCACCGAGATGTGGGGCGAGGACGCGTCCCTCAGCCCCGACTACGGCCGGATCGTCAACGCACGCCACCACGCCCGCCTCGTGAGCTACCTCGACCACGGCACGGTCGCCTTCGGCGGCGACCACGACACGGCGACCCGCTACCTCTCCCCCACGATCCTGCACGTGGACGGAGCCCGTCCCGGTGGCGAGGGCCCGGCCGTCATGGAGGAGGAGATCTTCGGACCGATTCTTCCCATCGTCCCGGTCGACTCCCCTCAAGCCGCAGTCGACTACATCACGGCCCGTGAGAAGCCCCTCGCCCTGTACGTCTTCTCCGCCTCGGCGGCGACCCGCTCCCTCTTCGTCGACGGGACGTCCTCGGGCGGCGTCGGCCTGGACACCCCGTTCCTCCAGGCCGGAGCCCCCAGCCTGCCCTTCGGCGGCGTCGGCGCCAGCGGCATGGGTGCCTACCACGGCAAGCACTCCGTCACCGCGTTCAGCCACGTCAAACCCGTCGTACGCAAGGGCTTCCTCCTCGACGTCCTTCGCTTCGTCCAGCCACCGTTCACAACGTCGAAGCGGAAGATGGCGGCGAAAACCGCGGGGGGTTCCTGACGGGTTCAGCATGCGTGGCCGCTGTCACTCGCCGTGGCGATCTGGATCAGGTTGCCGCAGGTGCCGTCCAGGACCGCGGTGGTGCCGGCCCGTCGCCAACGGTTCCTGGGTGAAGCGCACGCCGAGGGCACGCAGCCGCTCGAACTCCGCGCTGACGTCGTCCACGGCAAAGGACGCGAGCGGGATGCCTTCCTTGACCAGCGCTGACGCGACCGCCGACCCCTCCCTGTACGTCGCGGGCCTCGACAAGACACAGGCCAGCCGGATCTCCCGCCGCGACAACATCGCCT
This sequence comes from Streptomyces sp. NPDC059895, assembly GCF_042731035.1. NCBI lineage: Bacteria > Bacillati > Actinomycetota > Actinomycetes > Kitasatosporales > Streptomycetaceae > Streptomyces > Streptomyces sp. NPDC059895. The sequence continues at coordinate 300,607 of NZ_JBHWKO010000002.1, forward strand.
TCGGCGACCTCGACGACCTCGACGACCTCGACGACCTCGACGATCTTTGGCCGGCCACCGACGGCAGCGCACCGGGCTCCGACGACGGGCGCTTCGTCATCCCCGTCAAGGGCGCACCGCGGCCACGTCAAGCAGACGGTCGCCACCTGTGCCTCTCGCTCAACACTCGATCACGTTGGCGGCGAGTCCGCCTCGTGAGGTTTCCTTGTACGCGTCGCTCATGTCGGCTCCGGTCTCCTTCATGGTCTTGATGACGGTGTCGAGGGACACGTGCTGGCGGCCGTCGCCGCGCAGGGCCATGCGGGCGGCGGTGACGGCCTTCACGGCGGCCATGCCGTTGCGTTCGACGCATGGGATCCGGACCAGGCCGCCCACCGGGTCGCAGGTGAGGCCGAGGTTGTGCTCCATGCCGATCTCGGCCGCGTCCTCAACCTGTTCGGGGGTGCCGCCCAGCACCTCGGCGAGGGCGTCGGCCGCCATCGAGCAGGCGGCGCCGATTTCGCCCTGGCAGCCGACCTCGGCGCCGGAGATGGACGTGTTCTCCTTGAAGAGGATGCCGATGGCGCCTGCAGCGAGGAGGAAGCGGACGATGCCGGCCCCGTCGGCGCCGGGGACGAAGTCCAGGTAGTAGCGGAGGACGGCCGGGACGATGCCGGCCGCGCCGTTGGTGGGGGCGGTGACTACCCGGCCGCCGGCCGCATTCTCCTCGTTCACCGCCATCGCGTACACGGTGGCCCACTCCAGCGCCCGTTGCCGCTGCGGGTCCTGAGTGCGCAAGGCGTGTGCGGAGGCTGCGGCGCGGCGGCGGACTGCCAGGCCGCCGGGGAGGATTCCGTCGCGGGAGAGTCCCCGGTCGATGCAGTCGCGCACACCGTCCAGATCCTCAGCGGCCCCTGGTGTGTCTGTGGTTGCGGGCGCCATGCGGTCTCCCTTTCCAGCATCAGCGCGGAGAGGGAAAGGTCGGTTTCGGCGGTCAGGCGCAGCAGGTCAGCGCCGGAACGGAACGAGTGCGGCGGCGCCGTGTCGTCGGGGACGAGGTCGGCGGCGGCGGTTTTCTCGTCGATGACGAAGCCGCCGCCGATGGAGTAGTAGGTGTTCTCCCGCAGCGGCGAGCCCGAGCGGTCGAAGGCGGTGAGACGCATGCCGTTGGGGTGCCGGGGTGCAGGCTGCGGCGGTTGAGGACGAGGGGGGTCTCGGGGACGAAGTCGGTCTCGCGGGATCCCAGCAGTCGGAGCGAGCGATCCTGGCGGATGCGGCTCACGGCAAGGTATGCGTTGTCGACGTCGACCGTCTCCGGTGAGGCGCCTTCCAGGGCCGAGGAGGATCGCCTTGTCGGTGCCGTGGCCCGGGCCGGTGGCCGCGAGAGAACCGAACAGGTCGGCCCGCAGGGAAGCGGTGTGATCAAGCAGGCCATCTGAGGCGAGGAGTTGAGCGAAGCCCCGGGCGGCGCGCATCGGCCCGACGGTGTGGGAGGAGGAGGGTCCGATGCCGACGGTGAAGAGGTCAAAGACGCTAAGGGCACGGTGGAGGCCGTTCGAGGAGGGGCGGCTTCTGGCGCGCGGCTCGGAGCCGGCGAGGAGGGCGTGTGACGCGCGGGCAGGGGGGCGGGGCCCGGGGGACCCCGGCCCCCCCCCCCGGGGGGGGTTGGGGGGGCGCAGGGCGGGGGCCGCCCCCGGCGCGCGGGCCGTGGCCGGGGGGGCCGGGGGGCGGGCCCGGGCCCCCCGGGCCCCGCCCCCCTGGGGGTGAGTGCGGCGGTCAGTCGGCGAGGGCCCCGGCGGGCGCGGGCTCGCCCGCCTCGGGGGCCGCGGGGGCGGGCTTTCGGCCGACGGTGAGGGACAGGGCGAGGCCGACGAGACAGATCACCGCGCAGCTGGTCCAGACGGTGGTGTAGCCGTGGATGTCGGAGAGTTCGACGCCGGGGATGGGCAGCTTGAGCAGGTGCTGGTTGAGGACGGCGGCGAAGACGGCACCGGATACGGAGCCGGCCAGCGCCTTGAGGGTGTTGTAGATGCCGGTGCCGATGCCGGTCTGATCGGGGGGCAGGTGGCCCATGATCTGGACGGGGAGGGCGCCGACGACGAGGCCGAGGCCCAGGCCGCCGAGGATGCCGGAGACCACGAACTGCCAGGGGGCGTCGTGGACGAGGGCGATCAGGGTGTAGGAGGCGGTGAAGGAGGCGAAGCCGAGGGCCAGGGCGGTGCGGGCGCCGACGGCACGGCTGATCCGGTCTGCGAGTCCGGCCGAGGCGAAGGCGGCGAGGGTGGTGGGCAGGGCCATGAGGGACAGGGCGAGGGTGTCGTAGCCGAATCCGAGGCCGAACTGCTTGGGGGTGGCCATGAAGGTGCTGGTGGCGGTCTGGGAGCCGTACATGGCGATGCCGATGAGGAAGCTGAGCGCGTACAGCGGGGCGAGGCGGCGTCCGCCGAGGAGGCGGACGTCGATCAGCGGCTGTGCGACGCGGAGTTCGGCGAGGACGAACACGGCCAGGGAGACGACGGCGACCAGGGCGAGCATGATGACGGTGCCACTGGTCCAGCCCCAGGTGCCGCCGCGGCCCAGAGCGAGCAGCCCGGTGCCCAGGCCGGTGCTGAGCAGCACGGCGCCGGTCCAGTCGATGCGGCTGCGGTGGCGGGTGACGGACTCGGGGATGAGGAAGAGGACGACGGGCAGACACAGGAGGATGGCTCCGGCGGGGAACCACAGCATGGCCTTGGCGGTCGCGACGTGTTCGGACAACAAGCCGGTGCCGAGGGCGCCGAGGGTACCGCCGAGGGTGACGGCGCCGACAAGGAGGCCGATGGCGGCGCCGGCCTGCTTGCCCTGCACGCGGTCGCGGACGATGGCGAAGTCCAGGGGCAGCCAGGCGGCGTAGAGGCCCTGGAGGGCGCGGCCGACGAGGAGGACGGCGAAGGAGTCGGTGGTGGCGGCGAGAATGGAGCCGACGGCGACGGCGGCCATGGTGATCAGGATCATGCGCCGGTGGCCGTACATGTCGCCGAGCTTGGAGGCGAGGGGCACCGAGATGCCGGATACCAGCAGCGGCAGGGTGTTGACCCAGCTGAGGTCGCCGGAGCTGATGTGCATCTGCTGGCCGATGAGCGGGACCAGGGTGGGAACCGACCCCTGGAGGATGCCGCTGCACAGTTCGACGAAGACGAGGAAGCTGACGACGGCGAGGGCGGAACGGGCAGCCGGGGACGGCCCGGTGGTGGTTTCGGGCATGGGGAACTCCAGAATGGGCGGTCCGCACGGACCGCGGGCGGAGAAAGCGGGGAGGGCCCCGAAAAGGTGTGCCGGGCTGGGGAGCGGCGTAGCGGCCTGACGCACGGTCAGGGCAGGCGGGGGACGCTCCCGGCAAGGGCCATGTCGACGAGTTGTTCGACGAGGTGGTCGGTGACCTCGATGCCGCGCACGCTCTGGCGGTAGACGGCGAAGCCGCTCCACAGATCGATCAGGGCGTCGATGTCGGTGTCTTCCGGCAGATCGCCGCGGGCGATCACCCGTTCCACGGCCTCACGTGACAGGGCGCGCCGGGGGCGGACGATGTGGTCGATGTAGCTGCGGCTGAGGGCCTGCTGATCGGAGGCGGACTGTTGGGCGACGACTCCGAGGGGGAGCTCGTCCGTGAGAGCGTAGTGGCGGGCGTTGCGTGCCAGAACGAGCAGTTCGGCGCGGGAATCCCCGCAGTCCGTGACCGGAAGCAGGTCCGCCTGCTGGGCCACGGCCTCGGCGACGACGGCCGCCTTGTTGGGCCACCAGCGGTAGAGCGACTTCTTCGAGACGCCCGCGCGGCGCACGAGCAGGTCCATGGTGAGGCCCGTGTAGCCGGACTCGCGCAGGATCTCGCCGGCCAGGTCGAGGGCGCGGCGTCTGGCTTCCAGGTCCGGCGGACGGCCACGGCGCGCGGGCTGCCGCTCCTCGGTCATGGCCGCCGTCCTCCGTCCCTGGTCCCGTGCCCTGGTGGCCGGACCAGGATACGGTCAGGTCCGGTCGAGCCATGCCAGGGCCGCCACGGTCATCAGTGCCACGCCGTTGGTCAACGTCGGTTCCGCGACGGGGGCGTAGGCGGGGTGGTGGTTGGTGACCAGGCGTCCGGCGGCGAGGTCGGCGTTGAACACCTCAGGATCGGAGCCGCCCCAGAACCAGTACACGGTGGGAGCGCCGACGGAGTCGCCGAGGACGCCGACGTCCTCGCTGGACGGGACCGGTCCGAAGGCCATCAGCTTGTCCTCGCCCAGGTGGGAGCGGAGAACGCCGATGGTCGTCGCGGTGGCGTCCGGGTCACTGACCAGGACCGGTGTGCCGTGGGTCCAGTTCAGTTCCGGGTCCTTCGGCGCTCCGGAAGCCGCGGCCTCGGCGCGGATCACACGCTCCACGGCCGTCTTGAGGCGTTCGCGGATCGCCGCGTCGTAGGAGCGCAGGTTGATGCCGAGTTCGGCGGTGTCGGGGATGACGTTGTCCTTGGTTCCGGCCTGGAGGCGACCGACGGTGACCACGGCCTTCTCCTGCATGCCGATCTCGCGGGAGACGATGCCCTGCAACCGCATCACCACGGCGGCGGCCATCAGGACGGGGTCGAGGGCGTTCTCGGGTGAGGAGCCGTGGCCGCCCTTGCCGTGCAATATGACCTGAAGGGAGTCGCTCGCCGCCATCAGCGGTCCGGACGCGTACCCGATCATGCCGACGGGCAGCGGTGTGACGTGCTGTGCCAGCACCACCGCGGGGGCGGGCACATGGTCGAAAAGTCCGTCGCGGACCATGGCGGCAGCTCCGCTGACGGTCTCCTCGGCCGGCTGGAACACCGCCACCACCGTGCCCGACCACTCCTCTCGGGCGGAGGTGAGCAGCTCGACGACGCCGAGCAGGCATGCGGTGTGCATATCGTGCCCGCAGGCGTGCATGACCGGCACCTCCTGACCGGCCCCGTCCACCGCGCGAGCGGTCGAGGCATACGGCAGTCCCGTCTCCTCCGCCACCGGCAGCGCGTCCATGTCCGCGCGCAGCATCACCACCGGGCCCGGACCGTTCTCCAGCACACCGGTCACCCCCGTGCCGCCGATCCCGGTCTGCACGTTCCAGCCGAGCGCCGACAGGGAGGCCGCCGCCTTCCCGGCGGTCCGGTGCTCCTGGAAGGAGAGTTCGGGGTTGCGGTGCAGGTCGCGGTACAGCTCTCCGAGCCGTTCGGCGCGTTCGTCGGTCCAGTGCTTGAGCACGGCGTCCATGGGTCTCTCCTTGTCTCGCGGGTGCCGCTCCCCAGGGCATGCCGGCGGACGCGGGGTCTGCGGGGAATGCCGGTGCGGCCTGGGTGGTCAGCCCGCCAAGGGCTGCGCGGCCCGCTCATCCTGGCCAGCTCCACCCCCGCCAGTCAATAGAGAAACTAACGGTAGCTAAATTCGTAACGGAGGAGAAACCGCAGCCGGATCCGGCGACACACGACGGGAACGAACAGGCGTCCGACATGCTGGCTTCGGCGGCGTCCGCGGCTACGGCGAGGGGACGCGAACGACGCCCCGGCCGGGATCCTCTTCCCGTACCCGGACGTCGTTCCTCCCTCCCCCTGCCCTGGAAGGGGCTTACAGCGGAAGGCGCGGTGCGCCCGCATGGTCGCGGAGCGGGCGGCTACTCCTGGAGTCCGGCGGCGCGTGCCGCGGTTTGGAGCTCGGCTGGTGTCTGGGGCGGCTGAGCGAAGGGCAGCGATGACCAGCACGACGCCGAGTGGTTCGGTGACCAGGGTGGCGGAGGCGGGAAGAGGGCGAGTGGCGGCGCGACACGCCGGGGACGGGGCCAGAACCGCAGATGCCGGAGCGCGTGGGTCAAGTGCGACAGCAGGGACCGGTCTCGGTGAGCCGGGTCTCGGTCGGGCTCTTGTGGAGGTCTTGCCACAGGGTGTCCTCGATGGCGCCCGCGTTGTCGACGAGCATGCGCCGCAGGCCGGCGAGCTGGTCCCGGCGCCAGGCGAGTGACCGCGTGGCGCGGCACTCGAACCGTACCCGCGCGGCCTGGACAGCCGACGTGCCGGCGCTGCTCAGGGGGCGTTCCGCCCGGTGGCGCGCTCGGCGCGGACCTTCGCCTGCAGTACGCGGGCCGACTGGATCAGCGCGACACCGTCGGGACCCCACATCAGCCGCATGTAGTAGCGCTCGAAGGGGCCTCGCTGGAGGAGCCAGACCAGCGGAAGGGAGAGCTTCGCACCCAGGACGCTGAGCCGGGCGCGGAGGGGGCCGTATCCCATGGAGCGCCTGGTCCGGCCGGACGAGGCGCCGATCGCGATCTGCCGGAAGAGGCCGTGGTCGAGGACGACGGTGAGGAACAGGGCCTTCAGCTGCGAGCGGTGGAAGTTCTTCTTGATGCCGGCGGCCATCGCCTTCGCGAAGTCCTCGCCGGTGTCGGGATAGACGGTCATCGACCTGCCCAGCCCGAAGAGGTCGTCGTACTTCTCGTACAAAGCGGCCAGCTCGGCCATCGTGGTCGGGATCTCGTCCTCGTCCGCGCCGACCAGCCGACAGTACGCGGCGGTCTCGGCGATGTAGCGGTCGCGCTTCTCCGGGGACAGGCGGTGAGGGAGCCGGCCGCTGCGGAAGGCGAGCGATTCGTACAGCCACAGCATCGAGTGCATCTCGGTCGGCGCCGCCCACATGGCGTCCCGGGGCCCGGAGGCCGCGTATCCGCCCAGTTCGGGCTGGCCGACGTCGATGACGTCGCCCGCGACCTTGGTGTGGATGTTCCGCAGGTGCCGGGCCATCCGGCGCGCGGTCTCGGTGTCCCCGAGCCACATCGGGGCGTGCATGGCCGAGTTCCGCGTCCCGGTACGAGATGCTCACACGGATCGCGGCCCTCCCCGTCCACCTACGACCAAGTCCAGTTCGACTACAGCGTCGAAGTCTTCATAGCCGGAGCACAGGCGCTGCTGCACGGCCCCACATCGGACGGCACCACCGCAGCACGCTGACAGCCTGACGCCGGCCCCGCAGAAGCCCGCACGGCAGCCACCGGAACACCGCCGTGCCAGGTTTCCACCGCTCTGGAAGCGCCGCCGACCCAGCCCGGGAATGGCTCCCCGGCGGCAACTCAGGGATTCGAGCCGAACCGGCCTGTGCGCAGCCCCGCCAGCAAGATGGCGAGCAGGCCCTCGCCCCTCTCGGGCGAAAAGGTGCCGGGGCCGGTGAGCAGTCCATAGAGCACGGAGCCGATGAGGGCGTCGGCCACGGAGTCAGGTTCGCCGTCGGCGCCGAACTCGCCACCGCGCATTCCACGACGCACACAGTTCGCGATGGCCTCGTGCAGGACTTTGGTGTGGTGGCGGTAGAGGCTCTCCGCGTCGTCTGGATTCTCGGCGGCGGCAGCCGTGAGGGCGAGGACCAGGGCCGCGCTGTGGGGATCGCCGGCCATCGAGGCAAAGCCGTTGTACAGGGCGGTCAGTTGCTCGGCCGCACTCGCGTAGCGACCCTCGTCCACGGCGGCATCGGGCACCGCTTTGCGGAAGACATGCTGAACCACATCGCCGGCAAGAGCGGCCCGGGAGGACCAGCGTCGGTAGAGCGTGGGCTTGCCCACCCCGGCCACGGCGGCAACCTTCTCCATCGACAACCCGGCATACCCGTCACGCAGGAGAAGCTCCCGGGCGGCTTCCAAGATGGCCTCGTCCGCCCCCGCGTCCCGTGGTCGCCCTCGCCGCCGCACATCGTCCATGCAGGCCATCCTACGAAGGGCGTACACTTAATTAACGAAACGGCTCGTAACGAATATGGAGATCCTCATGAGCGCGGGAGTGGTGGTCGTCATCGGAGTGGGCGGTATGGGACTGGCCATCGCCCGCCGTCAGGGCGTCGGCAACAAGGTTCTGCTCGCCGACTTCAACGAGCTGACGCTCAGCTCCGCCGCGAACGAGCTGCGCAGGCAGGGGCACGACGTCACCGAGCAGACGGTGGACGTCTCCCAGCGCGCCTCTGTCGCCGCACTCGCCGACGAGGCAGCACGCCTCGGCGCTGTCACTCAGGTCGTGCACACCGCCGGTCTCTCCCCGGCCCAGGCTTCCGCCGCCGCGGTCCTGGCAGTGGACCTGCTCGGCACAGCACTGGTGCTAGAGGAATTCGCACGGGTCATCACCCCCGGCGGAGCCGGCGTTGCCATCTCCAGCATGGCCGGTCACATGCCGACCGTCCGCCTGAGCGCGGAACAGCAGCAGGCTCTCGCCCACACTCCGGCCGACGAACTGCTGGACCTGCCCTTCACCAACCCGGAAGAGCTCGGGAAGGGCGCCTACCCGCTGGCCAAGTACGGAAATCGTCTGCGGGTGCAGGCCGCCAGCGCCCAGTGGGGGGAGCGGGGAGCAAGGATCAACTCCATCAGCCCTGGTGTCATCGCCACACCCATGGGACAACAGGAGCTCGACAGCGAAAGCGGGCAGGTCATGCGCGCCATGGTCGCCGCGTCGGGGACGGGCCGCCTGGGCACCCCCGACGACATCGCCGCGGCCGCCGCCTTCCTCCTCGGTCCCGACGCCACCTTCATCACCGGCAACGACCTACTCGTGGACGGCGGAGTCATCGCTGCCATCCGCACCGGTCGCCTCACCCCCGTCGGCCCCCGAGCGCGTTGAACCGACCTGCCAGAGCGGCGAACAGTGGGGTGGTGCCGCCGCGGACGGAGTCGTGGCTGCGGTCAGCCGGGAGCGGTGACGGTGGGGTGACCGCAACAGCGTCGTGGCATCGCGCCCGCCCCCGCATCGACATCGGGCTCGTTGAGCCGCTTGAACAGCGAGAACTCGTAGCGCTCCTCGGCGCGGGCACGCTCCAGGACCGCGACGCCGCCTCAGGGTGTCGTCTGCAGCGGTGATGCGAGCTGACCGGGATATGCGGTGAGGGGTTGTTCGGCCCAGATGGTCTTTCCGTTCTGGCCGTAGCGGCTGCCCCAGCGGGTGGTGAGCTGGGCGACGAGGAACAGGCCGCGCCCTCCTTCGTCGCTCCAGCGGGCCCGGCGCAGGCGGGGCTGGGTGTTGCTGGGGTCGGTGACCTCGCAGACCAGCACGTTTTCGCGGATCAGCCGCAGGCCGACCGGGCCGCCGGCGTAGCGGACGGCGTTGGTGACCAGTTCGCTGACGATCAGCTCGGTGGTGAACGCCAGCTCGTCGAGCCCCCAGGCGGTCAGCCGGCGGGCGACGGCCTCCCGGGCGTCGGCGACGACCGCCGGGTCGGCGGGGAACTCCCAGCTCGCGGTGGTGTCCACGGGGAGCGCGCGGGTGCGGGCCAGGAGCAGGGCGATGTCGTCGTGCCGCGGGTGTTCTTCGAGACCGGTGAGAAGAGTGCGGCCGATGTCGCTCAGGTCGCGCTCGGGGCCGGAGAGTGTGGCGAGGCTGTCGGTCAGCCACCGCAGCCCGGCGCCAAGGTCGCGGGTGTCGCGATGGAGGAGGCCGTCGGTGTAGAGGGCGAGGGTGCTGCCGGGGTCCAGGTCGATGGTGACGGTCTCGAACGGCATGCCGCCCACGCCCAGCGGCGGGCCGGGGGAGACGTCGACGACCTGGACCGTGCGGTCGGGCCGGACCACGACGGGCGGTGGGTGTCCGGCGGTGGCCATGGCGCAGTGGCGGGTGACCGGGTCGTAGACGGCGTACAGGCAGGTGGCGCCGATGGCGTCCCCGTGGGGCGCCTCGGCCGCGAGGCGCTGGACCATGTCGTCGAGGTGGGTGAGGAGCTCGGTCGGATCGAGCTCGAGGTCGGCCAGGGTTTGGATCGCGGTGCGCAGCCGGCCCATGGTGGCGGTGGCATGCAGGCCGTGGCCGGCGACGTCCCCGACGACGAGGGCGACCCGCAGGGAGGGAAGGGCGATGACGTCGAACCAGTCGCCACTGATTTCGGCGCCGCCGCCGGCGGGCCGGTAGAAGCCGACGGTCTGCGCCGCAGCGGTGCCGGTGGTGGCCGCGGGGAGCAGGCGTTGTTGCAGGGCGACGGCCGCACGGTGCTCACGGGTGTAGCGGCGGGCGTTGTCCACGCTCAGTGCGGCCCTGGAAGCGATCTCGGTCAGCAGCTCGGCATCCTCTTGGTCGAAGGGATCGGGCCGCTCGGCGCGCCAGACCGCCACTACACCGAGCACCAGGCCGCGCGCGAACAATGGTGCCAGTGCGATCCAACGCCCGCTGTGGGGGACGAACAGCTCGACCAGCCGCGGGTCGCGGAGCTGGGTGATGAACTGTTCGCGGTCAATCACCTTGGCCTTGCCGTGCTGAAGACCGCGCAGGGTGGACGTGTCCGGCAGCAGAGGGACTGGTGCGCCGTGCCGGAGAAGACCTGCGGGCCAGGTGCCGGTGGCCGAAGCCACGGCGGCCCGGCGCCAGTGCTGTCTCCCGCCGCCGAGCGCCTTGGGAGGTTCGTCTCCCTCAAGCACGGCCTCGGCGAGCTCCACCCATGCCACGTCCCCGAAGGCGGGCACGAGGATATCCACCAGGTCCTGCGCGGTGCGCTCCACGTCCAGCGTGGTGCCGATGCGCCCACCGGCCTCGGTCAGCAGTTCCAGACGCTGCTGGGCCCGCCAGCCGTCGGTGATGTCGACGTACGTCTGGCACATGCCCAGGAGACGGCCGGCCTGGTCGGTCAGCCGGAAGGAGGAGCCGGAGGCCACGCGCTCGCGGTCCGGGTCCGACGGAAGGCGGCCGCGCACCTGGAAGTCGAGCACCGGCTCGCCGGTGTCCCGCACATGGCGCAGAACTCGCTCGATGGTCTCGAAGTCGACCTCCGGTTGGTCCTCGCCGATGCGTCGGCCGATGAGCCGCTCGGCGGGAACGGCGGCCAATCGCGCTGTCGCGGCGTTCACCCATCGATACCGTAGCTCACTGTCCATGACGGTGATCGGGATCGGGGACTGTGTGAACAGCGCCTGGAGGACGGCCCGGTCGACTTCCTCCCGCTCCACCTGCCGGGCGTCGGCGGCGCTGATCGACCAGCCGGCCTGACCCTCCCGGCCCAGCAGCGGGCGCGCGTACAGCGCGACCCGCAGCTCGTGCCCGTCCCGATGCCTCAAGGCCAGCACGCCGTCCCAGCCACGGGCGGCTCCCTGCTGCTCGCCGCCGCAGGCCACTGCCGCGTCCCGGCTCTTCCGGATGGCCAGCAGATCCACCGCGGGCGTGCCGCAGACCTCTCCCGCCGGATATCCGAGCAGCGCCTCCGCCCGCGGGCTCCACAGGGAGATCCTGCCGGTGCCGTCCACCACCGCCGTGGCCGTGTGCGATCCCCGCAGCTGGTTTTCCGCTCCTGCGCCGAGACCTCCGGCGACTTCGGATTCGCTCATCGGCATCAGCCCATTTCGTGGCACCGCCCTACCTGCCCATGATATTGACACAGGCGACGCCGTACGCTCGGAACACGGGGCTCTCCCGCCAAGGACGACCTGGTCGTCGAGGTCGCGCTGCGATGGCCGACGGGTCTGCGGGAACGCGCCGCCCGTGCCGCGGCCAGTGCCGACCCGGCGTCCGGGCTGTGGCAGGTGATCCGGGAAACGCTCGTCCCCTCCGGTGCCCATCTGGCCGCCACCCACCTGATGCGCATCGGGCGGCTGCCGGCCGCCGACGCCTCCATGACGGCAAGGCTCGACCAGCTCGGCGGTCTCCTGACCGCCGCACAGCGCACCGGGCGAGTACGGGCCGACATAACGGCGCAGGAACTGCGGGTCATGATCGGGGGCGTCGCCCAGCAGCTCGTCCTCGACGGCGTCACCGACCCCACCGTGCACCGGCGTCACGCCGCCCTGATCGTCGACACGCTGCGATCCGCGGACGCGTAGCAGCCGCCCCCGAGCTCGTCGTCGCCCGAGACCTCGGCCGCCCCACGGATGACGGACTGTTGGTGCTTGTCGCTGACGGAGCGACTCCTGCGCTGCGGTCCTACCGACTGGCGTCGTGACCGGCGCCCGAGCCGAGGGCAACGGACACGCCCCTGCGGTGCAGGGAGGTTCACAGCAGACGATCCCCGGTTAGCGGAATCGGGGATTCTCCGGATCGTGTAGGGCGTCTGCACTGACTGCTTGGCGGTGGAACAGGTGCGGACCTGACCGCTTTCAGGACGGGGAAGCCCCGTCGGCTCGGCTGGCGGGGCGTCCGGTGGTGCGACGCCCGCACGCAGGTGCCCTCGTCACGGATGCCGTGAGCGTCAGGCGTGGCGCAGGCAGAGGGAGCCCCACTGGAAGCCCGCGCCGATCCCGGAGAGTACGTAGGTGTCTCCCGGGAGCAGGGTTCCCTCGGTGAGGGCGGAGTGGAGCGCGGTGAACATGCCGGCTGATCCGGTGTTGCCCAGTTGGTCGACGGTGACGGGAGCGCGTTCCGGGGGGATGCCCAGGGCGGCCATGGTCGCGGTGAGGATGTTCAGGTTCGCCTGGTGTAGGAAGAAGTGCCGCACGCGGTCGATCGGCACGCCCGCGCGTCGGACGGCATTCGTGATGCTCTCGGGCAGGTGGGCCGTCGCCGTGTTCCAGACGGCGCGGCCGTCCATGCGCAGGTAGTGGTCGCCGGCGGTGACAGTCGCGGTGCTGCTCGGCAGACGGGAGCCGCCGGCGGCGATCTGGACGCCGTAGGACAGTTGGGAGCCGAGGTCGTAGGAGAGCAGGCCCGCTCCGGGAGCGTCGGTGCGAGTCAGGACGACGGCCGCCGCGGCATCCCCGAAGAAGACACCGGTGGTGCGGTCGGCGGGGTCCGTGACCCGGGAGGCGCAGTCGGCCGCGATGAGCAGGACGGTGGTGAGGGAGGGGTTCTGCAACAGGTGGGCGGCGATCAGCATGGCTTGGACGCCGTTGGCACAGGCGGCCTGGGTGACGTCCAGGGCCAGGGCGGTGTGGGCGCCGAGGGCGGTTTTGACGATCAGCGCGGTCGACGGGAGGGGCTGGTCCCCGGTGTAAGTGGCGACGATGACCGCGTCCAGGCGGTGGGGCGCGACGTCGGCCGAGTCCAGGGCCGGCGCGGCGGCGGCGACGCACATGTCGGAGGTCGCCAGGGACGGGGCCAGGCGGCGGCGCTCCCGGATGCCGGTGCGGCTGGTGATCCACTCGTCGCTGGTGTCCAGGGTGCGGGTGAGCTCCTGGTTGGTGACGACCGTCGGTGGCAGGTGCATCCCGGTCGCTGCGACGGCGAAGGGCACGGGCAGACCGGCGCCGGTCTGATGGAACAGGGTCCGGTCCTCGGTGACGGTCACGTCAGGGTGCTCCGTTCCCGCGCGATCGGTTCACTTCGGGAGAAGCGCATGTCCGTTCCTTTCCTCGGCGGTTCGCCGGAATTCATCTCCACCGCTTCGGCATCGTTTCATGGAGCACTGATCGCGGACGTCGGCTTTCCTTCGTCTGCGTGATGAAATGCTCAACCGCTTGACATGGCCGTCGAAGTGATAGGTAACTGCGGCAGTTCGTGCGTCAATCCTGTAATGCCTCGCGGCGACGCCGTTCGAGTGGATCGGGGACGGAAATTCCTTACGCGGTCGACACCTTGTCGCCGGGTGCCGTGGCCTTCGGCCCGTTCGAAGACCTGCGGGGCCGCATAGAGTGCGAAGCGGAGAGGGAGCCCCAGTCGCGCGTCACGGCCAACCTTTGCGCTCCCTCGCTCGACATTCCGCGTGCCAGCCAGCTCCTGGCGCCCTTTTTCCAGTCGGAACGAAAGTTCACACGTGAGGCCACAGATCACCGACATGCACCAGATCACCGTACCGCGCCAGGCCGTTGATCTCGGCAGAGCCCACCACCGCGCCGCGACCGCACTCGCTCACTCGCATGGGACCGATGGGTCCCTTCCCGTCCAGCAGGACCACTCCACCCTGCGTGCCGCGCTCGCCGTCGCGACCGAGGACGCCATCATCTACGACCTGGACGGCATCGGCCGCCAGTACGCCACCCTCTGCGCCGAACTCCCCGGCGTCGCGATGCGTTTCGCGATGAAGGCGTGCCCGGTGGACGAGGTGCTCGGTCACCTCGCCCGGCTCGGCGCCGGTTTCGACGCCGCGAGCCCGCAGGAGATCGCCCAGGCGCTGCGTTCCGGGGTCGCTCCCGGGCTGATCCACTACGGCAACACCGTCAAGTCCGACCGCAACATCGCCGCGGCCTACCGGCTGGGCGTGCGCGACTTCGCCACCGACAGCCCGGAGGACGTCGTGGCGATCGCCGAACACGCTCCCGGGTCGCGGGTGTTCTGCCGGATCGCGACCACCGGTGAAGGAGCGCTGTGGGGCCTCAGCCGCAAGTTCGGCTGCTCGCCCGAGGACGTGCCGCGCGTGCTCGGCGCCGCCCGCACCCTCGGACTGGTCCCGTCCGGCCTGTCCCTGCACGTCGGCTCCCAGCAGATGACCGCCGAAGCGTGGGTCACGGCGATCGACTCGCTGGCCGCCGTGCTCCGGGCGCTCGGCCGACGCGGCATCACCCCGGACCGGATCAACCTCGGCGGCGGACTGCCCGCCCTCGGTGTCCTCGACCGGTGCGGGCGGCCGCTGGTGCCGCCGTTGAGCAGCATGTTCACGGCCATCCGCGAGGGCATGGAACGGCTGCGCGCCGCCCACGCCGTCCCGCTCCACTTCCTGCTGGAGCCTGGCCGGCATCTGGTCGCCGACCACGGTGCGATCCGCGCCCACGTCGCACGGCTCACCTCCCGGCACCGGCTCGACGGCACCCGCGAGCGCTGGCTCTACCTGAGCTGCGGCAAGTTCAACGGCCTGTACGAGATGGACCAGTTGCAGTACCGCCTGGAGTTCCCCACGCACCCCGACGGACAGTTCGTCGACGCCGTGGTGGCCGGACCGACCTGCGACAGCGACGACGCGTTCGCCCAGGAGGGCGGTCCGGTACGGGTCCCGCGCGCGCTCACCTCCGGCGACCCGGTGTGGGTGCACTCCTGCGGCGCGTACGCCGCCGCCTACGCCACCCGCGGCTTCAACGGCTTCGAGCCGCTGCAGTGCACCTGCGTCGGCGGCCGGGCCCGGGGCGGAGAAGACGCATGACCGACACCAGGATCCGGCTGCTCCATGACGAGGATTGGGACGATGTGGTCGCGCTGGAGGCGGTCGCCTACGGCGCGAGCGGTCTGACCGAGGGCCGCGAGGCGCTGCGCTCGCGGCACCGTGCCTCACCGTCGACCTGCTTCGTGCTGGAGCACGCGGGCGCCTTCGGCGGCTACCTGCTGGCCCTGCCGTACCCACTGTTCCGCTGCCCGGACCTGAGCCTGGCCGAGCGAGGCGTCGGGCGCGAAGGTCAACGGGGGAGCAACCTGCACCTCCACGACCTGGCGCTCGCCGAGCGCGTCCGCGGCCG
The DNA here is from genome assembly GCF_042731035.1 of Streptomyces sp. NPDC059895. Lineage (NCBI taxonomy): Bacteria > Bacillati > Actinomycetota > Actinomycetes > Kitasatosporales > Streptomycetaceae > Streptomyces > Streptomyces sp. NPDC059895. The sequence goes on from NZ_JBHWKO010000002.1 coordinate 315,874, forward strand.
GGGCATGGCCCGTCGGATGGCGCGGCACCTCGAGGAGACCGGCCGGCAGGCCCGCCACCGGTCCCTCTCGCTGGTCGCCGTGCGCGGCTCCCGCTCGCTGTGGTCGCGGCTTGGCTACCGCACCCGGCCCGAGGTCGCGCTGCCCGCGAGCTATGGCGCCGAGGCGGTCTACATGACGAAGTCGCTGGAGCCCGCCGCCGACGCGCCGCCCGGGTCCGCCCGCGGAACGAGCTGATGCCGATGCCCGCACGCCCGACGGCCCACACCGCTCCCTACCGCTCACCGAGGCATGTCGCGTCGGCCGCGGACGCCTGCGCGCCCACCCGACACCCGCATACCCGCGACAGGACCGCGAGCGCGTCCGTCTCACCCGGACACCCCGCCCCCTGAACGACGCTCCCGACCGGCCGCGCCGGCCGGGAGCGCCCTCGTCAGTAGCGCCAGCGGACGGCCTCGACGACCTCCGCGTCCGTGCACCGGGAGAACAGTTCCGCCTCCGCCTGCCGGACGGCCAGCACGGCCTCGTACAGCTCGGTGCCGAGCGCCTCCCGCAGCGGCGCCGACTTCTCGAACGCGTCGATGGCTTCCGGCAGGCTCGCCGGGAGGCGCTCGGCGGAGCCGAGGGCGGTGGGGTCGCTCGGCGTCTCGGGCGGGAGCGGCAGTCCGGACTCCAGGCCGGCGAGCCCGGCGGCCAGCACGCCGCCGACCGTCAGGTACGGGTTGGCGGCGGCGTCGAAGCACTTCACCTCGGCGTTGGCCTGCCCGGCGTGCGAGCCGGTGATCAGGCGCAGCGCCGCTTCACGGTTCTCCAGGCCCCAGCAGCGGTAGGCCCCCGCGAAACGCGAGGGCACCAGCCGCAGGTAGGAGGCGACGCTGGGCGCGCCGAGGGCGAGGAGGGCGGGCAGCTCCGCCAGTACGCCCGCGAGGAACTTCTCGGCGTCGGGATGCATCCCGTGGCGCCCGGGGCCGCCGTGCGCGAGGTTGCGGCCCTCTCGCCAGAGGCTGAGATGTAGATGACTGCCGTTGCCGAGCGAGCCCTCGGCGAAGACCGGCGCGTACGAGACCCGCAGGCCGTGGCGGGCGGAGACGGCCCGGACGGTGTGGCGCACCAGCATGGTGGTGTCCGCCGCCTCGACCGGCCCTTCGGCGGCGACCGAGACCTCGAACTGCCCGGCGGCGTACTCGGGATGGAGCTGGAGCACGGTCAGCCCCTGGTCGGTGAGGATGCGCAGCAGGTCCCGCAGGTAGTCGGAGTGCTCGATGAAGCGGGTCATCCCGTACGCGGGTCCGAACGTCGCGGGCGCCCCGGCGGCGTCGGCCACCACCCATTCGACCTCGATGCCGGCCCTCACCGAGAATCCCCGCTGTTCGACCGCCTCGGCGGCCCGGCGCGCGAAGCCGCGCTGGCAGCCGGGATGCGGGGTGCCGTCCTGCGCGTAGCGGTCGGCCGGCGCCCAGGCCCAGCCGGGCTGGGCGGCGAGCGGGACGAGCCGATCGAGGTCGGGGACGAGCCGCAGGTCACCCACAGGGCCGGTGCTCGAGGGCGTGACGGTGAAGGAGTCGTCCACCAGGGCGAGGTCGAAGCACGGCACCGCGCCCACACCGTACTCGGCGGCGTGCGCCAGCCGGGCGCGCGGGACGGACTTCACCCGGGTGAGGCCGGCGTTGTCGACCCATCCGAACACCACCCCGTCGAGTCCGTCGGCTTCGAGTCGGGCTTCGGCTGCCCGGGCCTGGGCGGCCCTTTCAGTCCGGGGATGCGTGATGGTCATGCCGGCCATGCTCGTGTCGGCGGAAGCCGGTGTGCCACCGGCCGCCTGGGAGTTCACCCGTCCGTGCGGGGAAAGTATCGGAAGCTCTTATCAATAGGATTATCGGGAGAGTGTGGAGAAGGGTACTCGCATGAGTGAAATGGTCCAGGTCCATTTGGTCTCATCGGGCGTGGCTGGACTACGGTGATCTAGGAGCGGACGGTTTCACCACTTCGGCGAAGGAAGCTGTCCGGCACGGCATTCCCGCCAACGGCGAAGACGGATTTCTTCCGTCCTTCTCGTCGTGCGTCCGGAATCAGCCGCGCCCTGGGCCCCCGTCCCGAATTCGCGTGAAGAGGTTGGAGCGCCATGCCCCCCGTCGTCCCCCCGTTCCTGATCGGTCTCATCGCGGCCCCGCTGGCCAAGCGCATCTTCAAGCCGCTCGTGCGGGGCCTCATCACGACGTCCGTCGGTGTCGTCATGGAAGTCAAGAAGGCGGCCCACGAGGCAGGGGAGAACATCAACGACCTCGCGGCCGAGGTGGCCGCCGACGTGATGGCGACGCACATCGCGTCCGCCGAGGGCGCGGCTCCGGCGGGCGAGGCGGCCAAGGCCGGGGACCGGGGCGAAGGGGAGGACAAGAGCCCGAGGACCCGCGCGACCACCGGCACCGGAAAAGGACAGTGACCCTCTGATGTCCGGTCCGGCCGGCCGCCCAGGCCCGTCCTCCCGTCGGCCGCACCCCCGCCCCTTTCGGGGTTTCCGTTCCCTCACAGTGATCCGCCGCGCGCCGCACTCCGCCGCGCCCGTCGACGGATTACCCGTGACCTCCGCGAACAGGTGGTCGTACGCATGTCATCGCTAGTGGGCGCCGCAACAGGACTCCGCACCGTGGAAGGGGACGCGCGCCCGCGCTCGGTCACTCCGGGCCGCCAGCGCTGGGACGTGAGACTGGTGCTCGGACGACCATGGACGGCCGAACTCCTCGCCGCCGCACTCCGTCGCATCCCCGGGATCACCGAGGCCCGGGCCAACCCCGTCACCGGCGGACTGCTCGTCCGGCACGACGCCCGGGTGCGCGCCGCGGACGTCGGCCGGATGGTCCGCGGAGCGGTCACCGTGATCGCCGGTGATCCGGCCGGCGCCGGCGGACGTCCGGCGTCGGCCCGAGCCGCCGACGCGCCGGCACCCCGCCCGGACCTCGGCCCGGTCGTGCGACCGGTGCTCGCGGTCGGCACAGGAACCGCGGCGGCAGTCGCGCTGGTCAAGGGATCCGCGCTGACCAGGCAACTGGTGGCGCTGGGCGGGGTGGCCGTCGCGACCGGGGCCGTCCTGCGCAAGGCATGGCACGGAACGGCCGACGCGCCCCCAGAGCCGGGCGGGCGCGCAACGTCCGGCAGCACCCCGGACGCGGCCGGGCGGGGCGCCGGACGGCACCCCTTGCTGGAGATCGTCGGACCCCACCGCCGCCGCCTCTCCCGAGCCGCCGCCCTGTCCGTCGCCTGTCAGGTCTCGGAGGTAGCGCTCGGCACCTTCCTCGGCTGGACCGGACTCGTCCTCATCAAGGGCCGGGCAGCCCCGCTGGCCCGCCTCGGCCTGACCACCGCGTCGGCGCAACTCCTGGGCCTCGCCGGGCTGGTTGCCGGCGCGTGCGCTGCCGTGGCGGGCCTCTCGTACGCCTCGAACCTCCAGTGGCGTCGACTCGGCCAGGACGTCGAGCACCACTGGCGCAGCCGCACGTACCAACACGTCCAGCACCTTGAACTGCGGCACCTGGAAGGCGAGCGGACCACTCGGGTGGCCGGCGTGCTCACCGACGACGTCGGCCAACTGGGCGCCTTCTTCGCCGGACCGGCCAACGAGGTGCTGCAACTGGGCACCAGCCTGGCCCTCCTGGTCCCGGCGTTCCTGCTGCTGGCCCCGCAGATCGCCTGGATCGCGTTCCTGCCGATCCCGGTCGTCGCCTGGCTGTCGCTGCGTCACCAGGACAAGGCCGCGGCCGACTACGCCGTCACCGGCGAGCGGCGGGCCCGGCTGGGCAGCCAAGTGATCAACTCGCTGGAGGCCGGCGCCACCGTCAAGAGCTTCTGCACCGAGAACCACGAGGCTGAGCGCGTCGACGAGTTGAGCGAGGCCGCCCAGGAGAGCAGCCGGCGGACCGACCGCAGCACCATCCGGCACGCCGAGACCGTCCGGGCCTGCACCACCGCGTCGATGGCCGGCACCCTGCTGATCGGCGGCCGTTCGGTGCTCAACGGCACCCTGCGCTTCGAGGTGTTCAGCCCGCTGATCGGGCTGCCCCAGATGCTGTTGATGCGGATGAGCCGGCTCGGCGGCATCGTCGACCAGTACCAGCGCACCGTCGCCTCCTACGACCGGGTCCAGCGGCTGCGGGCCCTGCCTGTCGAGGCCGACGGCACCGGCGGAGCGGTCGACGCCGACCAGGTGCGCGGCGAGATCGTCCTGGACCGCGTGGTTTTCGCCTACCCCGGTCGCCCCCCGGCGTTGGAAGACCTCTCGATGACCATCCCGGCCGGGCAGGTCACCGCCCTGGTCGGCGCCACCGGCTCGGGCAAGACCACGATTGCCAGACTCCTGCTGCGCTTCCAGGACGCGGACCGCGGCAGCGTCCTGCTCGACGGACGGGACGTGCGCGAGCTGTCGCGGCACGAGCTGCGCCACGCCATCGGGTTCGTCGCCCAGGACCCCTTCCTCTTCGACGGCACCATCGCCGACAACATCCGCTACGGCACCTTCGACGCCTCGGACGAGGCAGTGGTCGAAGCTGCCAGCAAGGCCGAGGCCCACCCCTTCGTCGCGGCGCTGCCCGACGGCTACGAGACGGTGATCGGAGAGCGCGGTGCGGCGCTCTCCGGCGGACAGCGCCAGCGGATCGCGCTGGCGCGCGCCATCCTCAAAAACGCGCCGGTCGTCATCCTCGACGAAGCCACCTCCGCCGTGGACAACGAGACCGAGGCCGCCATCCAGCGCACGCTCCGTGGCTTCGCGGCCGACCGGACCATGCTGGTCATCGCCCACCGGCTCTCCACGGTCCGCCACGCCAACCGCATCTACGTCATGGACGCCGGCGGCGTCGTGGCCGAGCAGGGCACTCACGACGAACTCCTGGCGCAGCACGGACTCTACGCGTCGCTCTGGCAACTCCAGGCCGGCGAACCCGCGGCCTGACCCCCGTCCCCGCCCGGCCGACCGCGTGACGACACCGCGGTCGGCGCGCTCCGGCGTGCCCTGTCACCACGCCTGCCCAACTTTCGGAGGTACCCGCATGTCCCGTCGCGATGGTGACACCCTTCCGCTGACCGCGGCCCAGCGCGAGATCTGGCTCGCCGAGCAGAGCGCCCGCACGCCTGTCCCGGGCTACCGCGTCGGCGAGTGCCTGGAGATCCACGGCCCGGTGGACCGGGGGTTGTTCGAGACGGCACTGCGCCGGGTGGTCGACGAGGTCGACGCCCTGCACGTGACCTTCGCCGACGACGGCGACGGCCCGCGCCAGATTCTCCGGGAGAGCTGGGACTGGGCCCCGGCCCACCTCGACCTCAGTGCCGAGCCCGACCCCCGGGCGGCGGCCCTGCGCTGGATGGAGCGGGACCTGCTGCGCCCGCTGGACCTCGCCCGCGACCCGCTGTTCGGCCACGCGCTGATCAAGGCGTCGCCGACGAAGTACCTCTGGTACCTGAACTACCACCACCTGGTACTCGACGCGATCAGCAGCTCCATGCTCCGCCAGCGGGTCGGCGAGGTGTACTCGGCCCTGACCGAAGGCGCCGCCGTGCCCCCCTGCCCGTTCGGCCCGCTGCGGGACCTGGTCGACAGCGACGCCGCCTACCGCGCCTCCACCGACTTCGCCGCCGACCGCGCCTATTGGACTGAGCGGTTCGCCGACCGGCCCGCCCCGACCCGGCTCACCGACGCCTCCACGACCGACCCGCACCGCCCCCTCCGGCTTGCCGAGGAGCGGGAACTGCGCCGCCCGGACGCTTTGCGGGCGGCGGCTGACCGGTCCGGGGTCCGCTGGTCCCGGCTGCTGGTCGCCGCGACCGCCCTCTACGCCCACCGGCTGACCGGCGACCGTGACGTGGTACTGGCCCTGCCCGTCACCGCCCGCCGGGGCGCCGGACGAGACTTGACGGCGGTGCCGGGCACGACCTCCAACGTGGTACCGCTGCGGCTGGCGGTGCGGCCGGACATGCCGTGGCGCGAGCTCGTCGCCCAGGCGGCGCGAGAGGTCGAGACGGCCGTCGCGCACGAGCGTTACCGCAGCGAGGACCTGCTGCGGGACCTCGGCGTCGCTGGCGGCATCGGGACCGCGTTCCCGCTGATCGTCAACATCATGGCCTTCAACTCCCGGCCGAGCTTCGCCGGACACCCGGCCTCCGTGCACCACTTCGTATCCGGGTCGACCACCGACCTCGCCGTCTGGGTCTTCGACTACCGGGACGGCAACCCGCCGCTGCTCCGGCTGCACGGCTCCCCCCAGGCGTACGGCCCCGGCGACCTCGCCGACCACCAGCGGCGGCTGCTCGCGCTCCTGGACACCCTCGCGGACTGGGACGAGGACGAGCCGGTGGGCCGGATGGAACTGCTCACCGCCGAGGAGCAGCGCGAGCCGGCGGCGCTCGGCACCGGCCCGGTCGCCCCGGCCCCCGCCGCGAGCCTGCCGGAGCTGTTCCGGGAGCACGTCCGGGCGACCCCGGGCCTCGTCGCCCTGGTGTGCGGCGACGTCTCCCTGACGTACGCGGAACTGGACGCGCGGGCCAATCGGCTGGCGCACGCCTTGATCGCTCGGGGAGCGGGCCCGGAGCGGCTGGTGGCGGTGGCTCTGCCGCGCTCGGCCGAGCTGGTGATGGCAGTCCTCGCGGTACTGAAGACGGGGGCGGCGTTCGTGCCCGTCGACCCCGAGTACCCCGCCGCCCGGACGGGCCTTCTGCTCGACGACGCCCGGCCGGCCCTGCTCGTCACGGACTCCCGCGGTGCGGAGCGGCTGCCGCAGGCCGGCACCGTCGACCGGCTGGTCCTCGACGACCCGGAGACGGCCGCTTCGGTGGCCGCCTGTCCGGCGGATGACCCGACGGTGGCCATCGCCCCGGACCTCCCCGCGTACGTCATCCACACCTCGGGCTCCACCGGACGTCCCAAGGGCCTGCTGCCCACCCACGGCGGCCTGCTCGACCTGCTCACCGACCTCCGGGAGCAGCACTTCGCGCCGGCGCTGAAGACGCGCCGGCGGCTGCGGGTGGCGCTGACCACCTCGGTCTCCTTCGACGCCTCCTGGAACCAGTTGCTCGCCCTGTTCGGGGGCCACGAGCTGCACGTCCTGGACCACGCGACCTGGTCCGACCCCGATGCCCTCGTCGGTTACGCGGCGCGCCGCGGACTGGACTACCTCGAAGCCACCCCCTCCTACTTGCAGGAGCTGGTCGCCCAGGGGCTGCTGAGCGACCCGCAGTGGCGTCCGGCGCTGGTCGCGGCGGGCGGCGAGGCCGTCCCGCAGGCGCTGTGGGACCGGCTGCGGTCGGCCGAGGGCGTGACCTGCCTGAACCTGTACGGGCCGTCCGAATGCACCGTCAACTCGGTCGTCGCGCCCATGGGGTCGAGCCCGCGCCCGGTGATCGGCAAGCCGGTGACCAACACTCGGCTGTACGTGCTCGACGGCGCCCTGCGGCCGCTGCCGACCGGTGCGCGGGGCGAGCTGTACATCGCGGGCGCGGGGCTGGCGCGCGGCTACCTGAACCGGCCCGGGCTGACCGCCGGGCGGTTCGTCGCGGACCCGTTCGGACCGAGCGGGTCGCGCATGTACCGCACCGGCGACCTGGTGCGCTGGGACGCGGCCGGGAACCTTGAGTTCCTCGGCCGCACCGACGACCAGGTCAAGGTCCGCGGCTTCCGGGTCGAACCGGGCGAGATCGAGGCCGTGCTCGCCGAGCACCCCCAGGTCGCCCGGGCCGCCGTGACGGCGCGCGCCGAACCGGGAGGGGAGGCACGGCTCGTCGCCTACGCGGTGCCCGAGCGCGGCGCCACCGTGACCGGCGCCGCCCTCCGCGACCACCTGCGCGACCGGCTGCCCCGGCCCATGGTGCCGGACGCGTACGTGCTGCTGGACGCGCTGCCCCTGACCCCGAACGGCAAGCTCGACCGGCGGGCCCTCCCCGCGCCCGGGCCGGAAGGGCCCGCCGCACCGGGCCGCGTCCCTCGCACCGCGACCGAACACCTGCTCGTCGGGCTGTTCGCCGAGGTGCTCGCCGTGCCCGATGCCGGACCGGACGACAACTTCTTCGACCTCGGCGGGCACTCCCTGCTCGCCACCCGGCTGGTCGCCCGAATCCGCTCGGTCCTCGGCGTGGAGCTGCGGCTGGGCGACCTGTTCGACGCGCCGACGGCGGCGGAACTGGCGGCGGCCGTGGACCGCGCGGGCCGGGCCCGTCCGGCGCTCGTGCCCCAAGAGCGGCCCGACGTCGTCCCCCTGTCCTTCGCGCAGCGCCGCCTGTGGTTCCTGCACCGCATGGAGGGCCCGAGCGCCACCTACAACATCCCGCTGACCCTGCGGCTGTCCGGGAGCCTGGACGAGCGGGCACTCGAAGCCGCCCTCGCGGACCTGGTCGAACGGCACGAGAGCCTGCGCACCGTCTTCCCCGTGATCGACGGCGTGCCGTGCCAGCGGGTACGGGCCGCGGAGGAGGCCCGCCCCCGGCTGCGGACGACCGAGACCGGCGCGCACGAACTGCCCGAACGGCTCGCCCTGGCCGCCAGGCACGGCTTCGACCTCGCCGAGGAGCCGCCGCTGCGCGCCGAACTCTTCCGGCTGACGGCCGAGGAGCACGTACTGCTGCTGGTCGTGCACCACATCGCCGGCGACGGCTGGTCGACGGGCCCGCTCTCGCGGGACCTCACGGCCGCCTACGCCGCCCGCGCCGAGGGCGCGAAACCCACGTGGTCGCCGCTGCCGGTCCAGTACGCCGACTACGCCCTCTGGCAGCGGGAGCTGCTCGGCGACGGCACGGACCCGGACAGTCTCCTGAACCGTCAGCTCGCCTACTGGCGGCGCCGGTTGGCGGACCTGCCCGATCAGGTGGAGCTGCCGTTCGACCGGCACCGGCCGGCCGCGATGTCCTACCGGGGCGACCGGCTGCCGGTGCGGATCGACGCCGAACTGCACCAGGGCCTGCGGACGCTCGCCCGCAGCGGCGGAGCCAGCCTTTTCATGGTGCTCCAGGCCGGACTGGCCGCCCTGCTGGGCAAGCTGGGCGCGGGCACCGACGTCCCGATCGGCACACCCGTCGCCGGACGCACCGACGAGGCCGCCGACGACCTGGTTGGCTTCTTCGTCAACACCCTGGTCTTGCGCACCGACCTCTCCGGGAACCCGTCGTTCACCGAACTGCTGGGCAGGGTGCGCACCGACGCGCTCGCCGCGTACGCGCACCAGGACGTGCCGTTCGAGCACCTGGTGGAGGCGTTGAACCCGGCCCGGTCGCTGGCGCACCACCCGCTGTTCCAGACCATGCTCGCGTTGCAGAACGCGCCGCTCGGCGCCTTCGCCCTGCCCCGGCTGCGGGTGACGACCGACCTGGCGCCCACCGGGACGGCGAAGTGCGACCTGACCTTCGTCCTCGCCGAACAGCCCGGTGGGGACGGCCTGTCCGGCGTGGTGGAGTACAGCACCGACCTGTTCGACGAGCCCACCGTGACCGGCATCGTCGAGCGGTGGCTGCGGCTGCTCCGCGCCGTCGTAGCCGACCCGGCCCGCAGGCTCGGCCAGGTGGACGTCCTGTCCGAGGAGGAGCTGCGCGCGCTGCTCCCGGCGCCCGCCGGCCGGCGCGAGGAGCCGCCGGCGGACAGCCTGACCGCCCTGTTCGAGCGGCGGGTACGGCAGAAGCCGGCCGCCGTCGCCGTCACCGACGGCGACGGCTCCCTGACCTATGCCGAGCTGAACGCCCGCGCGAACCGGCTCGCGCACGCCCTGATCGCCCGGGGAGTGGGCCCGGAGCGGCGGGTGGCACTGGCGCTGCCGCGCTCGGCGGAGCAGGTCGTGGCGGTGCTCGCCGTGCTCAAGGCGGGCGGCGCCTACCTCCCGGTGGACCCGGCGTACCCCGCCGCGCGGATCAGCCACCTCCTCCGGGACGCCGGGCCCGCGCTCCTGGTGACCACCAGCCGGACCGGCGACCTGCCCGGCGCGGGCCAAGTGGACCGGCTGCTGCTGGACGCCACGGACCTCGACGGCCTGCCGGACACGGACCCGGCGGTCCCCCTCGACCCGCGGCACGCGGCCTACGTCATCTACACCTCCGGCTCCACCGGCGCCCCCAAGGGCGTGGTGGTCCCGCACCGGAACGTGGTGCGGCTGTTCGACGCGACCAGGGAACTGTTCGGCTTCCGCGCCCAGGACGTCTGGACGCTCTTCCACTCCTACGCCTTCGACTTCTCGGTGTGGGAGCTGTGGGGCCCGCTGCTGCACGGCGGCCGTCTGGTGGTCGTCGACCACGAAACCAGCCGCTCGCCCGACCGCTTCCTGGCCCTCCTCGCCCGCGAGCGGGTGACCGTGCTCAACCAGACGCCGTCCGCGTTCTACCAGCTCATGCAGGCCGACGCGGAGGCCCCGGAGACCGGCCGCCGCCTCGCGCTGCGCACGGTCGTGTTCGGCGGCGAGGCACTGGAGCACGCCCGGCTGGCGAGCTGGTACGACCGGCACCCGGACGACGCGCCGCGGCTGGTCAACATGTACGGCATCACCGAGACCACGGTGCACGTCACCCACGCGGCGCTCGACCGGACCGGCGCCGCCACCGGCCACATCGGCACGGCCCTCGCGGACCTGCGGACGTACGTGCTGGACGCCCACCTTCGCCCGGTCGCCCCCGGCGTACCCGGCGAGCTGTACGTCGCGGGCGCCGGCCTGGCGCGCGGCTACCTCGACCGGCCCGGCCTGACCGCCGGGCGGTTCGTGGCCGACCCGTTCGGCACGCCCGGGTCGCGGATGTACCGCAGCGGCGACGTCGTGCGCCGCGCGGCCGACGGCGGCCTGCGCTACGTCGGCCGCGCCGACCAGCAGGTGAAGGTGCGCGGCTTCCGGATCGAGCCGGGCGAGATCGAGGCGGTGCTGGCCGCGCACCCCGGCGTCGCCCGAGTCGCCGTCCTCGCCCGGCAGGACCGGGCCGACGACACCCGGCTGGTCGCCTACGTGGCGCCCGCCGCCGGGGCCGGGCCCCGGCCGGACGAGCTGCGCGCGCACTTGGCGGAACGCCTCCCGCAGTACATGGTGCCGTCGGCGTTCGTCGTGCTGGACGCGCTGCCGCTGACGGCCAACGGCAAGCTGGACCACCGGGCCCTGCCCGCCCCCGACCTCGCCCCGGCGGCCCCCGCCCGCGCGCCGCGCACCGCGCAGGAGCGGATCCTGTGCGAGCTGTTCGCCGAGGTCCTGGGCGTCGCGTCGGCCGGCGTCGACGACGGCTTCTTCGACCTGGGCGGGCACTCGCTGCTGGCCACCCGCCTCGCCGCCCGGATCCGCGCGACGCTCGGCGCGGAGATGCCGCTGCGCACCCTCTTCGAGGCGCCGACCCCGGCCGGCCTGGCCGCCGCCCTGGTGGCGGCCGGACCGGCGCAGCCCGCCCTGACCCGGCGCGAACGCCCCGAGGCGATCCCGCTCTCCTTCGCCCAGCGACGCCTGTGGTTCCTGCACCAACTGGAGGACGCCGGCGCCAGCTACCACATCTCCCTGGCCTGGCGCCTGTCCGGGGAGCTGGACCGGCGGGCCCTGGAAGCCGCCGTGGCGGACGTGGTGGCCCGGCACGAGAGCCTGCTCACCGTCTTCCCGGCGGTCGACGGCGTCCCCCGCCAGCGGGTGCTGGACGTCGAGGCGGCCCGCCCGCGGCTGCTCGTGAGCCGGACGACCGAGGCGGAGCTGGCGGACGCCATGGCGCGGGCGCAGGCCCGGCCGTTCGACCTGGCCGTCGACGCACCGCTGCGCGCCGAGCTGTTCGAGCTGGCGGCGGACGAGCACGTCTTCCAGGTGGTGCTCCACCACATCGCGGGCGACGGCTGGTCGCTGGGCCCGCTCGCACACGGACTGACCACCGCCTACGCGGCGCGCCGCCGCGGCGAGGCGCCGCAGTGGGCCGAGCTGCCGGTCCAGTACGTCGACCACACGCTGTGGCAGCACGAACTGCTCGGCGACGCCGCCGACGAGGACAGCCCGCTCGCCCGCCAGACGGCCTACTGGACGAGGCAGTTGGCGGACCTGCCCGAACAACTTCCGCTGCCCGGCGACCGGCCCCGCCCGGCCCTCGCCTCGCACCGGGGCGGGTCCGTCCGGGCCGAGCTGGACGCCGACCTGCACCACGGGCTGCGCGAACTCGCCCGCGCCCACGGCACCAGTCTGTTCATGGTGCTCCAGGCCGGGCTGGCGGTCCTGCTGAGCAAGCTCGGCGCGGGCGACGACATCCCGGTCGGCAGCCCCGTCGCCGGCCGGACCGACCAGGCCCAGGACGAACTGGTCGGCTACTTCGTCAACACCCTGGTCTTCCGCACCGACACCTCGGGCGATCCGACGTTCGCCGAACTGCTGGGCCGGGTCCGGGAGACCGCACTGGCCGGGTACGCCCACCAGGACCTGCCCTTCGAGTACCTGGTCGAGGCCCTCAACCCGGCCCGGTCGCTGGCGCACCACCCGCTGTTCCAGGTCATGCTGGTGCTGCAGAACGCCCCCCGCGCCGACTTCGCGCCGCCCGGCCTGCGCGTCGCCGACATGCCGCCCGCCTCGACCACCGCCAAGCTCGACCTGCTCTTCACCCTGGCCGAGCGGCACGCCGAGGACGGCTCCCCGGCGGGGATCGACGCTTCCGTCGAGTACGCCTGCGACCTGTACGATCCGGCCACCGTCCGGACGATGTGCGAGCGGTGGGTCCGGCTGCTGCGCGCCGTGGTCGCCGACCCGCGGTCCCGGCTCAGCCGGTTCGGCCTGCTCGGCGCCGAGGAGCGCGCCCGACTGACGGCGCTGGGCGCCGGCCCGGCGGCCCGGCCGTTCACCGACAGCCTGCCCGAACTGTTCCGGGCACAGGTGCGCGCGACTCCGGGCGCCCTCGCGGTGGTGGGACCGGACACCTCGCTGACGTACGCGGAGCTGGACGCGCGGGCGAACCGGCTGGCGCACGCGCTCCTCGCGCGCGGCGCGGGCCCGGAGCGGCTGGTGGCGGTGGCCCTGCCCCGGTCGGCCGAGCTGGTGGTGGCCGTCCTCGCGGTGCAGAAGACCGGCGCCGCGTACCTCCCGGTCGACCCGGGGTACCCGGCCGCGCGGATCACGTACATGCTCGACGACGCCCGGCCGGTCCTGGGGGTGACCGACGCCCGCACCCGCGGCCGGCTGCCGCAGGCCGGTCCCGCCGAGTGGCTGGTGACCGACGACCCGGGAGCGGCCGCGACGGTGGCCGCATGCCCGTCGACCGATCCGGGCGTCACCGTCCATCCTGACCACCCGGTCTACGTCGTCTACACCTCCGGTTCCACCGGACGGCCCAAGGGCGTGGTGGCGACGCACGGCGGCCTGGCCAACCTGTTCCACGCTCAGCACCCGCTGGTCTTCCGGACGGGGGAGCGGATGCGGATCGGGCTGACCACGTCCGTGTCGTTCGACGCCTCCTGCGACCAGCTGTTCGCCCTCTACGCCGGCCACGAGCTGCACGTGCTGGACGAAGCGACCTGGACCGATCCGGATGCCTACCTCCAGTACGCCTCGCGGGTCGGGCTGCACACCGTCGGCGGTACCCCGTCCTACCTGCAAGTCCTCGTCGACCACGGCCTGCTGGACCACCCGCGGTGGCGGCCCTCGTTCGTCGGCCTGGGCGGGGAAGCCGTACCGGAGCGGCTCTGGGAGCGGTTGCGGGCGGCCGAGGGGGTGTCCTCCCTCAACTATTACGGGCCGGCCGAGTGCACGGTGGACTCGGTGTGCGCGCCGCTTGGGCCGCACTCGCGCCCGGTGATCGGCCGGCCGCTCGACGGCGTACGGCTGCACCTGCTCGACGCCGCCATGCAGCCGGTGCCCGCCGGGGTGCCCGGTGAGCTGTACCTCGCCGGTGCGGGCCTGGCGCGCGGCTACCTCGACCGGCCAGGGCCGACCGCGGCGCGGTTCGTGGCGGACCCGTCCGGCCCGGCCGGCACGAGGATGTACCGCACCGGCGACCTGGCGCGCTGGGGCACGGACGGCAACCTGGAGTTCCTCGGCCGCAGCGACGACCAGGTCAAGGTCCGGGGCTTCCGGATCGAGCTGGGCGAGATCGAGGCGGCCCTGGCGGCGCACCCGCAGGTCGCGCGGGCCGCCGTGATCGTCCGGCAGGACCGGGCGGAGGACCCCCGGCTGGTCGCCTACCCGGTACCCGCCGCCGGGGCCGCACTCCGGCCCGAGGAGCTGCGGGCGCACCTGCGCGAGCGGCTGCCCGACTACATGGTGCCCGCCGTCTTCGTCCCCCTCGACGCCCTGCCGGTGAACGCCAGCGGCAAGCTGGACCGGAGCGCGCTCCCCGAGCCGGACACCGACGCGACCCGGTCCGGCCGGGCCCCGCGCACGCCCCAGGAACAGGTGCTGGCGGGGCTGTTCGCCGAGGTGCTGGGCGTGTCCGAGGTCGGCGTCGACGACGACTTCTTCGACCTGGGCGGGCACTCCCTGCTGGCCACGCGGCTGGCGGCCCGGGTCCGTGCGGCCCTCGGCGTGGAACTCGCCCTGCGCACCCTGTTCCAGAGCCCGACGGTGGCCGGACTGGCCGCCGCGCTGGACGACGCGGACCGGGCCCGGCTCGCCCTGCGGCGGGTCGAGCGGCCCGCGCTGGTGCCGCTGTCGTCCGCGCAGCGAAGGCTCTGGTTCCTGCGTCAGATGGAAGGCGCGGACTCCGTCTACAACATGCCGCTGGCCTGGCGGCTCACGGGGCCGCTGGACGCGCCCGCCCTGGAGACGGCGCTGGGTGACGTCGTCGACCGGCACGAAACCCTGCGCACGCTCTTCCCCGCCGTGGACGGCGTGCCCCGCCAGCGGGTACTGCCCCCCGCGGAGGCGCGCCCGGCGCTGTCGGTCGTCCCGGCCGGCGAGACGGACCTGCCGGACCTGCTGGCGCGGGCCGCGACCCGGGGATTCGACCTCGCGGCCGAACCGCCGCTCCGAGCCGAGGTGTTCCGGGTCGCGGCGGACGACCATGTGCTGCTCCTGGTGATCCACCACATCGCCGGCGACGGCTGGTCGCTGGGCCCGCTCGCCGCCGACCTGGCCACCGCGTACGCGGCACGCCGCGAGGGCGAGGAGCCGCGGTGGGCACCGCTGCCCGTGCAGTACGCCGACTACACCCTGTGGCAGGGCGAGCTGCTCGGCGACCCGGCCGACCCGGACAGCCTGTTCGCCCGCCAGCGGACCTACTGGACGGAGCGGCTGGCGGACCTGCCGGAGCAGATCCGGCTCCCCGCCGACCGCCCCCGCCCCGCGACCCCCTCCTGGTCCGGGGGCCGGCTTCCGATCAGCTTGGACGCCGACCTGCACGCCGGCCTGGTCCGTCTGGGCCGGGAGCACGGCGCCAGCGTGTACATGGTGCTCCAGGCCACGCTGGCGGCCCTGCTGGACAAACTCGGCGCCGGGCAGGACATCCCGATCGGCGGCCTGATCGCCGGGCGGACCGACCAGGCCCTGGACGACCTCGTCGGCTTCTTCGTCAACACCCAGGTCCTGCGCACCGACACCAGCGGCGACCCGACCTTCGCCGAGCTGCTCGGCCGGGTCCGGGAGGGCGCGCTGGGCGCCTACGCGCACCAGGACCTGCCCTTCGAACACGTCGTCGAGGCGTGCAATCCGTCCCGGTCCCTCGCCCGCCAGCCGCTGTTCCAGGTGCTGCTCGCGCTGCAGAACGTGCCCGGTACCGAGTTCGCCCTGAGCGGCCTGGCCGTCGAGATCGTCCCGGTGCGGACGCCGACGGCCATGTTCGACCTCGGCTTCCACCTGCTGGAGCGCGGCGGCACCGGCGGACCGGCCGACGGCATCGTCGGGCGGGTCGAGTACAGCACCGACCTCTTCGACGCCGCCACGGTCGAGGCACTGCTCACGCGGTGGCTGCGTCTGCTGGCGTCGGTGACCGCCGACCCGGGCCGGCCGCTGAGCCGGATCGACGTCCTCACCGCCGAGGAACGGCACGACCTGCTGGTCGCGCGCAACGACACCGCGCGCCCGGTGCCCGCCGCCACCCTGCCCGCCCTGTTCGAGGCGCAGGTCCGGGCGGTTCCCGAGGCGCCGGCGCTGGTGTTCGAGGACACCGTGCTGACCTACCGGGAGCTGAACCGCAGGGCCAACCGCCTGGCGCACGCACTGATCGCGCGCGGGGCCGGGCCGGAGCAGGTCGTGGCCCTGCGACTGCCGCGCTCCGCCGAGTTGGTCGTCGCCGTCCTCGCCGTACTCAAGACGGGCGCGGCGTACCTGCCGGTCGACCCGGACTACCCGGCCACCCGGATCGCCTACATGCTGCGGGACGCACGCCCGGCCGTGGTGCTCGACGACCTCGGGGCCGTCGTACCGGACGAGTCCTGGCCGGAGCACGATCCGGCCGTCGCCGCGGACCCGCGCCACCCCGCGTACGTCATCTACACCTCGGGCTCCACCGGCAGGCCCAAGGCCGTCGTGATGCCCGCCGCCGGCCTGCTGAACCTGCTGGCCTGGCACCACGGGTCCGTCGGCGGCGCACCCGGCACGCGCACCGCGCAGTTCACCGCCCTCAGCTTCGACGTCTCGGTGCAGGAGACGCTCTCCGCGCTGCTATACGGCAAGACCCTGGTGGTGCCGACCGAGGAGCAGCGCCGCAGCGCCCAGCTCTTCGCCCGCTGGCTGGACCGCCACGAGGTCGAGGAGCTGTTCGCGCCCAACCTGGTGATCGAGGCGCTGGCCGAGGCCGCCGAGGAGGCTGGTCTCGCGCTGCCGAGGCTGCGGCTGATCGCGCAGGCCGGCGAGGCGATGCGGCTCGGTGGTGGCGTACGCCGCTTCGCGGCCCGGAGGCCGGGCCGGGCACTGCACAACCACTACGGCCCCGCCGAGACCCATGTGATCACCGCCTACCCGCTCCCGGCCGACCCCGCCGACTGCCCGCTGCCGGTACCGATCGGCCGCCCGATCGCCAACTGCCGGGCGTACGTGCTGGACGCGGCGCTGCGGCCGGTCGCCCCCGGCGTGCTGGGTGAGCTGTACCTCGCCGGGGCGGGTCTCGCCCGCGGCTATCTCAACCGGCCCGGGCTCACCGCCACGCGGTTCGTCGCCGACCCCTACGGTCCGGGCGGCGCCCTGATGTACCGCACCGGCGACCTGGTCCGCTGGCGGGCCGACGGCGAGCTGGAGTTCGCCGGCCGGGCGGACCACCAGGTGAAGATCCGCGGGTTCCGGGTCGAGCCCGGCGAGATCGAGGCCGAGCTGGCCGCACACCCGTCGGTCGCCCAGGTCGCGGTGCTGGCCCGGGAGGACCGGCTCGTCGCCTACGTCGTCCCGCCGGCCGCGACCGTGGCGAGCGCCGCGGAGCTGGCGGCGCACCTGCGCGAGCGGGTCCCGGACCACCTGGTGCCGTCCGCGTTCGTGCTGCTGGACGCGCTGCCGCTGACGCCGAACGGGAAGCTGGACCGGGCGGCGCTGCCCGCGCCCGTGCCCGCGGCGGACACGGCCGCCGGCGGCCGGGCGCCGCGCACACCGCAGGAGCAGATCCTGTGCGAGCTGTTCGCCGAGGTGCTGGGCGTGCCGCGGGTCGGTGTCGACGACGGCTTCTTCGACCTCGGCGGGCACTCCCTGCTCGCCACCCGGCTGGTCTCGCGGGTCCGCGCGACGCTCGGCGTCGAACTGGAGCTGCGCTCCCTGTTCCGGCACCCGACCCCCGCCGGACTGGCCGCTGGGCTGCACGACACAGGCGCCGCACGCAAGGCCCTGGTGCCCCGGCCACGTCCCGAGGCCATGCCGCTGTCCTTCGCCCAGCGCCGCCTGTGGTTCCTCCAGCAGTTCGGGGCCCCGAGCGCCACATACCACATGCCCCTCGCCCTGCGGCTCTCCGGCGACCTCGACCGGGCCGCGCTGAGCGCCGCGCTGGCCGACGTGGTGGCCCGGCACGAGACCCTGCGCACGGTCTTCCCGCACACCGCCGGGATCCCGCGCCAGCGGGTCGTGGACACCGCCGAGGTCCCCGTCCCGCTGACCGTGCGCGCGGCCGGCGAGGCGGAGATGCCCGCCCTGCTGCGCGCCGCTGCGGTGCGGGCGTTCGACCTGACCCGGGAAGTGCCGCTGCGCGCCGAGCTGTTCGCCCTCGCCCCCGACGAGCACGTGCTGCTGCTGGTCATGCACCACATCGTCGGCGACGGCTGGTCCATGGGCCCGCTCGCCCGCGACCTGGCCACCGCCTACACCAGCCGGCGCGGCGGCGGGGCGCCCGCCTGGCCGCCGCTGCCGGTGACGTACGGCGACTACACCCTGTGGCAGCACGAGGTCCTCGGTGACGAGCACGACGAAGACAGCCTCTTCGCCCGCCAGGTCGCCTACTGGAAGGAGGCGCTGGCCGGGCTGCCCGAGCAGGTGCCGCTACCCACTGACCGGCCGCGCCCGGCCACCATGTCGTACGGCGGCGACCTGCTGGAACTGCGGATCGACGCCGCACTGCACGCGTCCCTGCTGGAGGTGGCGCGCCGCTCGGGCGCGACCCTGTTCATGGTGCTGCAGGCCGCGCTCGCCGCGCTGTACACGCGCCTGGGCGCCGGCACGGACATCGCCATCGGCAGCCCGGTCGCCGGGCGGACCGACGAGGCGCTGGACGACCTGGTCGGGTTCTTCATCAACACGCTGGTGCTGCGCACCGACACGAGTGGCGATCCGAGCTTCACCGAACTGCTGGGCCGGGTGCGGGAGACGGCGCTGTCGGCGTACGCGCACCAGGACGTGCCGTTCGAGCACCTGGTGGAGGTGCTGAACCCGTCCCGGTCCCTCTCCCACCACCCGCTGTTCCAGACCGGCCTGGTCGTGCAGAACGCACCGGGTGGCGACTTCGACCTGCCGGGTCTCAGGGTCACCGGCATCCCCGTGCTCACCGGGACCGCACGGCTCGACCTGACCTTCGGGTTCGCGGAGGAGCACGGGCCGGACGGCGCGCCGGCCGGGCTCAGCGGCGCGGTCGAGTACAGCACCGACCTGTTCGACCGCGCGACGGTCGAGGCACTGGCCGCCCGCTGGACCAGGCTGCTGACCGCCGTCGTCGCCGCGCCGGACCGGCCGATCGGCGGGATCGACCTGCTGTCCGCCGAGGAGCGCCGCGAGCTGCTGCCCGCCGCCGGGGACGCGGCCGCAGGGCTGAGCCTGCCGGCGCTGTTCGCGGCCCGGGCGGCACAGACGCCGGACGCGGTCGCGCTGGTGTGCGGGGACGCCGAGCTGACGTACCGGCAGCTCGACGCCCGGGCGAACCGGTTCGCGCACGCGCTCAGGGCGCGGGGCGTGGGCCCGGAACACGTCGTGGCGGTGGCGCTGCCGCGGTCGGTGGAGTCGGTGGTCGCGGTCCTGGGCGCGCTGAAGGCCGGGGCCGCGTACCTGCCGGTGGACCCGGCGTACCCGGCGGCACGGATCGCGTTCATGCTGGACGACGCGCGGCCGACGGTGGTCGTCGACGACCCGGCCCTGGTGGCCGGCGCCGCCGGCCTGCCGGAGACCGATCCGGGTGTCGCGGTGGACGCCCGGCACCCGGCCTACGTGATCTACACCTCGGGTTCGACGGGCCGCCCCAAGGGCGTGGTGGTGAGCCACGCCGGCGTGTCCGGCCTGGTGGCGACGCAGGCCGACCGGCTCGGCGTGGCGCCGGGCAGCCGGGTGCTCCAGTTCGCCTCGCCCAGCTTCGACGCGTCCTTCTGGGACCTGTGCGGCGCCGTCCTCACCGGAGCCGCGCTCGTCCTGGCCCCGTTCGACAGCCCGCTGGAGGCCCTGACGGACCGCCGGCTCGGCGTCACCCACGTGACCCTTCCGCCGTCGGCCCTGGCCGCGGTGGACGGCGCCGACCTCACGGCCACCACCCTGGTCGTCGCGGGTGAGGCGTGCGCGCCAGAGCTGGTCGCCCGCTGGGCGCCGGGCAGGCGCATGATCAACGCCTACGGTCCGACCGAGACCACCGTGTGCGCGACCATGAGCGACCCGCTGTCCCCGGGCTCCGGCGCGCCGCCGATCGGCCGGCCGGTCGCGGGCTTCCGGGTGTACGTCCTGGACGAGCGGCTGCGTGTCGTGCCGCCCGGTGTCGCGGGGGAGTTGTACGTCGCCGGGTCCGGTCTGGCGCGCGGGTACCTGAACCGGCCGGGCCTGACGGCCGGGCGGTTCGTCGCCTGCCCGTTCGGCCCTGCGGGTGTGCGGATGTACCGCACCGGGGACGTGGTGCGCCGCCGCACCGACGGCGAGCTGGAGTACGTCGGCCGTGCCGACGACCAGGTGAAGGTGCGCGGCTTCCGAATCGAGCTCGCAGAGGTCGAGGCGGCGCTGGCCGAGCACCCGGACGTCGCCCAGGCCGCCGTGCTCGCCCGGGACGACCGGCTCGTCGGCTACGCCGCGGCCCGTCCCGGCGTCGCCGTCCGCCCCGCGGAGCTGGCGGCGCACCTGCGCGACCGGCTCCCCGACTACCTGGTGCCGTCCGTGTTCGTGCTGCTGGACGCGCTGCCGCTGACGCCGAACGGGAAGCTGGACCGGGCGGCGCTGCCCGCGCCCGCGGCGGACACGGCCGCCGGCGGCCGGGCGCCGCGCACACCGCGCGAGCAGATCCTGTGCGAGCTGTTCGCCGAGGTGCTGGGCGTGCCTCGGGTCGGTGTCGACGAGGACTTCTTCGAGCTGGGCGGGCACTCCCTGCTCGCCACCAGGCTGGCCGCACGGGTGCGTTCGGTGCTCGGCGTGGAGATGGGACTGCGCGCCCTCTTCCAGGCGCCCACCGTGGCCGGCCTGGCCGAGACGCTGACCGAGGCCGGCCGCACCCGCCCGGCACTGACCCGGCGCGAGCGGCCGGAGGCGGTGCCGCTGTCCTTCGCCCAGCGCCGCCTGTGGTTCCTGCACCGCATGGACGGCGCCGCCGCGACCTACCACATCCCGCTCGCGCTCCGGCTGACGGGGACGCTCGACCGGGCCGCGCTGGACGCGGCGCTGGCCGACGTGGTGGCCCGGCACGAGAGCCTGCGGACGGTCTTCCCGGAGGTCGACGGCGTACCCCGCCAGCTCGTCCTCGACCCGGCCGTGGCCCGGCCCCGGACGCGGCTGATCCAGATCTCGGAGGCGGACCTCCCCGAGCGAATGACCGAGTTCGCCCGGCTGCCGTTCGACCTGGAGGACCAGACGCCCCTGCGGGCGGAGCTGTTCGCCCTTGCGCCGGACAGGCACGTCCTGCTGCTGGTGATGCACCACATCGCCGGTGACGGCTGGTCGACCGGCCCGTTGGCCCGCGACCTGGCCGAGGCGTACACCGCCCGGTGCGAGGGCCGCACGCCGCACTGGCGCGCCCTGCCGGTGCAGTACGCGGACTACACGCTGTGGCAACGGGACCTGCTCGGCGACGCAGCCGACCGCCGCAGCCGGTTCGCCGAGCAGCTCGACCACTGGAAGCACCAGCTCGCCGACCTGCCGGAGCTGCTCCGGCTGCCCACCGACCGGCCCCGGCCGGCCGTGGCCGGGTGGCACGGGGACCATGTCGCTCTGGAGCTGAGCCCCGAACTGCACGCGTCCCTGTTGGAGGTGGCGCGCCGCTCGGGCGCCAGCCTGTTCATGGTGCTCCAGGCGGCGCTGGCAGCGCTGTACACGCGGCTGGGGGCCGGCACGGACATCCCGATCGGCAGCCCCATCGCGGGACGGACCGACGAGGCGCTGGACGACCTGGTCGGGTTCTTCGTCAACACGCTGGTGCTGCGCACCGACACGAGCGGGGACCCGAGCTTCACCGAGCTGCTGGCCCGGGTGCGGGAGACGGCGCTGTCGGCGTACGCGCACCAGGACGTGCCGTTCGAGCACCTCGTGGAGGTCCTGAACCCGTCCCGGTCCCTCTCCCACCACCCGCTGTTCCAGACCATCCTGGCCGTGCAGAACGCTCCCATGGGCCGCTTCTCCCTGCCGGGCCTGGACGTCACCACCTACGCGGTGGACACCAGGACCGCCAAGTTCGACATCGGCGTGAGCCTCGTCGAGAGGTCCGGCCCGGACGGCGGCCCGGCGGGGATCGTCGGCGCGGTGGAGTACGCCACCGACCTGTTCGACCGCTCCACGGTCACGGCCCTCGCCGCGCGCTGGACGCGCCTCCTGGAAGCCGTCACCGCCGACCCGGACCGGCCGATCGGCGCGATCGAACTGCTCGGCGCCGACGAGCGGCACCGCCTGCTGGAGTGGGTCAACGACACCGAGCGGGAGGTGGCGGCCGTCCCGGTGCCGCAGGCGTTCGCGGCGCAAGTGGCCGCGACACCCGACGCGGTGGCGCTGGCGTGCGGCGACACCGAGGTGACGTACCGGCAGCTCAACGCCCGCGCCAACCGGTTCGCGCACGCGCTGATCGACCGGGGCGTCGGGCCGGAGCAGATCGTGGCCGTGGCCCTGCCGCGCTCGGTGGAGTCCGTGGTGGCCGTCCTGGGCGTGCTGAAGGCCGGGGCCGCGTACCTGCCGGTGGACCCGGCGTACCCGGCGGCGCGGATCGCGTACATGCTGGACGACGCCCGGCCGGCCCTGGTGGTCGACGACCCGGCGCTGGTGACCGAGGTGTCCGCGTGGCCCGGGACCGACCCCGCGGTCGCGCTCGACGTCCGGCACCCGGCCTACGTGATCTACACCTCGGGGTCGACCGGCCGCCCCAAGGGCGTCGTCGTCGGCCACGGCGGCATCGCGAGCCTGGTCGCGACGCAGATCGAGCGCTTCGCGATCGAACCCGGCAGCCGCGTGCTGCAGTTCGCCTCGCCCAGCTTCGACGCCTCGGTGTCGGAGATCTGCACCGCGCTGCTGCGCGGCGCCGCCCTGGTGCTGCCGCCGACGGCGGACCCGGTCGCCGCGCTGGCCGACCGGAACCTGGCGCTCACCCACGCGACCGTGCCCCCGTCCGTCCTCGCCGCCGTGCCGGAGGACTCGGTGCGGCTGTCGACACTGGTGGTGGCCGGCGAGGCGTGTCCGCCGGAGCTGGTGGACCGCTGGGCGTCCGGGTGCCGCATGGTCAACGCCTACGGACCGACCGAGACCACGGTGTGCGCGACCATGAGCGACCCGCTGGCACCCGGCACGGGCGTGCCGCCGATCGGCCGTCCGATCGCCAACGCCCGGGTGTACGTGCTGGACGAGCGGCTGCGACCGGTGCCGCCGGGCGTGGCGGGGGAGCTGTACGTCGCGGGCGCGGGCCTGGCGCGCGGGTACCTGAACCGGCCGGGCCTGACGGCCGGGCGGTTCGTCGCCTGCCCGTTCGGCGCGGGGGAGCGCATGTACCGCACCGGAGACCTGGTGCGCTGGCGTGCCGGCGGCGAGCTGGAGTACGTCGGCCGTGCGGACGACCAGGTGAAGGTGCGCGGCTTCCGGATCGAGCCCGGCGAGATCGAGGCGGTGCTGGCCGAACACCCCGCCGTCGCCCGGGCCGCCGTCCTCGCCCAGGAAAACCGGCTCGTAGGCTACGTCGTCCCGCACCAGGAAGAGGGCCGAGACAGCGGCCTGGAGACGGACCACGTGAGCGAGTGGCGGGACATCTACGACGCCCTGCCCATCACGCCGGAGGAAGCAGGCTTCGGCCAGAACTTCGTCGGCTGGAACAGCAGCTATGACACGAGCCCGATCCCGGTCGAGCAGATGCGGGAATGGCGGGACGCCACCGTGACCCGCATCCTGGCCCTGCGCCCCCGTCGGGTCCTGGAGATCGGCGTCGGCACCGGACTGCTGCTCTCGGGGATCGCCCCGCACTGCGAGACCTACTGGGCGACGGACTTCTCCGCCACGGCGATCGACGCGCTGACCGCCCAGGTCGCCCGCCGGGACGATCTGGCCGGGCGGACCGTGCTCCAGGTCCGCCCGGCGCACGACACCGACGGCCTGCCGGCCGGGCACTTCGACACCATCGTGATCAACTCGGTGGTGCAGTACTTCCCGTCCGCCGACTACCTCGCGGACGTGATCGGGAAGCTGATGGAGCTGCTCGCGCCCGGCGGCACGCTCTTCGTCGGCGACGTGCGCAACCTGCGGCTGCTGCGCCCGCTGGCCACCGCGGTCCAACTGCACCGGACCGGCGCCGACGGTGACCTCTCGGCGGTGCGCCGGGCGGTGGAGCAGGCCGTCAGGGTCGAGAAGGAACTCCTGGTCGACCCGGACTTCTTCACCGTCCTGCGCGAGCGCGGCACGGACATCGGCGCGGTGAGCGTCGAGGTCAAGCGGGGCCGCCATCACAACGAGCTGACCCGTTACCGGTACGACGTGACGCTGCACAAGCCGCCGGTCGCCCCGGCCGCCCCCCGCCGGACGGCCGAGCTGGAGTGGGGGCGGCAGGTCACCGGGACGGACGAGCTGCGCGAGCTGCTCGCCCGGCCGCACGCGGACCTGCTGCGGATCACCGGGGTGCCGAACCGCCGCGTGGCGCGCGAGGCCGCGCTGGCCCGGGCCGTACAGGACGGCGACGACTCGCTCGCCGGGCTGCTGGAACGGCTGCACGGCCCGGAGGACAGCGCACTGCCCGACCCGGAAGACTTCGCGGCCCTCGGGCAGGAGTTCGGCCTCTGGGTGGGCGTCACCTGGTCGGCCGCGCAGGACGACGCCGTGGACATCGTCCTCGCCGACCCGCGGGCGGGTCACGGCGCCCCCGTCGAGCCCTACCGGCCGGCCGTCACCGCCTCCCGGCCCCTGTCGTCGCTGACCAACCGCCCGACCGGCAGCCGGGGCACCGGCGCCCTCATCGGCGAACTCCGGGAATGGCTGCGCGGGCGACTGCCCCACTACCTGGTCCCGTCGGCCTTCGTGGCGCTCCGGGCACTGCCGCTGACGGGCAGCGGCAAGCTCGACCGCCGCGCGCTGCCCGCGCCCGACCTCGGGACGGCCGGGACCGCACGGGCGCCGCGCACCCCGCAGGAACAGCTCCTCGCCGAGCTGTTCGCCGAGCTGCTGGGCCTGGCCCAGGTCGGCGTCGAGGACAGCTTCTTCGACCTCGGCGGACACTCGCTGCTGGCCACCCGCCTGGCCGCCCGCGTCCGCGCGACCCTCGGCGCCGAACTGGACGTCCGTACGCTGTTCGAGACGCCGACCGTGGCCGGCCTGGCGGCCCGCCTCGACGGCTCCGGCGCGGCGCGGCCCGCGGTGACCGCCCGGCCGCGCCCCGACCGCGTGGAGCTGTCCTTCGCCCAGCGCCGCCTGTGGTTCCTGCACCGGATGGACGGGGCGAGCGCCACCTACAACATGCCGCTCGCGCTGAGCCTGACCGGCGCGCTCGACCGCCCGGCCCTGCACGCCGCGCTCGTGGACGTGATCGCCCGGCACGAGAGCCTGCGGACGGTCTTCCGCGAAACGGACGGCGTGCCGTACCAGGTCGTACTGAGCACCGAGCAGGCGTACCCGGAGCTGCCGGTGATCGCGCTCGCCGAGGACCGGCTGGCCGAGCGGCTGGCCGCGACGGCACGGCGGGGCTTCGACCTGGCGGCCGAGCCGCCGCTCCGGGCCGAGCTGTACGCGCTCGCGCCCGACCGGCACGTCCTGCTGGTCGTGGTGCACCACATCGCCGCCGACGGCTGGTCGATGGGACCGCTCTCCGCCGACCTCGCGGCCGCCTACACGGCGCGCTGCCGGGGTGAGGAGCCGCACTGGTCCCCGCTGCCGGTGCAGTACGCCGACTACACCTGCTGGCAACGCGACCTGCTCGGCGACACCGCCGACCCGGACAGCCTCTTCGCCCGGCAACTGGCCTACTGGAAGGACGAGCTGGCGGGCATCCCGCAGCAGGTGCTGCTGCCCGCCGACCGGCCCCGTCCCCCGGTCGCCACCCAGCGGGGCGACCGCGTGGCGGTCGCGCTCGACCCGGACCTGCACCAGGCACTGCGCGACCTGGCCGCCGCGCGCGGCGCCAGCATGTTCATGGTGCTCCAGGCCGGTCTCGCCGCGCTGCTCACCCGCCTCGGCGCCGGCAGCGACATCCCGATCGGCAGCCCCATCGCCGGCCGCACCGACGAGGCGCTGGACGACCTGGTCGGCTTCTTCGTCAACACGCTGGTGCTGCGCACCGACACGAGCGGCGACCCCGGCTTCGCCGAACTGCTCGACCGGGTGCGGCACAAGGCGCTCGCCGCCTACGACCACCAGGACGTGCCCTTCGAATACCTGGTCGAGGTGGTCAACCCGGCCCGGTCGCTCTCCCACCACCCGCTGTTCCAGGTCATGCTGGCCCTGCAGAACGCGCCGGTGGGCGAATTCGCACTGCCGGGGCTGTCGACCGGCCACCTGGAGGCGTCGACCGGGACCTCGCGGGTCGACCTGACGTTCAGCCTCGCCGAGTGGTTCCGTGCGGACGGCGGACCCGACGGCCTGGTCGGCGCGGTGGAGTTCGCCACCGACCTGTTCGAACCGGCCACCGTGGAGCTGCTGTTCGCCCGCTGGGCACGGCTGCTGCGCGCGGCGGTCGACGACCCCGCCCGGCCGATCAGCCGGATCGACATCCTGTCGGACGAGGAACGCGCCCGGCTGCTGTCCGCGTCCACCGGCGTCCCGGCCGAGCTGCCCGGGGCCGCGCTGCCGGAGCTGTTCGCCCGCCAGGTGCGCGCCACCCCGGACGCGGTGGCCGTCGTGGCGGGCGCCACCGAGTTGACGTACCGGGAACTCGACCAGCGGTCCAACCGTCTCGCGCGGGCACTGATCCGCCAGGGCGTACGACCGGAGACACCGGTCGCGGTGCTGCTGGACCGCTCGGCGGACCTGGTCGTGGCGCTCCTGGCGATCACCAAGGCGGGCGGCGCCTATGTGCCCCTCGACTCGCGCTTCCCACAGACCCGGACCGAGCTGATCCTCAAGGAGAGCGGGGCCGCGCTGGTGCTCACCGAGGACGCGCTGACCACATTGATCGACGGTGAGTACGACTCGTCCGACGTCGAAGTGCACTGCGATCAGCAGCAGTTGGCGTACGTGATGTACACCTCCGGCTCGACCGGCCGGCCGAAGGGCGTGGCCGTCACCCACCGGGACGTCGTGGGCCTCGCGCTCTCGCCCGAGTGGCGGGACGGTGGACACGAGCGGGTGCTCATGCACTCCCCGACCGCCTTCGACCTCTCGACCTACGAGCTGTGGGTGCCGCTGCTGAGCGGCGGCACGGTCGTGGTCGCACCGCCCGAGCGGCTCGATCTCGACCTGCTGCAGCACACGATCAGCAGGCACCGGGTAACCGGACTGTGGCTGACGGCGGGCCTGTTCCGTCTGGTCGCCGAGGAGCGGCCGGGCCTGCTCGCGGGGGTGCGGGAGGTGTGGACCGGCGGTGACGTGGTCTCCCCTGCAGCCGTCGCCCGGGTGCTCCGGGCCTGCCCCGGCATCGAGGTGATCGACGGCTACGGGCCCACCGAGGCGACCACCCTGGCCACCTGCCACCCGGTGCGCGACCTCCCCGAGCACGCCGCGACCGTGCCGATCGGCCGTCCCATGGCGAACATGCGCGCCTACGTACTCGACGCGCGTCTGCGCCCGGCGCCCGCGGGCCTGGTCGGCGAGCTGTACCTCGCGGGCACCGGTGTGGCCCGCGGCTACCTCGGCCGGCCCGGCCTGACGGCGGAGCGCTTCACCGCCGACCCGTTCGGGCCGCCCGGCAGCCGGATCTACCGCACCGGCGACCTGGCACGGTGGACGTCCGAGGGCATCCTTGAGTTCGCCGGACGCACCGACCACCAGGTCAAGCTCCGGGGACTGCGCATCGAGCCCGGCGAGATCGAGGCGATCCTCGCGAGCTGCCCCGGCGTCGCCCAGGCGGCCGTCGTCGCCCGCGAGGACCGGCCCGGCGACAAGCGGCTCGTCGCGTACCTGGTGCCCGCGCCCGAGGGCGCGCCCGAGACGGCCGAGCTCGCCGGGCGCCTGCGCCGCGACCTGCCCGACTACATGGTGCCGGCGGCGTTCGTCACCCTGGACACGCTGCCGCTGACCGCCAACGGCAAGCTCGACCGGGCCGCCCTGCCCGCCCCCGAGTACGGGGCGACCGGCGCCGGACGCGGCCCGAGGACGCCGCGGGAGCAGCTCCTGTGCGACCTCTTCGCCGAGGTCCTCGGCCGGGAACAGGTGCGCATCGACGACAACTTCTTCGATCTGGGCGGACACTCGCTGCTCGCCGCCCGCCTGGCCTCCCGCGTCCGCGAGACCCTCGGCCTGGAACTGGGCCTGCGCATGCTGTTCGAGGCGCCGACCGTGGCCGGTCTCAGCGAGCGCCTGGTCATGGACGACCCCGAGGACGCGCTGGACGTCGTCCTGCCGCTGCGGTCGAGCGGGACCGGCACGCCGCTGTTCTGCATCCACCCCGGCGGCGGCATCAGCTGGTCGTACAGCGGGCTGCTCAACCACATCGGTCCCCAGCACCCGGTCTACGCGATCCAGGCGCGCGGCCTCGGCCGCCCCGAACCCCTGCCCACCTCCATCGAGGAGATGGCGGCCGACTACGCCGACCAGATCCGCAAGATCCAGCCCCAGGGCCCGTACCTGCTCCTCGGCTGGTCCGCCGGCGGGCTGATCGCCCATGCCCTCGCCTGCGAGTTGCAGGCGCGCGGCGAGCGGACCGCGCTGCTGGCCGTCCTCGACGCCTACCCGGTGAAGGACGTGCAGTTCGAGGAGACGCCCGTGCCCACCGAGCGGGACGTGCTCGTCGGCGTGCTCGACGTCGACCCCGACGAGCTGGGCGACCGGGAACTGACCTACGCCGAAGTCGCCGAGGTCCTGAACCGACGGGGCAGCGCTCTGCAGGGCCTGACGGAACGGCAGATCGAAGTCATCGTCCACATCATGATCAACAACGCGAAGCTGGCGGTCGACTTCGTCCCCTCCGTGTTCGACGGCGACCTGCTGCTGTTCAACTCGACCATCGATCGCGACGGGAACGACGCCGGGCCCGCGACCTGGCGCCCGTACCTCACGGGCCGGATCACGTCCCACGACATCACCACCCGGCACAACAAGATGACCGAAGCCGGCTCGCTGGCCCAGATCGGACCGATCCTGGCCGCCCGCCTGGCCGAGGCCACCGGTGACACCACCCCCGACCAGAAGGACTGACCCATGACCAACCCGTTCGACGACCAGGACGGCACCTTCCTCGTGCTCGTCAACGACGAGAACCAGCACTCGCTGTGGCCCCAGTTCGCCGACGTCCCCGCCGGGTGGACCGTCGCCCACGGCCCCGACACCCACGCCGCCTGCCTGGAGTACGTCGAGCGCTCGTGGACCGACATGCGGCCCAAGAGCCTCGCCGACGCCATGAACGCCCAGCAGTAGCGCGGTCCGCGGTGAACTTGACCGAAACCACCGACGAGGACCGCGACGGCGCGGACCTCGCCCGGTCCGACGACCTCGCCGCGGCCCTGCTCACGGCCGAGGCCCGCCGGGACCCGTACCCCTTCTACGCCCGCATGCGACGCGAGGACCCCGTCCACCGCAGCGCCCAGGGCATCTGGTACCTCACCCGGTACGCCGACGTCGAGGCGGCACTGGGCGACCCCCGGTTCTCCAGCGACCGGGACCGGATGACTCGCGCCTGCACCGCGCTCGGCGGCGACCTGAAGGCGTTCAGCCGGCTCACCGACCGGCTCGGCCGGGTCATGAGCAACACCGACCCGCCGGACCACGCCCGGCTGCGCAAGCTGGCCAACCGGGCCTTCACGGCCCGGCGGGTCGAAGCCCTGCGCGGCCGGGTGCAGGAGATCGTGGACCGGCTCATCGACGAGGCGGTCGCAGCCGGCCCGACCATGGACCTGATCGAGGCGGTCGCCTCCCCGCTGCCGCTGGCCGTCGTCTGCGAACTCTTCGGCATCCCGCCCGAGGACCTCCCGCGGGTCAAGAGCTGGTTCCAGCGCTTCGGCCGGCTGAGCGAGGACATCGACAAGTCCGAGGCGGCGATCGCCGGTTACGAGGGGTACCTCGCCGGGCTCGTCCGCCGCCGCCGCGCCGACCCCGGTGACGACCTCATCAGCGCCCTGGTCGCCACCCAGGCCCAGGACGACCGGCTCACCGACTCCGAGCTGCTGTCCACCTGCTTCGTCCTGATCACCGCCGGCGACGAGACCACCACCCACCTCATCGGCAACGGCATGCTCGCCCTGCTGCGCCACCCCGGCCAACTGGCCCGGCTGCGCGCCGACCCGGCGCTCATCCGCACGGCCGTCGAGGAACTCGCCCGCTACGACACGCCGACCCAGGCGATCGTCCGGGTCGTCGCCGAGGACCTCACGATCGGCGGGCGGAGACTGCGCGAGGGCGAGCTGGTGTACCTGTTCCTCGCCGCGACCAACCGGGACCCCGAGCGCTTCCAGGACCCCGACGGGCTCGACTTGACCCGTTCCAGCAGCCGGCCCCTCAGCTTCGGCCACGGTCCCCACTTCTGCCTCGGCGGACCGCTGGCCAAGCTCCAGGCCGAGGTCGCCGTGGGCACGCTGGTCCGCCGGCTCCCGCACCTGCGGCCGGCCGACGGCGCGGTCCTCGACTGGCGGCCCAACCCGTTGCAGCGGCGGCTCACCGCGCTTCCGCTCACCCACCGACCATGAAGAACGACGAAGGAGACGTGCCCGTGGCACGACAATTCGAGGTCCGCCGGGAACAGGACCTGTCCGCATCACCCGAACGGGTCTGGGACGCGGTCGCCACCGGCGCCGGCAACCTCGGCTGGCTGTACCCCATGGAGGTCGAACCGCGCGTCGGCGGGAAGGTGACGCGCGGCGACAGCACCGTCGTGGCGTGGGAGCCGCCGCGCCACTTCGCGGTCCGGTCGGAACAGGACGGAGGGTTCTCGAACACGCTCACCTACCGCGTCGAGCCCGCCGACGGCGGCACGACCCGCCTGCGGACGGGCATCCACTGGGTGCACACCGGGGTCGTCGACGACGCCTGGGAGTGGGACACCAAGACGGACGCCGCCGAGCGGCACGTCGACTTCTACCAGCACTCCCTCGCCGCGTACCTGACCCACTTCGCCGGCCGCCCCGCCGTCTACGTCAGGGCCTCGCGCACCGCGCGTACCGACGACCCGGCAGACTTCGCCGCGCTGCGCCGACGCCTCGGCCTCACCGACGACTCGGCCGTCGGCGACCGGCTGTCGCTCGCCCTGCCCGGCACGGACGGCGGCCCGACGGAGGTGGTCGTGGACTGGCTGGACGCCGACTTCCTCGGCCTGCGGGCCCCTGACGCGCTGTACCGCTTCTTCAACGGCAGTTCCTGGAACTGGCCGATCTGGCTGGGCCACCACCTGTTCGCCGAGGACGCGGACGAGGCGGCGGCCACCGAGCCGTGGAACGCCTGGCTCGACGGCGCCTGATCCCCGTCGCACGACACGACTGAAGGACCTCTGGTGGAAACACTGCTCTACGCAGCCGAACTCGTCCGCGAGGACGGCACCTACAAACTCGTGGTGAGAGACGTGGTCCGGGACACCGTCCAGGTCACCCCCGTCCCCGAATCCGCGGTGGCGAAGCTCCCGACCTTCCTGTCGGTGCTTGGCGCCAAGCTCGGCTCGGTGCCGGCCCGCGGCCGCCGGTAGACCGCTCGTCGCGGCACGGGTGCCGTCCGGCACGTCAACCGCCGGACGGCACCGGCCCCGTACCGTTCCCGTCCCAGGGGACGCTCCGCGCCTGGGGCAGGCGGACGTCGGCGAGGTACGGGAAGTGGCAGGCGGCGCGATGCGGCCGGCCGGTCGCGTCCTCCTGCGGGTCTTGCAGGACGCAGACGTCCCGCCCGGGGCGCCGGTCCGGTCCGACGGGGCAGCGCGGATGGAAGCGGCACCCGGCCGGCGGCGACGCGGGATCGGGCGGCTCCCCGGCGAGCAGGGGTTCCACTGCCGGGCGTCCGCCTGCGTGCAGACGCGGCACGGCGGAGAGCAGCACCCGGGTGTAAGGATGCCTGGGGCCGCTCAGCAGGTGCTCGGTGGCGGCGGTCTCGACGATCCGGCCGAGGTACATCACGGCGACGGCATCCGACACGTGGCGGACGGCGGCGAGGTCGTGGCTGATGAACAGCATGGCGAAGCCCATGTGCCGCTGCAGGTCCCGGAGCGTCGTGAGCAGCGCCGCCCGGACCGACACGTCGAGGGCCGAGGTGATCTCGTCGGCGATGAGTACCGCCGGGTCCACGGCGAGCGCGCGGGCGACGGCGACCCGTTGGCGCTGGCCGCCCGAAAGCTGCCGCGGCAGCCGGTCGGCGCAGCCGGCGTCGAGACCGACCCGTTCCAGCAGGTCCGCCACGCGCTGTGCGCGGTCGCGGCGATCCAGCCGGACGAACGCCCCGGCCGCTTCGGCGATCGACTGCCGAACCGTCATGCGCGGGTCCAACGCCGTGTCCGGGTCCTGGAACACCAGTTGAACCTGCCGCCCCAGCCCGCGCCGGTCGGCCGCCCGGCGCCCGCCGTACTCCCGCCCTCCGACGGTGATCCGTCCGCCGCACAACGGGTCCAGCCCGACGACGGCTCGTGCCAGCGTGGACTTCCCCGACCCGGACTCGCCCACCAGGCCGACCGTCGTGCCCGCGGGAACGTCCAGCGACACGCGGTCCACCGCCGTGACCGACCCGAGCGGACCGTGGTGGCGGACGGTGACCTCGTCCAACTCCAGTCCAGGCCCCGTCCTCACTTCTGCGCCTCCTCGGATCCCTGCCGCGCACGGGACGGCGGCGCGGGCAGCGGTTGCCAGCAGGCCACTTCGTGTCCCGGGCCCAGCGGGGACAGCACGGGGTTCTCCACCGCACACCGCTCCAGCCGGTGGGGACAGCGCTCGCGGAACGCGCAGCCCGGGGCCGTGCCGTACGGATCGGGCGGGCCCCCTTCGATGGCGCGCAGGGCGCGGCCGGGGGCCGCGTCCAGGTCGGGGATCGAGGCGACGAGCATCCGCGTGTACGGATGCCGTGCCCCGGCCGCCAGTTCGCCGGCGGGGAGGTTCTCCACGATCGTGCCCCCGTACATGACCAGCACCCGGGCGCAGGCATCGGCGACCAGGGCGATGTCGTGGCTGATGAGGAGGACCGCCGTGGCGTCGTCGTCCCGGACCCGGTGGAGCAGCCCCATGATCTGCCGCTGCACGGTGACGTCCAGGGCCGTCGTCGGTTCGTCCGCGATGAGGAGGGCGGGACGCATCATCGACGCCGTCGCGATCGCCACGCGCTGGCGCTGACCGCCGGAGAGCTGGAAGGGGCGGGACCGGAGCAACCGGCGTCCGGCGGGCAGGGCGACCCGGTGCAGCCGGTCCAGCGCCTGGTCGACGGCCTCCGCGCGGCGGACGCCCCGGTGCGTGCGCACGGCCTCCGTCATCTGCGTGCCGATGCGCAGCGACGGGTTGAAGGCGGAGGCCGGGTTCTGGAAGACCAACGCCATGCCGGTCGCCAGCTGCCCGCGCCGCTGCCTGCGGGTTGTCGACCCGACGTCCGCGCCGAGGAACCGGTGGGTGCTCCAGGTCGCGCGGGCGCCGCCGGGCAGCAGGTCGGCAAGCGCGAGCGCGGTCATCGACTTGCCGGAACCGGACTCGCCGACCAGGCCGACCATCTCCCCGCGCCGCAGGGCGAGGGTCACACCGCGGACGGGCCGGACCACCCCGTTCGCGGTGGGGAGGTCGACCCGTAGGTCGTCCACCTCCAGCAGGTGGTCCGCGGACGCCGGGCGGCCGGTGAGGGCCGGCCGGGCCGCGGGCTCTTCCTCCGGGCACGGGTGGGCTCGTCGCGCGGCGGCTCCGGCCAGCATCTCGCCGAGCAACTGGAAGGCGACGGCGGCGTAGACGATCGCGATGCCCGGCGCCACGGCCGGCAGCGGTTCGGTGTAGATGCGGTCCAGCCCCTGGTTGAGCAGGAGACCCCAGTCGTACGCCGGGGGACGCACACCCAGTCCGAGGAAGCTCAGCCCCGACAGCGCCACGAGCGCCGAGCCAGCGGCGACCGTGGTGTTGAGCAGCAGCGGTTCGGCGATGTGGGGCAGCACATGGCGCAGCAGGAGCCGGTGACGGCGCAGCCCGAGCACGCGTGCCGCGGCCATGAAGTCGGTCCCGGCCACCTGGGCGGCGAGCGTCTGCGCGATCCGGGCGTAGCCGGGTGCGGAGGCGACAGCGAGCGCGATCACCGCACCTCCCGCGCCCGCCCCGAAGAGGGCCGCGAGGAACATCGCGACGAGGATCGCGGGGAAGGCCAGCAGGAGGTTGATCAGGGCTCCCAGCAGGCGGGCGGCGCGCCGGCCCACGACGGCGGTGAGCGCGCCGAGGGTGATGCCCGCGACCGCTCCGAGGAGCGTGGCAGTGACGGCGGGCAGCAGGGAGGGCCAGGTCGCCGAGAGCAGCCGGGCGAGTTGGTCGCGGCCGAGGTGGTCCGTGCCGAGCAGGTGTTCCGCGCTGGGTCCCCGCAGCACCGCCGACGGGTCCGGCCGGTCGGCCCGCTGCCCCCACAGCACTTCCCCGACGATGGCCAGGACGGCGAGCGAGACGAGCATCGCCAGGGTGGTCACGCCCAGGGGGGTGGCCCAGCCCGACCGGGACGCGCGGGACCGGCCGCGGGGGGCGGACGGCCTGGACGGGGGGACGGGGGACGGGGAAGCGGGGGACAGCACCATCGGATCACGTCTTCCGGATGACCGATCGGGGGTCGAGCAGCGCCAGCGCGAGATCGACCAGGAAGTTCACCGCGAGGACCGACGAGCCCAGCACCAGGACCGACGCCTCGACGACCGCGTAGTCCTGCGCGGCCACGGACTGCGCCATCGCCGAACCGATGCCCGGCCAGGCGAACACCTTCTCGACCAGCACGGTCCCCGCGATCAGGGCCGGCAACAGGTTGCCGGCGTACGTCAGCGAGGCGGTGAGCGCGTTCGGCGCCACATGGCACAGGTGGAGCCGGACGGCGGACAGCCGTTTCGCGCGGGCGGTGCGGACGTAGTCCGCGGCGAGAACCTTCAGCGTCTCCACCCGCACGATCCGCAGCAGGACCGCGGTCGGAGCGAGCGCCAGCGCCATGACGGGCAGCACCCAGGACCGGGGGCCGAGGTCGCCGGCGACGGGGAACAGGGGCAGCGCCACCGACAGCCCCGCGGTCAGACCCGTCGCGAGGACGAAGTCCGGCACGCCCACGAGGACCGAGGTGGTCGCGGTGAACGCCAGTTCCGTCCGCGGGCGCCGCCCTTCGCGCGTCCACACGGCGGCGATCAGCCCTCCGGGGAGGGCGACGACGAGTACGCACACGAAGGCCAGGACCGCGAGCAGCAGCGTGGCCGGCAGGCGCGCCCCGACCAGGTCGGCCACCGGCTCGCCGGACACCAGCGACACCCCCAGGTCGCCCCGGGCGAGGCGCGGAAGGTGATCCCAGTACTGCTGCGGCAGGCTGCGGTCCAGGCCCAGTTCGTGCCGCTTCGCCGCCACCAGGTCCGGCGGCGCGTCCACGCCCAGCGCGGCCCGCACCGGGTCCCCCGGGATCAGCCGGATCATCGCGAAGGACGCGGTGACGACCACGAAGAGCGACACCACCAGCCGGACCGCGCGCCGGCCGCAGAACACGACCCACGGGGGGACCCGGGGACGGACGCCGAGCCGTGCGGACACGGTCGTCATGGGAACCTCCTCGACCGGCGGGAGCCCGGGCGGCGCGTCCGCCACGGTTACCGGTGCAGGCGAATGCTGGTCGGCACGATCCGGCCCCCCGGCGCGAGGCGGAACGTCGTCCGGTGGCCGTACACCGTGCTGGTGCCGTCGGCGACGGGCAGCACGTCGGCCGAGCGCAGGAGCGCCGCGGCGGCCCTGTTCCACTCCGCGCAGCCGGTGTCGCCGGGCGAGCGCAGGGCCCGGGCGACGAGGCGGTCGTACGCGGGGTTGGTGACGTGCGCGAAGTTCAGCTTCCCCGACGACGGCGGGCCGGAGAAGTACGGGACGAGCTGCGCGGGCAGCTGCGGCCCCGGTGAGCTGCCGACCACGACGTCGAAGTCGCCGCTCCCGTACATGGCGTGGACCACCGCGTTGCCGCTCTCGCCAACGAGGTCGACGTCCACGCCCAGTGCCCGCCACGTCACGGCCATCAGCTCGGCGACCGACGGAAGGGTGGAGCCGAAGTCGCCGCTGCTGAGCACCCGTAGCCGCAGTGGCCGGCCCCCCTTGACCAATCGGCCCCGTCCGTTCTTCGTCCAGCCCGCCGCGCGCAGCCCCCGCACGGCGCCGGACGAGGGCACGTTCCCGGTGGCCACGTCGGCGTGGCAGAGCGAGTCGCGGGCGGTGAGATGGCGCGCGGGCGTCCCGTCGCCGCCGATCGCCACGTTGGCCAGGCCCTTGCGGTCCAGGGCGCCCACCAGCGCCCGGCGCAGCGCGGGATCGCTCAGCGGCCGGCCGGAGCGCTCGTTGAAGAAGGTCAGCCCCACCACGGTCGGCACCTGGGCGGCCGTCAGGCCGTGGCCCGCCAGCCGCTCCCGGTCCGGGCCGGTCACCATGGCGATGTTCACCCCGCCCGTCAGCAGCAGGTTCGCCGCCGTGGCCTCCTGCGGGACCACCTTCACCACGATCCGCGCCGGCTGCCCCGGGGCCGCGTTGCCCGCTCCCCGCGACCCCCAGGCGTACCCCTCGCGTCGAGTGAAGACGTACGGGCCTCCCGAGGCGTAGTCGCTCAGCACATACGGGCCGGTGCCTGCGGTGCTCCTGTCCAGCGCCGCCGGATCCGCCAGCCCGGCGGGACAGACGACGGGCAGCAGACCGATCGTCCGCACGATGAAGCTGTACGACGACGCCGTCCGCACCGACACCTCCCGCGCCGCGTCGTCCGCCGACACCGTGAACGGCACGCCGGGCAGGGCGGTCCGGGCGCCGACGAGACGGTTGCGGGGGTCGCCGGCGTAGCGCAGGGACCGTGCCACCGCGGAGGCGGTCAGGGCCGTGCCGTCGGAGCAGGTCACCCCCTCGCGGAGGGTGAAACGCGCCGAGGTGGCCCCGGCCCGCCACCTCTCGGCCAGGGCGGACACCACCCGGCCGCCCGGCGCGACCGAGACCAAGGAGTCGTACGCGTACGGAGCCAGGGAGAGGCCGAACTGCGAGTACGGGTGGAAACTCGGCGTCTCGGAGGCGCTGGCAATGGTGACGGTGCCGTCCACGACCACCGGAGTGCGCGTCGACGACACGTCACCGCCGCAGCCGGCCAGCAGAGCCGACACGACGGCCGAGGCTGCGAGGGACCGGGCCTTGGGGGATGAAACGGGTCGGCGGTGCATGGCGGTCATCGTGCCACCACGGCCGAGGGCGGCGGTGGGGCCTTCCGTGGCCGAACGGGGACACGCCGGACGATGTCCCCCGTCCGAGTGAGCCCGCCCGACAGACGTTCCCATTATCGACAAGATGCCACGCCACACTCGAACGGGTGAAAAACGCGGCGAATGCCTATCGGTCTCCCTCACGACCAATACCATGTACTTTTCCACGTCTTTTTTCCTTATCTCCGCCAGAAGAAAAGGATGTCGCGCCATGCCGCCTGTAGTACCTCCTTTCCTGATTGGTCTGGTTGCAGCGTCCCTGGTGAAGAGGGTCGGCAAGCCCTTGGTACGGGGGATCGTCAAAACGTCGGTAGGCCTGGGGCTCGAAGTGCAGCGGGCCGTCCACGAAGCCAGCGCGGAGATTCACGGCCTCGCGGCCGAGGTGAGCGCCGAGATGCGCGCCCTCCACGCGCCGCAGGCAGCGGCGACCGGCGGGCCGGCGCACGCGCAGGCCAACGCGGGACAGACCGGCGGACGGAGCAAACCCGCCGCCAAGCCCCGCAGCGCCGCCAAAGCAGGCTGAGCCCGCACCACGGACAGACGCCCCACCGAGACACCTCCAGGGAGACCGATCGGATGCCAGTGACCGGAACTTCCACGGGGGGCATCGACGAGAAGAAGTGGCTCCGTGTCCACCGGCGTGCGGCCGAGCCCAGGCTCCGGCTGCTGTGCTTCCCGCACGCCGGCGGCACGGCCCAGCTCTTCCACGCCTGGCCCGCACTCCTCCCAGCGGACGTCGAGGTGCTGGCCGTGCGCTACCCCGGCCGCCAGGACCGGCTCGCGGAACCCTGCATCGAGTCCATGGCCGCCATGGCCGACGCGATCGCCATGGCACTGCGGCCCTGGCTCGATCGGCCGCTGGCGCTCTTCGGGCACAGCATGGGCGCCTGCGTCGCCTACGAGGTGGCCGTGCGTCTGGAGACGCACGGCATCCTCCCCGCGCACCTCATGGTGTCCGCACACGAAGCGCCACATCGGGCCGCAGGCGCCGCCCTGCACGAGGCCGACGACGCCACGCTGATCGCCCACGTCCGACGCCTGGGAGACATGCACTCGGAGGCGTACGACATCCCGGAGTTGCGCGAGCTGCTGCTGCCCGCCCTCCGATCGGACTACCGGCTGATCGAGAGCTACCACCCCTCGCAGCCGACCCCGGTCAAGGCGCCCCTCACCGCCTACGTCGGCCAGGAGGACACGAGTTGCGCGCTCGACGGCGTCCGCGCCTGGTCCGACCTCACCACCCCGGACTCCTTCGACCTGCGCGCGTTCCCCGGCGACCACTTCTACCTCGTGCCTCGGCAGGCCGACGTGGTCGCAGACGTGGCGGCACGTCTCGCACGTGCCGGACACCCCGGTCGAACAGCACTGCGCATGGCGCCCGCGGGACTCCCGGGGGACGATGGTCCGACCGGTCGCTGAGCTCTGCGGCGGCCGACCGCGGCCGCGAAGACGGGGACGGAGCGACAGGCATGCGACCGGGAACACGCGTCACCGACACGATGCTCGCGCTGCTCGGCCGCGACGGGGCCGGGTCGGCCCTCGCCCTCCTGCCGGCGGCCGTGGGCACCTGGTGCGTCACCCTGGGGGCCGGCAGGCGGATCCTCGGCGGTGTGCTGTGGGCCGTGGCCCTCGCGCTCGGTCTCGGATCGCTGCGCCACCTGGTGCACGTGGCGCGGGTCCGGGTCAGGTATCCGCCCCCAGGGCGCATGGTCGACGTAGGCGGCCACCGCATACACGTGCTGGCCGAGGGAGAGTCCGGACCGCGGCCCACCGTGGTCTGGATGCCGGGCGGCCACGCCGGCGGATACGCCATGCACCGGCTGCACTCCCTGGCGCGGCCCCGGATGCGCTCGGTCCTGGTGGACCGTCCGGGAGCCGGATGGAGCGACCTGGGCCCCTTCCCGCGCACGACGGCGGGAGAAGCCGTCGAACTGCTCACGGCGCTCGAGCGGGCAGGCGAGAAGGCCCCCTACGTTTTCGTAGGGCACTCGTTCGGGGGGCTGCTCATGGCCAACGCCGCCCGGCGGCGCCCCGACCTCGTCGCCGGTCTGGTGCTCCTCGATCCCACCCCGCCCGACGCCGTCGCCTTCGGCCCGGCGCTTCCGGGCATGCGCCGCGCCCCGAGGGACCAGGCCGTCCTCGCGCTGCGGCACCTCTTCGGCCTCCACCCCCTCGCCGGCCGGAAGGGGACACCGGCGTCCGACGACCCCGCGCGGATCCTCGCGACGATCGAACTGCGGACCAGGGCGAACTGCGCGGCGGCGTCGATCCTGCGAGAGCTGACACCGGGCGGCATCACCAGAGACGGCTGGCACACGGCCGTCCATGACGGCGAACTCGGCGCCCTGCCCCTGCTGCTCCTGGCGCCACGCGACCTCACGGGCGGTGACGCGCTCTTCGACGCGGTCGACGATCCGCAGGAGAGAGCCCGGGTACGGCACTTCTTCCTCACCGTGCGGGAACGGTTCCTTGCGACCTCCAGCAGCGCACGGAGGATCTACACCCCGGAAGGAACCGGCCACGACTTCCCGGACGTCGTGCCCGAGTTCGTGGTGCGGGTGGTGGACTCGCTGCTCGACCAGTGCGAGACGGGGACGTGGAAGGCGTAGGACTTGCGCGGATCGCTTCATCGGCGCCGTCACAGACGAAGGATCACAGCCCTCATGCCACGCACCGCGCGTGGTCTCCGAACGTGGAAAGCCACATGGGGAGACCGCGGTGCGGACGTGCCCTGGCCCCGCGGCCCGGTATTCGAAGCCACCCGCCACCCCTGCGGGACGACCACTGTGGCCGGCTGCGTGTGAAAGAGGGTTCAGGCCGTTCGCGCCGTGGGCGACGAAGGGCAGGACGGCATGACTATTCCCATGGTCGTCTGCCCGATCGATGGCGAGGACTGCGAGACACTGCTGGCCATGGCGACCGAAATCTTCCACGACCACCCGCCCTTGAAGCCGTCCAGTGAACGCAGAGCAGCGGAACCCGCGTTACCCGATCGGCAGGCCCGTAATGGCCTACCCCGGAGCGGACGAAGCGGCCGGGTGGACTTGCGGGCCGTCAAGACCTCGACCACCAGCGCCGCGTGGGTGCTCGGCGGCTGCCCGGTCCTCTTGGGTACTGGTAGTTCGTTAGATCCGGCGGCAGAGGTCAATGCCGTGTCCGTTGGTGACCGCGTCGATCAGGGCCTGGAGTTCGGAGGGTGGATCCGTGTCCGTCCAGGCTCGCCACCACCGGGTGAGGGTGATGGCGGGGGTGAGCCAGGAGCGGATGGCCCGTAAGGCCTTGGGCCAGCAGGGCGGTTGGGGCTGGAGGGACGGGGCCGGTCCCCCTCTCTGGCCCCTCGTCGGGGCACGGGTCCGGTGCGGTGGCGTCCAGGGGTCCGGGTGGGGCGAACCACTGGTCCCAGCAGAAGGAGAAGGCGCAGTTGACCAGGGTCTGGTGGCGGCGGATGGCGCGGTCGGAGCGGACTTGGAAGTCGGCCCGGCCGAGTTCGTCCTTGATCTGCTTGTAGCTCTGCTCGATCCACGGCCGCAGGCCGTAGAGGCGGACGATCTCGGCGAGGTCGGCCGGCGGGTGCGGGCTGGTGGCGGCGTGGGGTGCGTCGGGGTGGGGCAGGCTGGTGGCCAGGTACCAGGTGGCCTTCTCCGGCAGGGCGGCCGGGTCGGTGGTGGCCACGACCAGCCGGCAGGGTGAGTCGGGTCCGTAGCCGGCCAGGCGGGCATCAGCGGCCCACCAGGTCTCGGTGTGCCCGTCGCGGAAGTGACGCTCCACGGGCGTCCAGTCGCCGGGACGTTTGGCATCGCGCCAGGCCAGGGCGCGGGCGGCCTCGATGGGAGTGTGCGGCTGGTCCGCCGGGGCCCAGGTGCCGCGGTGCGGCTTGAGCGCGACCACGTAGGAACAACTGCAGCCCCTGCACCCCCGGCATCCCCGCACCAGCCACCGGCTCCGCCCCTGCCAGGC
The DNA here is from genome assembly GCF_042731035.1 of Streptomyces sp. NPDC059895. NCBI lineage: Bacteria > Bacillati > Actinomycetota > Actinomycetes > Kitasatosporales > Streptomycetaceae > Streptomyces > Streptomyces sp. NPDC059895. Next base: position 356,999 of record NZ_JBHWKO010000002.1, read on the forward strand.
AGGTGAGCGTCTTGTTCCGCTACCGCGGCGCCAGCAGCCCGGTCAGATACTCACGGAACCCTCGCGATCGTCACCTGGTCGCGGATGGGCGCGAGGGCGTGGCCGAGGAGCTTCTCGCCTTCGCCCCAGCCGTACATCTCGGCGGTGTCGAAGTGGGTGACGCCGAGTTCGTACGCGCGGCGGATCGCGGTGATCGACTCTGTGTTGTCGGAGGGTCCGTAGCCGGTGGCGGTGCCCATCGCGCCGTAGCCGATCGCTGACACGGTCAGTCCCGGCTTGCCCAGTTTCCTTGTCTGCACGAGACGCTCCCTAACAGAACGCGCGTCCTTTCTGGCGGCGCGCCGAGCAGCCATCGTGGCGGCCGTGACCGAGGAGCGGATAGTCATCCCACCGTCGTCGGAACCTGTTGGGTGCCCACAAACGCCTGAGTGGTTCACCTGCAACCGCATCCCCACAACCTGATTCCACTCGAACGACGGCGTCAGCCGGCAGCACGTCGCTACCGCTCTGTTCCTACGCCGGTGTCCCAGCGAGTGAACACCCCCCGCCGTTACTCATTTGATGACCCGTCAGTAAAGTCAGCATTGGGTCAGCATTCGTCCGGCCAAAGCTGCTCACAGATGCCCACACCTTGGAATCACGGACCCTTCGGAGGCGCCCCCGCGGCAGCGCCCGAGGGACCCGTGCCACCAGAGATCCCTATGGCTGGAACGGCGGCGGGGCGGCCTGGGAACTCCGTGGGTCGGAAGCCCGATTACCCCAGGTCAGCGCACCCTTCCCCGCGCTTTGAGGGGCGTGGGCGGCAGCTCCGGCGCGGGCAGCGGATCCCCGTCGTAGCCCCGCACCTCGCCGAAACGGGTGCCCTTCGTCCAGTCCTCGCGCGCCTGTACGATCTCGTCCTGGGACCGCCCGACGAAGTTCCACCACATGATCAGTTCCTCGGCGAAGGGTTCGCCGCCGAGCAGCATCAGCCCCGCGTCCGACTCGGCCCGCAGGGGGAGGTCGGTGCGGCCGCAGCCGAGGTAGAGCATCGAGCCGGGGAGCACGGGCACGCCGTCCACGTGGACCTCGCCGGACATGGCCAGGGCGCCGTACTCGAAGTCGGGGACCAGGGGCAGCCGTACGTCGGCGCCGCGTCGGAGCGTGAGGTCGGCTCCGACGATCGGGGTGTAGGCCGTGCCGGGGGAGGTCGCGCCGTCGAGGTCGCCGAGGATCACGGTGGCGGTGAGGCCGGGAGCCGTGACCGTCGGCAGGACCGGGTGGTGCTCGAACCGGGGCGCGGTGTGCCGGTGCGGGTCCGGCAGCGCGACCCACAGCTGGGCGCCGTGCAGGAAGCGGGCGTGCGCCTTCGGGCTCTCCTCGGAGTGGCTGATCGCCCGCCCCGACGTCATCAGCCCCAGCTCGCGCGGGCGGATGGTCTGGAGGCTGCCGGTGGAGTCGCGGTGCAGCACCTCGCCCTCGTGGAGCCAGCTGACGGTCTGCAGTCCCATGTGGGGGTGCGGCGGGACCTGCATGCCGGGCTCGTCGGCGATGTCGTCGGGGCCGTAGTGGTCGACGAAGGCCCATGCGCCGATCATGCGCCGGCCGAGGTTCGGCAGCAGCCGACGCACCTCGGTCGCCTCTCCCAGCTTCACGTGCCGGGGGCTCAGCAGCTCGCGGACGGGCTCGGCGACGACGAATCCGCGGCCGCCGCACACGCTGGGCACGGGGGCGCGGTCAAGGTTGCTCATGGCGGACAACCTAGCTGGCGCACGCGGCCGGGGCCCGTGGAGCGGTGTTCCTCGGGGCGTCGCCGCCGCACCGTACAGGCGTCCCGCACCGCACAGGCGTCCCGGAGCGCTCGGCCCGTTCGCCGGGCCGGGCCGTACGGTGAAGCGCGCCCGACGTGGTGCGGCGTCCGGCGGGCCGGCGGGTGTCAGTCGGTCAGCGTGGCGGCCAGTTCCCTGCTGGCGCGGACGATCTCCCGGTCCGGTTCGTCGAGCAGGTGGCGCAGGATGCCGCGCTCGGCGTGGACGGCGTGCCGGGCCTCGCGCTCCCACTCCACGTAGTTGTCGCGGCGGCGCAGGAGCTTCGGGTAGGCGGCGGCCGTGGTCTCCCACTGGCGGGCCGCGGCGATGCTCTTCAGCAGGTGGAGGATCTCCACCCGGCAGGTGACCTGCGGCAGCCGGACGAGCTCCCACAGGAAGGGCACCGTCGCCGCCGTGGCCTGGCCGACGACGAATCCGTACTGGCAGATGCGTCCGCGCAGTTGGCCGAGTGCGGAGCCGGCGGTGTCGGCGTCGCCGCGGGCGACGGCGGCGAGCAGGAACGGGATGGCCGCGGCGCAGCCGGTCGAGTCCTTGATCTCGGGCCACGGCACGTGGGCCAGGCGGTCGAGCGGTGCGTGTCTTGGGGGAGGAGTCATGGTCAGGTGTGGGAACGGGTCGGCAGCATGGCCCAGACGGTCTTGCCCTCGGGGAAGCGGCGGGTCCAGCCCCAGTGCTCCGCGAGGGCGTCGACGATGCGCAGTCCGCGGCCGTGCTCCAGCAGCGGGTCGACGGTGTGCGGGTTGACGATGTGCGGGTAGACGGGCGGCTCGTCGCTCGGGTCGGTCACCGCGCACACCAGGTGGGAACGGCGCAGCGTGAGCCTGAGCCGTACGTCCGTGTCGTCGGCGGGCGCGTCCGGCAGGGCGTCCGGCAGGCCGTGCAGCACGGCGTTGGAGGCCAGTTCGGTGACGACGGTGAGCGCGTCGTCGGTGCAGTGGTCCAGGCGCCAGCCGTCGAGGGTGCGGTGGGTGAAGTCCCGTGCCTCGCTGAAGCCCTGGCGGCTGCCCGTGAGGTGCAGTGTGGCGGTTCTGGCCGGGTCGCGGACGGACTCGGGGCTCCGGAACTGCGCAGGTGATGACACGGCATCTCCCTGAGGCGAGGTCAGGACGGGTCGGCGGGGGTGCGGTTGACGACACCGTTATTATCCACGCTGACGATGTCCTCGTGCAATTTCACGGGAAATTGCGCGTACTAGCGAGGAGAGTGCTGTGTCGTCAGTGCCGAACGGAGTGCGGGCGAGCGAGCTGGACGTCCGCTGGATCAAGAGCAGTCACAGCAACGCCGAGGGCAACTGTGTCGAGCTGGCCGTGCTGGAGGGGGGAGGTGTCGCGGTGCGCAACTCCCGTGACCCCGAGGGCCCGGCCCTGGTCTACACACCGGCCGAGGTGGCCGCGTTCGTCGCCGGGGCGAAGGGCGGGGAGTTCGACCACCTGTTGTAGGACGGAGGCCTTCGGGTGCGATAATGCGGTCTGTCGTCTGCCGGTCAACGGGGAGTCAGGATGTCAGCCGAGTCGCCTCGTCTCTCCCGCCTCGAACCGTATCTGAACCGGGCCGAGCCCGCCCCGACCTTGCTGAAAATGCTGGTCGGTGTGCAGTTGGCGGGTATGCGGGAGGACGCCGGCCTCGCCCAGGAGCAGGCCGCGCGGGCCCTCGGCTTCAGCCCGGCGAAGCTGTCGCGGATCGAGGCGGGCAAGGGCCGCCGTCCGCCCGCCGAGGCGGACGTCCGCGCCCTGCTGGAGCTGTACGGGGCCGGCGAGTACGAGGCGTCCGTGCTGCTCCAGTTGCTGCGCCGGGCGGGCGAGCCGGGCTGGTGGCAGCGGTACGACAAGCGCCTGATGCCCGAGTGGTTCGACCGCCTGGTCGGACTTCAGGAGGCGGCCACCGCGATCCGTACCTTCGAGATCCAGTACGTGCCGGGCCTGTTGCAGATCCCGGAGTACACGCGTGCCGTCGTGCAGCGCGGGCTGCCGACGGCGTCGGCGCGGGAGGTCGAGCGGCGGGTGGAGCTGCGGACGCGACGCTGCGAGCTCCTCGACCGGCCCGACGCGCCGCAGGTGTGGGCCGTCGTCGACGAGTCGGTGCTGCTGCGCGTCCTGGGCAGCCGTGAGGTGATGCGCGAGCAGCTCGCCCACCTCGTGGAGATGGCCCGGCGGCCGAACGTCACCGTCCAGGTCGTGCCGCTGGACGTGACGCACGCGTCCGCGCCGGCCATACCGGTGACCTATCTGCGGTTCGGCGGATCCGACCTGCCCGACGTGGTCTATCTGGAGCAGATACGCAGCGCGACCTTCCTGGAGGACCGGGACGAGACGGAGGAGTACCGGGTCAGCCTGGACCGGCTGGCCGACGAGGCCCTCGACCCGCGGGAGTCCCTCGCGCTGCTGAGGGAGACGATGGAGCGCCGCTACCCGGCCACCTGACCGGCCCGCCGGTCAGGGCAGGCGGCCCACTCCGCCGAACTCGATCCATTCTTGAGTCAGTTGACGTGGCGCCACCTCGTTGTCGGGCCGCCAGGTGGACACCTCCACCAGCCCCGGCTCCAGGACGTCCAGGCCCTCGAACAGCGCGGCGACGTCCTTCTCCTGACGCACCCGGCCCCAGTGGCCCTGTGTGGCCTGGTCCATGAATTCGGTGACGAAGGCCCGGACCTCGGGGTCCTCGCTGACCAGCTGGCACATCACCAGGTAGCTGCCGGGTGCCAGGCGCTCGACGACACGGCGGACCACCGCCTCGGGGCCGTCGGTCCCGCTGTCCGGGATGCAGTGGAAGACCGAGTTGAACAGCACCGCGACCGGCTGCGAGAAGTCTATGAGCCGCCGGGTGTCGGGATGGGTGAAGATCGCCTCGGTCTCGCGCATGTCGGCGTGGATGACGGTGGTGCGCTCGTCCTGCTCCAGCAGGGCCCGGCCGTGCACGAGGACCATCGGGTCGTTGTCCACGTAGACCACGTGCGCGGTCGGGTCGACGCGCTGGGCGACCTGGTGCACGTTGTCCTGCGTGGGCAGACCGGACCCGTGGTCGAGGAACTGGCGGACGCCGTACTCCTGGGTGAGCGTCCTGACGACCCGCTGGAGGAAGCGCCGGTTGTTCAGGGCGAGGGCGCGGGTGCTCGGGACGACCTTGTCGAGTTCCTCGCACGCCGCCCGGTCGGCGGCGTAGTTGTCCTTGCCGCCCAGATAGTGGTCGTACATGCGCGCGGCGGTCGGAACCGTGGCGTCGATCCTCGTGGTCAGCGGCTTGCCGGGCTGCATCTCTTCCCCCAGTTCCGAGGCGCGCCATGGGCCGACGCGGTCGGCAACCCATCCTAGGGATACGGCAATTGGCGATGCCACCCCTTGATCGAAGCTCCCCGGAGGCGGAACGCGGCCGGTTCGCCGCCGGCGCCCGGACGGCGGCATGATAGGTCTTCGCACGGCAGGTCCGCACGGCAGGTCCGCACGGCAGGTCCGCACGGCAGGTCCGCAGACGGGTGCCGGTGGTCTGGTCCGGTGGTCCGACCGACCAGGCCTCTTCAGGGGCGGCCCGGCATCTTCGAGTCCGGCATCTTCGAGTCCGACACCTTCGAGGGAGCACACCCGTGACGACCGTATCCGCGCCGATCACCCCGGCCGACGTCCACGACGCCGCCGCCCGTCTCCGGGGCGTCGCCCACCGCACCCCCGTGCTGCGCTCCCGCACCCTCGACGGACGCGTCGGCGCGGAGGTGGTGCTCAAGTGCGAGAACTTCCAGCGCGTCGGCGCCTTCAAGTTCCGCGGCGCCTACAACGCGGCCTCCCGGCTGACCCCCGAACAGCTCGCCCGGGGCATCGCCGCCTACTCCTCCGGCAACCACGCCCAGGCCGTCGCCCTCGCCGCACGGGAACTCGGCACCACCGCGGTGATCGTCATGCCCGAGGACGCTCCGCGCTCCAAACGGGAGGCGACCGAGGCGTACGGTGCCGAGATCGTGACGTACGACCGCTACACCGGCGACCGGGGCGCGATCGCCGAGGCCCTGGCCGCCGAGCGGGGCCTGACCCTGATCCCGCCCTACGAGCACCCGCACGTCATGGCGGGCCAGGGCACCGCCGCGCTCGAACTCCTGGAGGAGGCCGGCCAGGTGGGCGCCCTGCTCGTGCCGGTCGGCGGGGGCGGGCTGATCGCCGGCAGCGCGACGATCGCGAAGGACAGGGACCCGCGGATCCGGATGATCGGCGTCGAGCCCGAGGCCGGCGACGACACCAAGCGGTCGCTGGAGGCGGGCCGACGCGTGAGCATCCCGGTGCCGCACACGATCGCCGACGGCCAGGCCCTGCACACGCCCGGTGAACTGAGCTTCTCCGTGAACCGGCGGCTCGTCGACATGATCGCCCTCGTCTCGGACGACGAGATCCGCGCGGCCATGCGGTTCGCGTTCGAGCGCCTGAAGATCGTCGTCGAGCCGAGCGGCGCCACCGGACTGGCCGCCCTGCTCTCCGGCCGGGCCGGCCCGTTGCCGGACCGTGTCGGCGTGATCGTCTCCGGCGGCAACATCGACGCGGACCGGTTCGCGCGGCTCTGCGGCGGCGCCTGACGCACGGAGCTCCGGCGAGGACGCCTGAGTTCCCGAGCCCGCGGCGACGGCGCGCGTCACCCGAATGGCGGCCCCCGAGGTGCGGGCGGACGATGAGCAGTGGAAGGGAGGCGCGTCATGCTGGAAGTGAAGACGCTCGACAAACCGGACGAGCGGCGCGATTTCCCGCGCGGGCACCTCGAAGCCGTGCACCTGTCGGGGCTGGACTTCGCCGTGGCGACCTTCGAGCCCGGGTGGCGCTGGTCGGAGTCCGTGGCACCGCTCGCGGGCACCGACAGCTGCCAGGTGCACCACAACGGCTACGTCGTCCAGGGCCGTATGCACCTCCGCATGGACGACGGCGCCGAGCGCGAACTGGGCCCCGGCGACGTGTTCGTGTGCGCGCCCGGCCATGACGCCTGGGTCGTGGGCGACGAGCAGACGGTGGTGTACGACTTCGCGGGCCAGATGGCCAACGAGTACGCGCAGTCCGAGGAGGGCTGAAGGGGGCAGGATCGCGTCCGAGGCGCTCCGGTCGCCCCGGCGCCCCGATCAGATGCAACTCGCTTTTCGAAATGGGTCGTCGGGGTTTCGGGGACGACCTTCCCGGGTGCGCCCGCGCGCGTCGGGTACCCGGTCGCCGAGCGGCGGTGACGGGTACCGCCACAACCGGAAGGAGGACGCCGTGACCCAGCACGTACGGGACATCATGACCGCCGAGCCCGTGACGGTGGAGCCGCAGGCGTCGGTGTCGTCCGTGGCCAGGATCATGCGGGACGAGAACATCGGCGTCGTTCTGGTGACGGACGACGACGAGCTGCGCGGCCTGGTCAGCGACCGCGACCTGGTGGTGCGGGCCCTCGCCGAGGGCGGGGACCTCGAGCAGATGACCGTGGTCACCGCGTGCAGCGAGGACCTGGTCACCGTGAGCCCCGACGAGGACCTGGACCACGCCGTCGAGCTGATGCGCGAGCACGCGGTGCGCCGTGTCCCGGTCGTCGAGGACGGCCGGCCGGTCGGCATCGTCTCCCTCGGCGACCTGGCGATGGAACGCGACCCGGACTCGGCCCTCGGCGACATCAGCGTCGCCCGGCCCAATCAGTAGAGCGCCGGGCCGGGCCGGTCCCTCGTGTGGCCGGTCCGGCCCCGGGAACCCGGCCCCCATGGACAAGCAGGCGGACATCCACGGGTCGTACTGGCTGCACACCGCGCCCCCCGGTGATCCGGCGCCCCCGCCGGAGGGACCGCTCACCGTCGACGTCGCCGTCGTCGGCGCGGGCGTCGCCGGGCTCAGCACGGCGTGGGAGCTGGCCCGGCGCGGCCGGTCGGTCGCGGTGCTGGAGGCACACCGGATCGCGGCCGGCGTCACCGGCCACACCACCGCCAAACTGAGCGCGCAGCACACCCTCGTCTACGACCGCCTGCGGCGCACCCGCGGCCCGGAGGCCGCCCGGCTGTACGCCCGCTCCCAGACGGACGCCATCCGGCACGCGGCGCAGACCGTCGAGGAACTGGGGATCGACTGCGAATGGGAGGACGCCGCCGCCCACACCTACGCCGAGGACCCGGCCCGCACCGCCGGGCTGAAGGCCGAGGCGGAGGCCGCGCGGCAGGCGGGGCTGCCCGCCGAGTACGTGACCGGGACGGACCTGCCGTTCCCCGTCGCGGGCGCGGTCCGGGTCGACGGGCAGGCCCAGTTCCACCCCCGCAAATACCTGCTGGCCCTCGCCGACGACATCCGCCGGCTCGGCGGCACCCTCCACGAGCACACCCGGGTCACCGCCCTCCACGAGGGCCACCCCTGCGAGCTGACGGTCGAGTCCCCCGCGTCCGCGACGACGGTGACCGCCCGCTCCGTCGTCATCGCCACCCACTACCCGGTCTTCGACCGCGCCCTGCTCTTCACCCGGCTCTCCCCGCGCCGGGAAGTCGTACTGACCGCCCCCCTCGACGCCGCGAGGGCCCCGCGCGACATGTACATCACCCAGGAGCAGAACACGCGCTCGGTGCGCACGGCCCCCCTTCCGGACGGCCGGCGTCTGCTGATCGTGACCGGCGAGCACTTCACCCCGGGCACCGGCGCCGACGTCGAGGAGCGCTTCGAGCGGCTCGCCGGCTGGGCCACCGAACGCTTCGGCGCCCTGGACTTCACCCACCGCTGGGCCACCCAGGACAACGACTCCACCGACTCCGTGCCGCTCGTCGGCCCCTTCCACCCCGGCAGCCGGAACGTGTACGTGGCCACCGGCTTCGGCGGCTGGGGAATGAGCACCGGCATCATGGCGGGCCGCCTGCTCAGCGAGCGGATCACCGGCCGCGACTGCCCGTGGAGCGACCTGTACGACCCGCGTCGCGTCACGTCCGTCGTCCGGGAGGGCGCGGCCTTCCTCAAGCACCAGGCCGACGTCGCCCGCCATTTCGTCGGGGACCGGCTGCCGGCGACGGCCGGCCCCTCCGTGGACGAGATCGCCCCCGGCGACGGCGCGGTGGTCAAGGTCGCCGGGGAGCGCCGCGCGGTCCACCGCGACGAGGCGGGACAGCTCCACGCCCTCTCCGCGCGCTGCACCCACCTGGGCTGCCTGGTGGCGTTCAACCGCGCGGAGCGGACCTGGGAGTGCCCGTGCCACGGCTCCCGCTTCGGCGTGGACGGCCGGGTGATCCAGGGCCCCGCCCAGGAGCCACTGGAACACCGCGACCTGTAACACCGCGACCTGTGACGCCGCCCGCGCGGTCCCGCGCCGACACAGGCCGGCGGCGGCCGGCTCAGCCGACCAGGACGACCTCCAGCGTGCGCGGGCCGTGCACGCCCTCGACCCGGTCCAGCTCGATGTCGCTGGTCGCCGACGGGCCGGAGATCCAGGTCGACGGGCTGGTGGGGTCGATCCGTTCGAGGGCCTGGGGGACGGAGGAGACCACCTGGTCGGGGACGCGCACGACGCAGATGTGGTGGTCGGGGACGAGGGTGATGCGGCGCCGGCCCTGGTCGGGGGAGCCGTCCAGCACGATCGTCCCCGTCTCCGCGACGGCCACCGCGCACGCCGTGACCACGCTGTCGACGCGGTCCAGTTCCTCCGGCGTACTGGCCGCGCGGTCGTGGACGCGCGTCGCGTCGACGGCCTTCAGCCAGTGCGCCGGCAGCTCCGGCGGCACGAGCACGCTCTCGGAGCCGTGCTCGGCCAGCAGCCGGGTGAGCAGGAGCGGCAGCTCCTCGTCCGTGCAGCGGTGCACGATCGCCCGGTAGTCCGCCAGGTTCTCCGCCAGCAGATCCACCGTCTCCGCCACACTCCGCCGCCCGTGCTCGCGCACGTAGTCACGCGTGATCGCCTGCTCGTACGGCGTGTCGTCGCCCGGTACGTCCGCGAGGGCGCGCCGCACCCGGCCCAGGATCCGTTCCCTGCTGCTCACTTCGCCGCTCCCTTCCCGCCGTCCGTACGCTGCCACCAGTCGCGGAACGGCTCGGCGGGCACCGCCGGCAGGTCCCGCGTGTCGCTCCACGCCTTGCCGGGCCCCGGCAGGGTGCGCGGATGCAGCCGGCGGGTACGGGACGCCATCCGCTGCCCGGTCCGCAGGACGCCGGGCCGGGCGAACGCCCAGCGCGCCGCCCGCATCGCCGCCCGCTCGGCGGCGTGCCCCTTGGCGGGCTTCAGCACCACCTTGTTGCCCTCCCGCGTCACCGGCCCGCCCTGGACGACCCTCTCCCGCAGGTGCACCAGCACCTCCGGGATGTCGATGGCGACCGGGCACACCTCGTAGCAGGCGCCGCACAGCGAGGAGGCGTACGGCAGGGAGGCGTCGATGTCGCTGCCGGTGCCCCGCAGCTGGGGGGTGAGGATGGCGCCGATCGGGCCCGGGTAGACCGAGCCGTAGGCGTGGCCGCCGGCCCGTTCGTACACCGGGCACACGTTCAGGCAGGCCGAGCAGCGGATGCAGCGCAGGGCCTGGCGGCCGACCTCGTCGGCGAGGGTGTCGGTGCGGCCGTTGTCCAGCAGGACCAGGTGGAAGGCCCGCGGGCCGTCCCCGTCGGTCGTACCGGTCCACATGGACGTGTACGGGTTCATGCGCTCGGCGGTGGAGGAGCGGGGGAGCGTCTGGAGGAAGACCTCCAGGTCCTGCCAGGTGGGCACGATCTTCTCGATGCCGACGACCGAGATCAGCGTCTCGGGCAGGGTCAGGCACATCCGGCCGTTGCCCTCGGACTCCACGACGACCAGGGTGCCGGTCTCGGCGACCATGAAGTTCGCGCCGGAGACGCCGACCTTGGCGCGCAGGAACTTCTCGCGCAGGTGCAGCCGGGCCGCCTCGGCGAGCTCGGCGGGCGAGTCGGTCAGGCCCTCGGGGGCGGGCCGGCCCCACTCGCTCATCTCGCCCAGGAAGATGTCCCGGATCTCACCGCGGTTGCGGTGGATCGCCGGGACGAGGATGTGCGAGGGGCGGTCCTTGCCCAGCTGCACGATCAGCTCGGCGAGGTCGGTCTCGTAGGCGCTGATGCCCTCGGCCTCCAGCGCCTCGTTCAGGCCGATCTCCTGCGTGGCCATGGACTTGACCTTGACGACCTCCGACTCGCCCGTCGCCTTGACCAGGTCGGCGACGATCCGGTTGGCCTCCTCGGCGTCCGCCGCCCAGTGGACGGTGCCGCCCGCGGCGGTGACCGACTCCTCCAGCTGCACCAGATAGCGGTCGAGGTGACGGAGCGTGTGGTCCTTGATCCGCTTGCCCGCCTCGCGCAGCTCGGCCCAGTCGGACACCTCCGTCACGGCGGCCGCCCGTTTGGCGCGGATGGTGTGCGTGGCGTGGCGCAGGTTGCCGCGCAGGGTCTCGTCGCGGACCGCGTCGTGCGCCGCTTTCGGAAACGCCGGCATACCGACGAACGTCCCACTCATACGGCCGGCTCCTCTTCCGTGCTCGCCAGGATCTCCGCGATGTGCACCGGGCGCAGGCCCGCGCGGAGCCGGGTCATGGTCCCGCCGATGTGCATCAGGCAGGAGTTGTCGGCCGCGCACAGCACCTCGGCGCCCGTCGACTGCGCGTTGCGCACCTTGTCCGCGCCCATCGCCGCGGAGACGTCGGAGTTCTTCAGCGCGAAGGTGCCGCCGAAACCGCAGCACTCATCGGCCCCCGGCAGCTCCACCAGCTCCAGCCCCTCGACCGCCTGGAGCAGCCGCCGGGGCCGCTCCCCGAGCCCGAGGCCGCGCAGCCCGTGACAGGTCGGGTGATAGGTCACCTTGTGCGGGTAGTAGGCGCCCACGTCCGTCACCCCCAGCACGTCCACCAGGAACTCCGTGAGCTCGTACGTCTTCGGCACCACCGGCGCCAGCGTCGTCGCGAGGCCGTCGCCGCGCCCCTCCGCCCGGGCCCGCTCGCCCATCCGGGGGTACAGCTCCCGCACCATCGCCCCGCACGAGCCGGACGGCGTCACGATCGCCTCGTACTCCGCGAAGACCTCGGAGAAGTGCCGGGCCAGCGGCTCGGCCTCGTGGCGGTATCCGGTGTTGTAGTGGGCCTGCCCGCAGCAGGTCTGGGCCATCGGGAAGTCGACCTCGACGCCCAGTCTGGTCAGCAGCTTCACCACGGCACGGCCGGTGTCCGGATAGAGCGTGTCGTTGACACAGGTCAGGAACAGTGCGACACGCATCGCGGCTCCTCGGGGTTGATCATCGGATGAGTGCCGGGGGCACCCCACCCGCGTCAGCGTAGTGGGGGAGGCCCCTCGGCACAGGAATGCTGGGGAGGCCCCGGCTCACCAGGCGGCGAGCCGGGGCCGGCGGTCACCGCGTGGCGAGCCGGGCCTCGGCCTCGCGCCAGTGACCGGGGTCGCCCTGCGGCTCGTAGCGCGTCAGGGGCTGGGTGCGGGCCAGCAACTGCCGCATGGCGTGCCGGTCGCCGACCAGCCCGTGCGCCCGGGCCTGGACGAGGACGTTGCCGAGGGCGGCGGCCTCCGTCGGGCCGGCCACCACGGGCAGCCCGCAGGCGTCCGCGGTGAGCTGGCACAGCAGCGCGTTGCGGGTGCCGCCGCCGACGATGTGCACGACGTCGACCGGGTGGCCGGCGAGCCGCTGGGCGTCCTCGATCGCCCGGCGGTGGGCCAGGGCGAGGGAGTCCAGGATGCAGCGGGTGATCTCGCCCGGCGTCTCGGGCACGGGCTGCCCCGACGCGCGGCACGCCTCGGCGATGCGCTCCGGCATCCGGCCCGGCGCGAGGAACGCGGCGTCGCCCGCGTCCACGACCGACCGCAGCGCCGGCACCGCGGCCGCGTCCCGCAGCAGCTCGCCCAGGTCCGGGTTGCCCCAGGCCCGTACGCACTCCTGGAGCAGCCACAGACCCATGATGTTGCGCAGGTAGCGGACCGTGCCGTCCAGGCCCAGCTCGTTGGTGAAGTTGGCGGCGCGGCTCTCCTCGGTGAGCACCGGGGCGTCGAGCTCCAGGCCGGCCAGCGACCAGGTGCCGGTGCAGATGTAGGCGAACCGCTCGCCCGTCGCCGGCACGGCGGCCACCGCGGAGGCGGTGTCGTGCGAGCCGACCGCCGTCACCGGCACGGGACCGGTGAGTCCCGTCTCCTCCAGCACCTCCGCCCGCAGCACACCCGCCGGATCGCCCGGCTGCCGCAGCGGGGCGAACAGGCTGAGGTCGATGCCCAGCCGGGCCGCCACGTCGTAGGACCAGTCCCGGGTCCGCGGGTCGACGAGCTGGGTGGTGGAGGCGTTGGTCAGCTCCGTGCCCTGCTCGCCGGTCAGCCAGTACGCCAGCAGGTCGGGGACGAGCAGCAGGCGCCGGGCGTGGGCGAACTGGGCCGAGGACGCGGCCGCCGTCAGCTGGTACAGCGTGTTGAACGGCGCGTACTGCAGGCCTGTCGCCGCGTACAGCTCGGTGGCGGGCACGGTGGCCCACACCTTCTCCGCGACGCCCTCGGTGCGGGCGTCGCGGTAGTGCACCGGGTTGCCGAGCAGCGCCCCGTCGGCGTCCAGCAGGCCGTAGTCCACGGCCCAGCTGTCGATGCCGACGGAGTCGAGCCGGCCGCCGGACGCGGCCGCGGCCGCCCGCAGCCCGTCCAGCACACCCGCGTAGAGCCCGAGCACGTCCCAGCGCAGCCCCTCCGCGACCCGGACGGGCCGGTTGGGGAAGCGGTGCGCCTCCGCCAGCTCCAGCGAGTCCGGGGTGACGCGGCCGACCATCACGCGCCCGCTGGAGGCGCCGAGGTCGACCGCCGCGTACGTGTGCACGGCCGTCACCGGAGGAACGCGGCCGCGACGCCGGCGTCGACCGGGATGTGCAGGCCGGTGGTGTGGGTGAGGTCACCGCCGGTGAGCGCGAACACCGCGTTGGCGACGTGGTCCGGCAGCACCTCCCGCTTGAGGATGGTGCGCTGCGCGTAGAACTCGCCCAGCTTCTCCTCCTCGATGCCGTACGTCGCGGCGCGCTGGGCGCCCCAGCCGGCGGCGAAGATGCCCGAGCCGCGGACGACGCCGTCGGGGTTGACGCCGTTGACGCGGATCCCGTGCTCACCGAGCTCGGCGGCCAGCAGCCGCACCTGGTGGGCCTGGTCGGCCTTGGTGGCGGAGTAGGCGATGTTGTTGGGGCCGGCGAAGACGGCGTTCTTCGAGGCGATGTAGACGATGTCGCCGCCCAGCTGCTGCGCGATCATCACCCGGGCCGCCTCGCGCGAGACCAGGAAGGACCCGCGGGCCATGATGTCGTGCTGGAGGTCCCAGTCCTTCGTCGACGTCTCCAGCAGCGGCTTGGAGATGGAGATGCCGGCGTTGTTGACGACGAGGTCCACCCCGCCGAAGGCGAGCACGGCCTCGTCGAAGGCGGCGGCGATCTGCTCCTCGGAGGTCACGTCGACGCTCACCGCGACGGCCTTGTCGGGCCCGCCGAGCTCCTCGGCGACGGCGGCGGCGTTGTCCGCGTTGAGGTCGGCGATCACCACGCAGGCGCCCTCGGCGACCAGCCGGTGCGCGATCGCCTTGCCGATCCCGCTGCCGGCGCCCGTCACCAGCGCCACCCGGGTGGCCAGCGCCTTGGGCTTCGGCATCCGCTGGAGCTTGGCCTCCTCCAGCGCCCAGTACTCGATCCGGAACTTCTCCGACTCCTCGATCGGCGCGTACGTGGACACCGCCTCGGCGCCGCGCATCACGTTGATCGCGTTGATGTAGAACTCGCCGGCCACGCGCGCGGTCTGCTTGTCCTTGCCGAAGGAGAACATGCCCACGCCCGGGATCAGGACGATCGCGGGGTCGGCGCCGCGCATGGCGGGGGAGTCGGCCTCGGCGTGCCGCTGGTAGTAGGCGGCGTACTCCTCGCGGTAGGAGGCGTGCAGCTCCTTCAGGCGGGCGACGGCCTCCTCCAGCGGGGCGGTCGGCGGCAGGTCGAGGACGAGCGGCCGCACCTTGGTGCGCAGGAAGTGGTCGGGGCAGGAGGTGCCCAGTTCGGCCAGCCTCGGGTGCTCGGCCCGCTGGAGGAAGTCCAGCACGACGTCGGAGTCGTCGAAGTGGCCGACCTGCGGCTTGTCCTGGGAGGCGGCGGCGCGCACGTACGGCGCGAGCGCGGCGGCGCGCTTGCGGCGGTCCGCCTCGGGCAGCGCGGCGTACCCGTCGAGGACGGGACCGAAGGGCTCGGCCTTGCCCTTCTCGGCCAGGAAGGTCTCGGCGGTGCGGATGATGTGCAGCGAGTTGCGCTCGCACTCCTCGGCGGTGTCGCCCCAGGCGGTGATGCCGTGCCCGCCGAGGACGCAGCCGATGGCCTGCGGGTTGGCCTCCTTGACGGCGGCGATGTCCAGGCCGAGCTGGAAGCCGGGCCGGCGCCACGGCACCCACACCACGCTGTCCCCGAAGCACTCGGCGGTCAGCTTCTCCCCGTCGGCGGCACACGCGAGCGCGATGCCCGAGTCGGGGTGCAGGTGGTCGACGTGGGCGGCGTCGACGAGGCCGTGCATGGCGGTGTCGATGGACGGGGCCGCCCCGCCCTTGCCGTGCAGGCAGTAGTCGAACGCGGCGACCATCTCGTCCTCGCGGTCGACGCCGGGGTAGACGTCGACGAGCGCCCGCAGCCGGTCGAGGCGGAGCACGGCCAGTCCGGCCTCGGTCAGCGTGCCCAGGTCGCCGCCGGAGCCCTTCACCCACATCAGGTCGACGTCGCCGCCGGTGACGGGGTCGGTGTCGGTGCCCTTGGCGGAGGTGTTGCCGCCGGCGTAGTTGGTGTTGCGGGGGTCGGCGCCGAGCCGGCGGGAACGGGCGAGGAGCGCGGCGGCTTCGGGATGGGTGGTCATGCGGATTCCTCAGTTCTGATACGCGGGGGAGTGGGGAAAG
Source organism: Streptomyces sp. NPDC059895 (assembly GCF_042731035.1). Classification (NCBI taxonomy): domain Bacteria; kingdom Bacillati; phylum Actinomycetota; class Actinomycetes; order Kitasatosporales; family Streptomycetaceae; genus Streptomyces; species Streptomyces sp. NPDC059895. Next base: position 372,640 of record NZ_JBHWKO010000002.1, read on the forward strand.
GGGCGCGGGGCTGAGCCGGCGTGCGGCTCCGCCGCGTGGGGGCGCGACCGGCCGTGTGCGGCCCGCGGCCCGCGACGAGCGGATTCGGGCAGAGGCCTACGCACCCCACCCCGCCTGCTCACCGCCCACCCGCTCGGCGACGATCTTCTCCGCCCAGCCGGACGCCTTGTACGCCTTCAGGGGCTCGGGGTCCAGCCCCATCTCCTCCCGCACCTCGCGCAGCAGCGGCCGCACGTCCGTGTTGTAGGCGTCCATCAGCACGGCGTTCGCCTCCAGCACGTCGCCCGAGGCCTGGGCGGCGGACAGCGCCGAGCGGTCGACCAGCAGCGCCTTGGCCGTGGCCTCCTGCACGTTCATCACGGACCGGATGATCGCCGGGATCTTGGTCTCGATGTTGTGGCACTGGTCGAGCATGAACGCGACGTCGGAGGTGAACCCGCCGCCCCGCACCACCTCGTACATGATCCGGAACAGCTGGAACGGGTCCGCCGCGCCGACCATCAGGTCGTCGTCGGCGTAGAACCGCGAGTTGAAGTCGAACCCGCCGAGCTTGCCCTCCCGCAGCAGGGTGGCGACGATGAACTCGATGTTGGTGCCCGGCGCGTGGTGGCCGGTGTCCACCACGACCTGCGCCTGCGGGCCGAGCTTGAGGCAGTGCGCGTACGCCGTGCCCCAGTCCGGGACGTCCGTGGTGTAGAAGGCGGGCTCGAAGAACTTGTACTCCAGCAGGATCCGCTGGCCCTCGCCGAGCCGCTCGTACACCTCGGCCAGGCCCTCGGCGAGCCGGTCCTGCCGGCCCCGGATGTCGTCCTGGCCGGGGTAGTTCGTCCCGTCCGCGAACCACAGCTTCAGATCGGTGGAGCCGGTCGCGTCCATGATGTCGACGCACTCCAGCAGGTGGTCGACGGCCTTGCGCCGCACCGCCGCGTCCGGGGCGCAGATGCTGCCCAGCTTGTAGTCGTCGTCCTGGAAGGTGTTGGAGTTGATCGCGCCCAGCCGGACCCCGCGGTCCTCGGCGTGCTTGGCGAGCGCGGAGTAGTCCTCCACCTTGTCCCACGGGATGTGCAGGGACACGGTCGGCGCCACCCCGGTGAACGCGTGGACCTGCGCCGCGTCGTCCAGCTTCTCCTGCGGTGTGCGCGGAACGCCCTGCTGGGCGAAGACCTTGAAGCGGGTCCCCGAGTTCCCGTACGCCCACGACGGCGTCTCGACGGCCTGGGTCTTCAGCGCGGCTTTCACCGCGGCGAGGTCGGTCACGTAGGGCTCCCTGCCACATCGGTCCGGAAGGACTTCCGGAGAAGGCTCCGGCTGTTCCGGATGAAACGATTCAAGAGGGGAAGCTATGAGCCCGCGAAGGACGTGTCAAGCCCTGCGTCCAGGCCCGCTTTCCGTGACCGCCGCGTGACCTTCGGCTATCGAAAACTTTTCGGACCGGGCCCATTGACGTGACAAGCCTCTCCTGCCTAACGTCCCGGCAATCCAGTTGAAACCTTTCACGACGTTGTGACGGACCTGTCAGCGGCGTCGTCGAGGAGCCATCCATGACAGACCCGTCCGACACGGGACCCACCCCGGTGCTGGCGCTCAAGGACGTCGCCAAGTCCTTCGGCGCCGTCCGCGCCCTGCGGGGCGTCTCCCTGGAGCTGTTTCCCGGTGAGGTCCACGCCCTCGCCGGGGAGAACGGCGCGGGCAAGTCGACCCTCATCAAGACGCTCGCCGGAGTGCACCGACCGGACACCGGTCAGGTGCTGCTCGACGGCAGCCCCGTGGTCTTCCACGGCCCCGGCGACGCCCGCGACGCCGGCATCGCCGTGATCTACCAGGAGCCGACGCTCTTCCCCGACCTTTCGATCGCGGAGAACATCTTCATGGGCCGCCGGCCACGGCGCGCCCTCGGCCGCATCGACCACAAGGCGACCCACGCGGCGACCGCCGCCCTGATGGCCCGCCTGGGCGTCGACCTCGACCCCGACCGCCCGGCGCGCGGCCTGTCCATCGCCGACCAGCAGATCGTGGAGATCGCCAAGGCGCTCTCCTTCGACGCCCGCGTCCTGATCATGGACGAGCCGACCGCGGCCCTCACCGGCAGCGAGGTCGCCCGGCTCTTCAACGTCGTCCGCACCCTGCGCGAGCAGGGCGCCGCCGTGCTGTTCATCTCCCACCGGCTGGAGGAGATCTTCGAGATCTGCCAGCGGGTGACCACCCTGCGCGACGGCGGCTGGATCGCCAGCGAGCCGCTCGCCGGGATGACCGAGGACGACCTGGTCCGCCGCATGGTCGGCCGCGACCTCGAGGAGCTCTACCCCAAGCAGGACGTCGAGCCCGGCGAGGTCGCCCTGAGCGTGCGCCGGCTGACCCGTGAGGGCGTCTTCACCGACGTCTCCTTCGAGGTGCGGCGCGGCGAGATCGTCGGCCTCGCCGGTCTCGTCGGCGCCGGCCGCACCGAGGTGGCCCGAGCCGTCTTCGGCATCGACCGCTGGGACGCCGGAGAGGTAGAGGTCGACGGGCGCGGGCTGGTCAACGGCGCGCCCTCCACCGCGATGTCCGCCGGTCTCGCGCTGGTCCCGGAGGACCGGCGCGCCCAGGGCCTGGTGATGGACATGTCCATCGAGCGCAACATCGGCCTCACGGGCCTGCGCACCACGGTCAAGGCCGGCCTGGTGGACCGCGGCGCGGAGCGCAGCCGCTCCCTCGACTGGGCGGTCAAGCTCCAGGTCAAGTACGCCCGGATCGCCGACACCGTGTCGACCCTGTCCGGCGGCAACCAGCAGAAGGTCGTCCTCGCCAAGTGGCTGGCCACCGGCCCCAAGGTGCTCATCGTCGACGAGCCCACCCGCGGCATCGACGTCGGCACCAAGGCCGAGGTGCACCGGCTGCTGTCGCAGCTGGCCGCCGACGGGGTGGCCGTCCTGATGATCTCCTCCGACCTGCCCGAGATCCTCGGCATGGCCGACCGCGTGCTCGTGATGCACGAGGGCCGGCTCACCGCCGAGATCCCCCGCTCCGACGCCACCGAGGAAACCGTGATGGCCGCAGCCACGGGGAGGGCCGCCGCATGACGGTGACCACTCCCGACCGAGCCCCCGCCGCCGAGATCTCCAAGTCCAGCGGCACCCGGCTGGTCGACCGCGTCTTCAAGATGCGTGAACTGGCCATCCTGGTGGTCTTCCTGGTGATGATCGCCGTCACCCAGGCCGGCAACAGCGAGTTCCTGTCCGAGCAGGGCATCAAGGACCTGCTGCTGAACGCGACCATCCTGGTCCTGGTGGCCACCGGCCAGTCGCTGGTGGTGATCACGAGGAACGTCGACCTGTCCGTCGGCTCCACCCTCGGCATCACCGCCTTCGCCGCCGGCACCTACCTCCAGGGCGGCGGCAACCCCGTCGTCGCCGTGGTCCTCGCCGTCCTGCTCGGCATCGGCTTCGGCCTGCTCAACGGCCTCCTGGTCAGCCTCGGCCAGGTGCCCGCCCTGGTGGTGACCCTGGGCACGCTGTACATCATCCGGGGCATCGACTCCATCTGGGTCGGCTCGCGCCAGATCACCGCGGCCGATCTGCCCGGCTCCTTCGTCGACTTCGGCGCCGGCGGCATCTCCGCCGTGCCGTACCTGGCGCTGATCGCGCTGGTCGTCCTGGTCGGCACCGCCTACTACCTCAAGCACTTCGGCAGCGGCCGCGAGCTCTACGCCCTCGGCTCCAACCCGGAGGCCGCCCGCCTCGCCGGCATCCCCGTCCGCAAGCGGATCCTCGTCGCCTACACCTTCTGCGGCGCCCTCGCGGGCCTCGCGGGCGCCATGTACCTGGCCCGCTTCGGCAACGTCGACTCCGGCACCGGCAACGGCTACGAACTCACCGTCGTCAGCGCCGTCGTCGTCGGCGGCGTGGTCTTCACCGGCGGCTCCGGCAGCGTCTACGGCGCCGCGCTCGGCGCGCTGCTGCTCACCTCCATCAACAGCGTGCTGCCGGCCCTCGGCGTCAGCTCCGTCTGGGTGCTCGCCATCAACGGCATCCTGCTCCTCCTCGCCATCGCCGTGGACCGCGTGGTCGCGCTGCGGGTGGCGTCGGCTCTGAAGAAGAGGAACGCCCGCCATGCCTGAGTCCGGATCCCTGGTGAACCGCGCCATCCGCTGGGACACGGTCGTCGGCGCCCTCCTGATCGTCCTGCTGCTGTTCTCGTTCTCCTTCGTGGACGGCTTCGGCAACGCGCTCAACCTGTCGTTCCTGATCGGCAACACCCTGCCCATCGCGCTGATCGCCCTGCCGATGACGCTGCTGGTGGTCTCCGGCGAGATCGACCTCTCGGTCGCCTCCACCGCCGGCCTGTCCGGCGCGGTGATGGGCGCCCTGTGGAACCAGGGCCTGACCATCGAGACGATCATCCCGATCTGCCTCGTCCTCGGCGTGGTCTGCGGGCTGGTCAACGGACTGCTCGTCACCCGGCTCGGCCTGCCCTCCCTCGCCGTCACCATCGGCACCATGGCCGCCTACCGGGGCATCGCGCAGATCGTGCTCGGCTCGGACTCGGTGACCGACTTCCCCACCCAGTACCTGGACTTCGCGGCCGGACGCATCGGCGACACCTTCGTCCCGCAGGCCCTCCTGCCGTTCCTGGTGCTGCTCGCGATCGCCGTCGTGGCCCTGCACGCCACGCCGTTCGGGCGGGCGCTGTTCGCGATCGGCGCCAGCGAGGAGGCGGCCCGGTTCGCCGGCATCCGCGTCAAGCGCCAGAAGCTCCTGCTGTTCGTCCTGACGGGCCTGATGGCGTCCCTCACCGGGATCTTCTGGGCCCTGCACTACGCCAGCGCCCGGTACGACAACGCCACCGGCCTCGAACTCTCCGTCATCGCCGCGGTACTGCTCGGCGGCATCGACTTCGACGGCGGCAAGGGCACGCTCGGCGGCGCCCTCGCGGGAGTCTTCCTGCTCGGCGCGCTCCAGAACGTCATGAGCCTCCAGGACGTCTCCGCCCAGTCGCAGATCGTCGTCACCGGCGTCCTGCTCGTCGTCTCCGTGCTCGGCCCCCGGGTCGCACGCCAGATCTCCGTCGCGAGAGCGGGCCGCAGAGCCGCCGCCTCGACCTCGACGGTCTGACACCCCGCTCTCACCCTCGTAAAGGACCCGTCATGCGCAAGTCGTCACTCCGCCGTGCCTGTGCGGCCCTCGCCGCCGTCACCTCCCTCGCCCTGGCCGCCACCGCCTGCGGCGGCACCACCAAGGAGGACGTGAAGAACGAGAGCTCGGGCGCGGCCGCCGCCGGCGGCAAGGCCGACCCGAACGCGGCCACCAAGAAGGGCCTGACCGTCGGCTTCCTGCCCAAGCAGGTGAACAACCCGTACTTCACCACCGCCGACAAGGGCGGCGAGGCTGCCCTGAAGGAGCTGGGCTCCACCTACAAGGAGGTCGGCACCAGCAGCGGCACCGACACCTCCGGCCAGGTGTCCTACGTCAACACGCTGACCCAGCAGCAGGTCGACGCGATGGCCGTCTCCGCGCAGGACCCGGGCGCCCTGTGCACCGCGCTCAAGCAGGCCATGAGCAACGACATCAAGGTCGTCACCTACGACTCGGACACCAACGCCGACTGCCGCAACGCCTTCGTCTCGCAGGCCAGCGGTGAGGACCTGGGCCGCACGGAGGTGCAGCTGCTCGCCGAGCAGATCGGCTACAAGGGCGAGATCGCGATCCTGTCCGCCGCGCAGACCGCGACCAACCAGAACGCCTGGATCGAGTTCATGAAGGACGAACTCAAGGACGCCAAGTACAAGGACATCAAGCTCGTCAAGGTCGCCTACGGCGACGACGACGCCCAGAAGTCCTTCCAGCAGACCCAGGGCCTGCTCCAGGAGTACCCGAACCTGAAGGGGATCATCTCCCCGACCACCGTCGGCATCAAGGCGGCCGCCCAGTACCTGTCGGGCTCCAAGTACAAGGGCAAGGTCAAGCTGACCGGCCTCGGCACCCCGAACGACATGCGCAAGTACGTCAAGAACGGCACCGTCGAGGCGTTCGAGCTGTGGGACCCGGCGAAGCTCGGCGAGCTGGCCGCGCAGACGGCCGTGGCGCTGGTCTCGGGCCAGATCACCGGCAAGGAGGGCGAGACCTTCACGGCCGGCGGCACCGAGTACACCATCGGCAAGGACGGCGTGATCAGCCTCGGCAAGCCGACCGTCTTCAACGCCGAGAACATCGACCAGTACAACTTCTAGTCTCGTGAAGTCCCATACCCCGGAGGGCTGTTGATGCAGCGCGTGTGCTTCCTGCTGAAGGTCCGTGCGGACCGTCTCGACGAGTACCGCGAGCGGCACGCCGCGGTCTGGCCCGAGATGCTCGAAGCGCTCTCGGCGACCGGCTGGCAGAACTACTCGCTCTTCCTGCGCGAGGACGGTCTGCTGGTCGGTTACCTGGAGACCGAGGACTTCGCGGCCGCCCAGGCAGGCATGGAAGCCACCGACGTCAACGCCCGCTGGCAGGCGGAGATGGCGCCGTTCTTCGAGTCACTGGACGGCGCCAGACCCGACGAGGCCATGAAACCGCTCACCGAGGTGTTCCACCTGGCCTGACCCCCTGACCCCCTGCCCCCCCCTCCCCGTCCCCGCCCTCCCCCCACCGACGACGGAGCTGCCCGAGATGAAACGACGCACGTTGCTGGGCGCGGCCCTCACCGGTGCCGTGGCCGCCCCGGCCCTCGCCTCCGGTACCGCCCGCGCCGCCGCCCCCGGTCCGTCCGTCACCCGGACCGGCACCACCACGCTCGACAGCCAGGCCGTCTTCTTCGTCTCCTACGACGGCCTGGTCAACAACAACTCCTTCCAGAAGAACGGCCTGCTCACCTACAAGGGCCACCAGTACGCCGTCTGGTACACCGCCGACCGCAACGCCGTCGTCGGCCGGCGGGCGCTCGACGCGAGCACCTGGTCCACCGTGAAGGTCGGCCACACGCTCCGCTACGACGACTCCCACAACGTCATCTCCATGGGCGTCTCCAAGACCGACGGCCGTCTCCACCTGAACATGGACTCGCACAGCGACGGCTTCACCTACGTCAAGTCGGTGGCCGGCCTGATGGACGACCCCGCCGGCCTGAGCTGGACCGCGAGCCGCTTCGGCGCACCGCAGTCCACCCTCGACGGACTGGCGCTCACCTCGCAGTTCACCTACCCGCAGTTCGTCTCCACCCCCGACGGCAGGCTCCAGCTGAGCTACCGGGTCGCCGTCTCCGGCAACGGCCGCAACGCGCTCGCCGAGTACGACGGCACGGCGTGGAGGAGTCTCGGCGAGTGGACCGCCTCCACCGGCACCTACACCAGCGAGCACGGCTCCAGCACGGCCCGCAACATGTACCTGCACGGCATCGACTACGACCGCGACGGCCGGCTGCACGCCTTCTTCACCTGGCGCGAGCAGAACGGCGCCGTGATGTGCAGCGGCGGCGGGATCACCAACCACGACACCGGCTACGTCTACTCCGACGACCGCGGCCGCACCTGGCGCAACGACGCGGGGACCGTCGTCGGCACCACCGGCGGCTCGGACAAGGTGTCCGTCACGGACGGCGGCCTGGTGGTCGATCCGCTCAACCCGGACCACTCCCTGATGAACCAGGAGAGCCAGTCCACCGACTCGGCCGGACTCCCGCACGCGATCATCAGCTACGTCCCCGGCCGCTTCGGCCAGTGCACGACGGACTACGTCGCCGACCGCACGGCCAACGGCCGCGCCTTCCACGTCCGGAAGAACTCCTCGGGCGCCTGGCAGAAGACCGAGATCCCCATCCCGCTCAACTCCAGCCAGCGCACCAAGCTGGTCCTGGACACCTACGACAACGCCTACGCGATCCTCCCCTTCGGCCGGATCGCCGGCGCGTCGAAGGCCTCCGGTCACACCGACTGGAAGCTGCTGTTCGACGGCGGCGGCCTCAACGCCTTCGGCGAGGTCGTCGTCGACGAGACCCGCGTCGGGCAGGACGGCGTCCTGTCCGTGATGTACCAGGAGAAGTCGAGCGGGACGACCCCCTCGGCACTCCACGTCGTCGACTTCAGGCTGCCCGCCTGACCGGTCTGGAGCGCGGCGGCTTGACGGTAATGTGAAGGCCCCCCGCCCGCCGCCCCTCGTTCCCCCTGGAGGTTCCTGCCTGATGGCCCAGTCGGTGGGTATCAAGGACGTCGCCCGTGCCGCCGGAGTCTCCGTCGGTACGGTGTCCAACGTCATCAACCGCCCGGACACCGTCGCCACGGAGACCCGCGCCCGGGTCCTGTCCGCGATCGACCGGCTCGGCTACGTCCGCAGCGAGTCCGCGCGCCAGTTGCGCGCGGGCCGCAGCCGGATCATGGGACTGCTCGTCCTCGACATGGGCAACCCCTTCTTCGTGGACGTCGCCCGCGGCGCCGAGCGGGCGGCCCGTCAGGCCGGGCTCGGCGTGATGGTCTGCAACAGCGGCGAGAGCGTCGGCGAGGAGGCCGAGTACCTGTCGCTCTTCGCCGAACAGCGGGTGCGGGGCGTCCTGCTCACCCCGGCGGACGCCACGGGCCGCAACATCGACTCCCTCCGCCGGCACGGAATACCGTTCGTGCTGGTCGACCGGGTCGCCGAGGGCGCCGCCGAGTGCTCGGTCTCCGTCGACGACGTGGCCGGCGGCGCCCTCGCCGTACGCCATCTGATCGACGCCGGCCACCGCTCGATCGCCTACGTCAGCGGCCCGCCCGGTTTCAACCAGGTCCGCGACCGCCGCACCGGCGCCCTCACCGCGCTCGCCGAGGCGGGCCTGGGCCCGGAGCACCTGCGCGAACTGCCCACCGAGCGGCTCGACGTCGGCGCCGGCCGGGACGCGGGCGCCCGCCTGCTCGGCCTCGCGGACCGCCCGACCGCCGTGTTCTGCGCCAACGACCTGCTCGCCCTCGGCGTCCTCCAGGCGATGTACGCGGCCGGTGTCACCGTCCCCGACGACCTCGCGATCGTCGGCTACGACGACATCGAGTTCGCGGCCGCCGCGGCGGTCCCGCTCACCTCGGTCCGCCAGCCGGCCGTCACCATGGGCGCGCTGGCCGCCGAGATGCTGCTGGAGGAGACCGAGCCGGGCGGAGGCCGGCACGAACACCGCCGGGTGGTGCTCCAGCCCGAACTGGTGGTGCGCCGCTCCAGCCTCTCGGCGCGCTGAACCGCCGTTCGGCAGCGGTTCGTGATCCCCGGCCTCCGCCGCCGCCCCCCGCATGTGCTGAACTGGGCCGACACCCGTACACCGATCGTCCCGGGAGCCCCTGTTGTCCGTCACCTACCGCCAGCCCGGCGTCGTCCTCACCGACCGCCGCTTCACCGTGCCCCTCGACCACGCCGACCCGGCCGGGGAGACGATCGAGCTGTACGCCCGGGAGGTCGTCGCGAGCGACAAGGCGGGCCAGGACCTGCCGTGGCTGCTCTACCTCCAGGGCGGCCCCGGCTTCGGCGCCAACCGGTTCGTCGGCAAACCGGCCTGGCTCGGCCGCGCCCTGAAGGAGTACCGCGTCCTCCTGCTCGACCAGCGCGGCACCGGGCACTCCACGCCCGCCAACCGCCAGACGCTCCCGCTGCGCGGCGGCCCCGCCGAGCAGGCCGACTACCTCACCCGCTTCCGCGCCGACTCCATCGTCCGCGACTGCGAGCTCGTCCGCCGCGAGGTCACCGGCGGCGCCCCCTGGACGGTCCTCGGCCAGAGCTTCGGCGGCTTCTGCACCGTCACCTACCTCTCCCTCGCCCCCGAGGGCCTCACCGCGGCAGTGATCACCGGCGGTCTGCCCTCCCTGGACGCCCACGCCGACGACGTCTACCGCGCCGCCTACCCGCGCATGGAGCGCAAGACCGCCGCGCACTACGCCCGCTATCCGCAGGACGTCGAGCGGGTCCGCCGGATCGCCGACCACCTGCTGACGCACGAGGTGACCCTGCCGGGCGGCTACCGCCTCACCGTCGAGGCCTTCCAGAGCCTCGGCATCCTCCTCGGCGGCAGCGAGGGCAGCCACCGTCTGCACTTCCTCCTGGAGGACGCCTTCGTCCCCACCCCGCACGGCCCCGCACTGTCGGACGCCTTCCAGGAGGAGATCCGGGCCCTCCTCTCCTACGCGGGCCACCCCCTCTACGCCCTCGTCCACGAGGCGATCTACGGCCAGGACGCCCGCCCCACCGCCTGGTCGGCCGAACGGGTGCGCGCGGAGTTCCCCCGGTTCGACGCCGCGAAGGCGCTCGCGGGCGACGGGCCGCTGCCGCTGACCGGCGAGACGATCCACCCCTGGCTGTTCGACTGCGACCCGGCGCTGCGCCCGCTGCGCGAGACCGCCGAACTCCTCGCCGCCCGCACCGACTGGACGCCGCTGTACGACTCCGCCCGCCTCGCCGCCAACGAGGTCCCGGTCGCGGCGGCGGTCTACCACGACGACCTGTACGTCGACACCGCCCACTCCCTGCGCACCGCCCGGGCGATCCGGGGCCTGCGCACCTGGGTCACCGACGAGTTCGAGCACGACGGCGTCCGGGCCGGCGGGCCCCGCGTCCTGGACCGGCTGCTGGCCCTCACCCGCGACGAGGTCTGACCGGCGCCCGGTATGTGCGGATGTGGGTTCCGCCGACTCTGGTTAGTCTGCGGACATGAGCGTGCCGAAGTCCCCTGAGCTCCAGCCCCTGCCCGAGGACTGGACCCGCGCCCTCGCCGTGGTGGCGCACCCGGACGACCTGGAGTACGGGTGCTCGGCGGCGGTCGCCGCCTGGACCGACGCCGGCCGTGAGGTCGCCTACGTGCTGGCGACCCGCGGTGAGGCCGGCATAGACATGCTGCCGCCCGCCGAGTGCGGCCCGGTGCGGGAGCGGGAGCAGCGGGCGAGCGCGGCCGCCGTCGGCGTCTCCACGGTGGAGTTCCTCGACCACCGGGACGGCGTGATCGAGTACGGGCCGGCCCTGCGCCGGGACATCGCCGCCGCCGTCCGCCGGCACCGCCCGGAACTGGTGATCACCCTCAACCACCGCGACACCTGGGACGGCGTCGCCTGGAACACCCCCGACCACGTGGCCGTCGGCCGCGCCGCCCTCGACGCGGTCGCGGACGCCGGCAACCGGTGGATCTTCCCCGAGCTGGCCGCCGAGGGACTGGAACCGTGGACCGGCGTCCGCTGGGTCGCCGTCGCCGGATCAGCGACCCCCACCCACGCCGTGGACGCCACGGCCGGCCTGGAGCGCGCCGTGGCCTCCCTGCTCGAACACCGCACCTACCTCGAGGCGCTGACCGACCAGGAGCCGGAGACGTACGCGCGCACTTTCCTGACCGAGGGCGCACAGGCCGCGGGGGAGAGCTTCGGCGGCAGGCCCGCCGTGGCGTTCGAGCTGTTCACCCGCTGAGCGCGGTCACCGCCGGGACGGCGGCTCACCCCCCCATGGCGGCGTCGGCGGGTCGCGGCTCAGTAGGGTGTGCCGAATGCGAGAACCAACGGGGGACCTCCGCGACCTGCGCGGCGACTGCGGGAACTGCTTCGGGCTGTGCTGCGTGGCGCTGCCGTTCGCCCGCTCGGCGGACTTCGCCATCGACAAGGACGCGGGCACACCGTGCCCCCACCTCGGGCAGGACCACCGCTGCGGCATCCACGCCCGGCTGCGCCAGGAGGGCTTCACCGGCTGCACGGTCTACGACTGCTTCGGCGCGGGGCAGAAGGTCTCGCAGGTCACCTTCGGCGGCAGGGACCGGCGCACCGCCGACCGGGAGCAGGCCCGCCTCATGGCCGAGGTGTTCCCGGTGGTCCGCCACCTCCACGAACTGCTGTACTACCTCACCGAGGCACTCGCCCTGCCCGCCGCCCGCCCCCTCCACGCCCGGCTGCGCCGCGCGCTCGACGACACCGAACGGCTCACCCGGCGCACCGCCGCGGAACTCGTCGCCCTGGACGTGCCGGCCCACCGCCAGGACGTCAACGCCCTGCTGCTGAGGACCAGCGAACTGGCCCGCGCCGGCCTACCCGGCCGGAGGAAGGAACGCCGCAACGCCGACCTCATGGGCGCCCGCCTGAAGGGCGCCGACCTGCGCGGGGCGAACCTGCGGGGGGCCTGGCTGACCGCCGCCGACCTCACCGGCGCCGATCTGCGCGGCGCGGACCTCATCGGCGCCGACCTGCGCGACACCGACCTCACGGACGCCGACCTCACCGGCGCGATCTTCCTGACCCAGCCGCAGCTCACCGCGGCCCGGGGAAGCGCAGGGACCCGGCTGCCGCGGTCACTCACCCGCCCCGCGCACTGGACAGCGGGGCAGCACTGACCCCTCCTCCGCCTCCTCCGCCTCGGCCGGAGCGGCGGGAGCCGTGCGACGCTCCGGGCGCAGCCGCAGACCGTCGGGCATCAGAGTGAGCCGCTCGGTCACCCGCAGCCGGTAGTCCGGGTCGGGGCGCAGGTCGTAGCGGCGCAGCAGCAGGCCGAGCACGAGCGTGGCCTCGTGCAGCGCGAACTGGCGCCCGATGCACGCCCGCGCCCCCGTTCCGAACGGCTTGTAGGTGTGCGGGGGACGGGCGCGGACCGCCCCCGCCTCGAAGCGGTCCGGGTCGAACCGCTCGGCGTCGTCGCCCCACACCTCGGGATCGCGGTGCAGCATCGGCGTCAGCACCAGGGCCCACGCCCCGCGGAGCATCGGATGCTCCCCGGCCAGCACAGTGTCCTCGCGGGCCTCCCGCGCGAACGCGGGCGCCGTCGGCCACAGCCGCAGCGACTCGTCCAGCACCCGGCGGACGTACCGCAACCGGGCGACCTGGTCGTATCCCGGTGCCGCCGTGTCCCCCCACACCCGGTCCACCTCGGCGCGGGCGCGGGCGGCGACGTCCGGGTGCCGGGAGAGGTAGTGGAGGGCGAACGAGAGCGCGCCCGAGGTGGTCTCGTGGCCCGCGACCAGGAACGTGATGACCTGGCGCCGCACGTTCTCGGCCGACAGCCGCTCGCCGGTGTCGGGGTGGGCGGTCTCCAGCATCCGGTCGAGCAGGTCGCCCTCGCCGCGCCCGCCCGCGCGGCGGGCCCGCACCAGGTCGTCCACGGTCCGGTCGAGGCAGGCCCGGTCGGCCTCGTTGCGCCGCGCGGCCCGCCACAACAGAGCGGGCGAGGGAACGGTGTTCAGCCGCTGCGCGTAGCCGAGCGTGCCCACCATGGCGGTCACGAAGGGGTGCGGCCGGGAGCGTTCGAAGGAGCCGAAGTCGTGCCCGAAACCGGTGCGCGCGATGGTCTCCAGGGTCAGCTTGGTCATGTCCCCGGGCACGTCCACCGCCCGCCCCGCGAGCGCCGCGCCGTCCCAGTGCGCGGTCAGCCGCTCCGCCACGTCCAGCATCATCGGGTGGTACGCCCGCATCGCCTCCCGGCTGAACCCGGGAGCGAGCACGTCGTGCGCCAACTGCCAGTTGGGTTCGTGGTTGTACGCCGTGAACAGGGCGTCCCCGACCACCGGCCGCAGGTTGGCCACGCCCAGTCCCACGTGCTTGGCGAACCGTGTCTCGTCCGCCAGGTCGGCGGCGAACCGCGCACCCCACACGAACACGACCTCCCGCCCGAGGGCGCGGCGCCGGAAGACCGGCCCCAGCCGCCGGGCGTGCCTCAGGGAGTCCTGCAAGGGCGTCCGCGGGCTCGCGCCCAGCACGTCACCGAGGAGCGGGAGCCGGTACGGCGGGTGCGGGATGCGGTGCAGTCCGGGCCACCCGGTCTCGGCGCTGCGGAACCCCCTGGGCAGTCCGTCCCCGGCCCCCTCCCTCCCGGCCGTCGTCCCGGTCCTGGTGCCGGCCGTCGTCTCCGCCATGACGCGATCTCCCTTGCTTCAGCGGCAGGTTGAGCGTGTTGTACGTGGGTTCAACAACGTGGCCCAGTCTCGTCCCGTCGCCGAACCGACGTCAACTAAGGTGCGGGCATGGCCGCGAACCAGGGGGAGCGCGCACGGCGCCGCCTCAGCACCGCAGAGCGCAGGGAACAGCTCCTCTCGGTCGGGGCGCGCCTGTTCTCGGACAGCCCGTACGACGAGGTGTGGATCGAGCAGGTCGCCGAGATCGCCGGGGTGTCCCGGGGGCTGCTGTACCACTACTTCCCGACCAAGCGGGACTTCTTCGCGGCGGTCGTCGAGCGGGAGAGCGAGCGGATGCTGCGCATGACGGCGGCGGTCCCGGGCGTCCCCGTCCGCGAGCAGCTCACCGCCGGGCTGGACGCCTACCTCGAGTACGTCCACACGCACGCCCACGGCTACCGGGCCTTCCACCGGGCCGACGCGGCCGGCGACCGGGCGGTGCGCCGCGTGTACCGGCGCGCCCTCGCGGCCCAGGAGCGCCAGATCCTCGCGGCCCTGGCCGCCGACCCCGAGTTCGGCCCGCTGCTCGGGGAGCGGGCCGACGTACGACTGGCGGTGCGCGGCTGGCTGGCGTTCATCACGGCGGTGTGCCTGGAGTGGCTCCGGGGGACGGACGCGGCGCTGTCGCGGGAGCAGGTGCGGGAGCTGTGCGCGCGGGCGCTGCTGGGGGTCGTGTCGCCGGCCGGATGAGGCCCGGCGGAGGGCGGCGACGACGTACGGACGGGACGGGTGTCGCCCTCGTGGTTGGCGTCTCCGCGGATCTTCGATAGGTTAGGCAAGGCTTACCTAAGGAGGTTCTGGGATGGGTGACAGCCACAGCTGGACCGCCATGCCCGCCGCGGCCGAGCGAGCCCGATCGGTGCTCGCCGCCTCGTGGTCGTGCGCGGTGACCGCGGACGGCGGCCGCGAGGAGTTCGTCGGCGCGCACACCGTCGGCGAGGACGGGCGGGTCCACCTGGACGTGCCCGAGGACAGCGCCCTGCTCACGGCGGCGATCTGCGCCCCGCGCGGCGAGCCGTCCGCGGTACTGGAGTTCGCGGACGTCGCGCCCGTCCCGGTCCGCAGCCGCATCCGCGCCCGGCTCTGGCTCGCGGGCTGGTTCGCCCCGGAGGACGGCTCCCTCGCCTTCCACGCCACCCGGGTCGTCCTGAAACAACCCTCGGGAGCGGTCGTCGTCGGCCTCGACGAGTTCGCCGCCGCCGCACCCGACCCGCTGGCCACCGCCGAGGCACACCTGCTCACGCACCTCGCGGACGCCCACCCCGACGCCGTGGCGCGGCTCACCCGGCTCGTCCGGCCCGACAGCCTGCACGGTGCCGTCCGCGTCCAGCCGCTCGCCGTCGACCGGCACGGCCTCACGCTGCGCATCGAACGGGCCCGTGCCCACGGCGACGTACGCCTGCCCTTCCACGCGCCCGCCGACGACGTCGGCCAGCTCACCGAGCGCATGCACGTGCTGCTCTCCCAGGCGAGCTCGGCCTCCTGCCCGCGCGCCCTACAGCGGCAGCGCACAGACGGCGACGGGTGAGGCGAACGGCTCGCCCGCCGGCCGGAGCTCCCCGGTGGCTGCGTCCACACGGAAGACGCTGACCGTGCCGGAGCGCTGGTTCGCGGCGAACAGCTGGCTCCCGTCCGGCGAGAGGGCGATCTGCCGGGGGAAGTCCCCGGCCACCGGCACCGTGCCGAGCAGCCGCAGCCGGGCCCCGGCCGCCTCCACGGCGTACCGCGCCAGCGTGTTGTCGCCCCGGTTGGCGAGGTAGGCGTACGCGCCGTCCGGCGCCACGGCGAACTGCGCCGGGTAGTTGGTGTCCGCGCCCGCCCCGGTGGACTGCGGCCCGCCGATCGTCAGCCGGCCGGTGGACGGCTCGTAGGCGCAGACCGCGACCGTGTCGTCCGTCTCGTTGGCCAGGTAGGCGTACCGGCCCCCGGGGTGGAAGGCGAGGTGGCGCGGACCGGCGCCCGGCCGGGTGTGCGCCCGCGCGACCTCGCTCAGCGTGCCGGACCGGTCGTCGAGACGGTAGGTGTGGACCGTGTCGGTGCCGAGGTCGACGGCGAGGACGTGACCGCCGTCCGGCGCGGTGAGGATCTGGTGCGCGTGCGGCCCGTCCTGGCCGGGGCCGGGCGCCGGACGGCTGTGGACGACCCGGTCCGTGCGCGCGCCGAGCGCCCCCGTGGCGTCGATCGGGTGCACGGCGACGCTGCCCGAGCCGTAGTCGGCGCTCAGCAGCCAGCGCCCGCCCGGATGCACGGACAGATGGCAGGGATGCGCCCCGCCCGTCGGCCGGCTGCCCAGCACCTGCCGGTCCGACAGGCGTACGGCGGTCACGGCGCCGCGCTCGCGCTCCTGGACCGCGTACAGCGTCCGGCCGTCGGGGTGCACCGCGAGGTACGACGGGTCCTGGACGCCCGTGACCGTGCCCCGGCCGGTGATCCGGCCCGACGCGGGGTCGTACGCGGCGACCCCGATGCCCCGGCCGCCGCCCTCGGCGGACGTGTAGGTGCCGAGGTACAGCGGGCGGGGGCCGATGGACCGCTGCGAGGCCCCGGAGTCCGCGAGCGCGGACTCCGGGGAACGGGGCGAGGGGGACGACCCGGGCGGTGCGGCGCCCGGGGTCTCCCCCTCGCCCCGTGGGATGTCGGAGGCGTCGGAGGCGTCGCGGGCACAGCCGGTCAGGGCGGCCAGGGCGGCCGGGCCCGCGGTGGCCGCTCCGAGCGCCGCGAGCGCTCCGAAGAAGCGGCGCCTGTCCAGGCCGCCGCGCGTCACTCCCGTCCCCCTGCCCATGTTCCGCACCTCAGGTCGTCGTAGGCCACCGTCGTCCCGCCCGGTGAGCACCACCCTGGCGTGCCGGGAGCGCCGAGCGCAAAGTAGGGCGCGTCGTCAGCCGGGGCGACGGGAGGCTCCCGACCGCTTCCGCCGCAGCCGGTCGGGAACGCGCAGGTACGAGTGGATCCGCTCCCGCAGCCGGGCCAGCCACGGCAGGCGGCCGCGCTGCTCGCGGGTCGCGTTGTCCAGTTCCTCCAGGAGACGGCGGGTGCGGTGCTCGGTGTCGAGCTCGTCGATCATGCGGTTGACCTCGGTGAGCACCGCGCCGTGCAGTTGCCACTGGCGGGCGTCGTGCTGGAGCCCCTCCAGCAGCAGCTGCGCCAGCTTGTCCCGGGTGGCGGCGGCCTGCCGCAGCTCCGCGGAGAGCCGCTCCTCAGCGGCGTCCGCGTCGTGGCTGACGTGGGTCGTGACCAGCACCGCGAAGCTGACCACGGCGTCGGCGATCTCCGACAGCAGCCGCTCCAGGGTGTTGCCCGTCTCCTCCGGGAACAGCGCCTTCGGCTCGCGTTCCTTGGCGAGGTCGGTGAGGGTGCGGGCGAGCACCCGCAGCACCACGGTGCAGATCTCCAGCGTGTCGAGACCGGTGCGCAGCACCACCCGGTGCAGCACACCCTCGCGCACCCGGGGATTGAGCCGCAGACTGTCCTCGGCCTGCCGCAGGGCCGCGTCCACCTCGACGATGTCGTGGTCCAGGCGGCGCGCCTCGTGCAGCCGGGCGGCCGCCTCCACGAACGGCGTGTGCCCGGAGGCCTGGTCGCCGATCCGCAGCATCATCTGCCGCACCCGGCGGGCCAGCCCCTCGATGGACTCGCCGGCCTCCTCCACCCACACCGGGGGCGGCAGCAGCAGGTTGATGCCGAGCCCGACCACGGCCCCGATCACCGTCTCCAGCACGCGCGCCCAGGCCGTGTCCCCGACCGTGGTGACGCCCAGCACCAGCATGGCGCTGATCGCCACCTCCTGCACGTACTCGTCGACGCGCACCAGATGACCGACGGCCAGCGCGGCCACGATCACCAGCGCGAGACTCCACCACGTCAGGCCCACCAGCAGGCTGAACGCGATGGCGACGAGCACCCCCGCGACCACCGCGTTGACCCGCCGCACACTGTTGGTGAGCGTCGCGTACAGGGTGACCTGGACGACGAGCAGCGCGGTCAGCGGCGCGGTGAGCGGGGCGGCCTCGGGACTCAGACGCAGCGCGATGACGTAGGCGATCGTCGCCGCCGCGGCGGATCGAAGCGCCTGCACGACCACGGGTTCCCGGTGCCGCTTGACCAGCCGCACGAGCGGCGCGGCACGTTCTCGTACATCTGCCATTCTTTGGCCAGTTCCCGTTCCTCAGGTGCCTCGAACGTCTCATTCGTCGCCGGGTGAGGGCTCATCGGCAGGAAGTGGCACGGCCGCCTGAACGTTTTCCGGCCACCCTCGCCAGGTTGCCGCACCACTCCGGGGAGCACCAGCCGTACCGGGCGGGGACTGTCGGGCGGGCCTGGCGGGTCTGGCGGGTCAGGCGGGTCTGGCGGGTCAGGCGTCGAGCTTGTCGAGGAAGGCGGACAGGTTGCCCGTGGTCCGGGCGATCTGCTCCGCCAGGGTGAGGCTCTCCTCGAAGCGGCCTCCCGCCTCCGGCTTCTTCCTGCCCCGGACGTACAGCGGACAGGCCAGGTCGGTGCACATGTACAGCCCCACCGAGTTGCCCTCGCGGCCCGCCGTGCCCGCCTTGCGCGCCGTCATCAGCGAGACCCCGCCACCGGGGTGCGTGGTCAGGCACAGCGAGCACATGCTGCGGTGCAGGAAGCCGCGCCGCGAGGAAGGGAAGCGCAGCGTCACGCCCACGAGTCCGCCGTTCCGCTCGGTGACGAGATAACTGCGGTCGGGAGCGCCCGGATCTCGCCAGCCGAGGAAGTCCAGGTCGTCCCAGGGCCGCTCGTCGAGGTCGCGCGGCACGGCCAGCCGCTTGGCCTCGCCCTTGGAGCAGTTCACGAACGAGTCGCGGATGTCCTTCTCGGTGAGTGGTCTCATCGGGATCCCTCCTGGGGTGTGGTCTCTCGGGCGAACCTAGGGATGCTAGGCAGATGCCTACATTAATCGGCTCGTTGCAGAGGGGCCAACGGTTTCCAGGTGCCGCGGAGGGCATCGATCTCTTAGCTCACAGCGTGAACTAAAGGCTGGGTGAATGGCGCGCCAAACCCTCCCCGGCGGTATGTTGTAACTGCTGCGCGAGGGCTCCCCGCTGCCCGCCACCGTGCCGTACCTCATCGACAACGGCGCCCGGACCCTCGGCCAGGCCGAGATGTGGTTCGGCGGCGGGCGCGGCGCCCGCAACGCCTGCGTCGTCCTCTTCGGCTCCGGCGTCGGCGCCTGCCTCGTCACCCCCGACGTCGAGCACGGCCGGGCCGTCGAGTGGGGGCACCTGACCGTCCGGGTGCGGGGGCGCCGCTGCCGTTGCGGGGCGCTCGGCTGCCTGGAGGCCTACGCGGGCGCCGAGGCACTGCTGGCACGCTGGCGCGAGGAGGGCGGCCGGCCGCCCGAGGGCACCGACGAGGAGACCGCGCTGACCGCGATGCTCGCCGCCGCCCACCCGGCCGACGGCGCCGCCCCCGACCTCGTCGCCCTCGCCGTCCTGGAGGAGGCCGCCGAGTACCTGGGCGCCGGGCTCTCGGACCTGATCAACCTCTTCCAGCCGGAGCGCATCCTCATCGGCGGCTGGGCCGGTCTCCAGCTCGGCACCCGCTTCCTGCCCGCCGTACGCCACCACGCCACCGCGTACGCGCTGCGCCACCCGGCGGAGAGGGTCACCGTCGAGCTGGGCCGGCTCGGCCCCGACGCGGTCACCGTGGGAGCCGCGATCCTGCCGCTCGCCGACTTCTTCGCGCGGGGCGGCCGCCGGCCCGAGCCGCTTTCCGCCGGCCCGCCGCCCGCCTGGCCGCACGGCCCTGGCGGAACGCGCCCCGCACTGACGTTTCGCCCCCGGGGCCGGAGGTACTCGCGTGAGCCCCGCCGTACGACCCGAAGGGAGCTCCCGTGACCGACCACCGTCTCGAAGGACCCGGCGAGAACGGCCCACCGGTCCCGCGCGACCTGCCCGACCAGCAGGCCTCCGAGGCCGAGGATCCCTGGGAGGTCGCCCCCGGCCGGTCCGGCGGGGACGAGGGGACGGACGAGGAATCCGCCGCCGACGTCCCCGACACGGACGAAGCGGGCACGGGCCGCCAGGGCGCCCCCCGGGCGGCCACCGTCCACCCCGAACACCCGGTCCCGGACGAGCCGTCCGGCTGAGCCGGGCCGTCCGTCGCCCCTCGCCCCTCGCCGCAGATCCGGCGCCCGGCGTACACGTCCTCCACGGTGTACGCCGGGCGCCGGATCAGTGCTGTCGGCGGCTCCCCCCGAGCCTGTCGGCGGCTCACCGAGCTCCGGCCCCGGTCCGTCAGCCCACCTTCCGCCCGCGCATCGGCTCGGTGGGCGCGCCCGCTCCGGCCCGCATCCCGCGCAGGAACTCCTCCAGGACCTCCGTCGCCGCCCGCTCGGGGCGCCAGCCGAGTTCGACGCGGGCGCGGGTGCAGTCCATCAGGGGCAGGCGCAGGACCGCGTCGAAGAGGTGGGGGGACGCAGGGAGCAGGTGGAGGTTCCAGGCGGCGGCGATCGCCGAACGGGCGGCCGTACGGGGGAGGCGCACCGGGCGGGCGTCGAACATCTCGCCCAGGACCCCGGCGTCGACCGGCGGGTCGGCGGCCAGGTTGAACGCGCCGCGCACGTCGGTGCGCACGGCGAGCCGGTACGCCTCGGCCGCGTCGTCGGTGTGCAGCACCTGCACCCGCAGCCCCCTGACGTCCGGCAGGAAGGGCAGCAGCCCGGGGCGGACCGCCGGCCCGGGCAGGAACCGGCCGCCGAAGATGCGGCGCTGCTCGCTGGCGGACGCCCGCTGGAACAGGAAGCCCGGACGCATCCGCACCACCCGGGTGCCCGGATGGTCCCGCTCGAAGGTGTCCAGGGTCCGTTCCAGGTAGGCCTTCTCCCGGCAGTACGCGGCGTCCGGCCACCCGTGGGTCGGCCAGGACTCGTCCACCGCGTGGTCCTTCGGCCCCGGCGAGTACGCGCCCACGGACGAGGCGTGCACGAGCGCGGGCACCCCCGCGGCGGCCACCGCCTCGAAGACCCGGATGCTCCCCAGCACGTTCGTCCGCCAGGTCACCGCCGGATCGTGCGTCGGCTGGAACGCCCACGCCAGGTGCACCACCGCGTCCGCGCCCTCGAACAGGCCGACCGGATCGGCCTCCTCCGACGCCAGGTCGACCGACGACCACCGCGTCTTCGGCGGCGACCAGTCCGGGATCCGCCGGGCCAGCCCCACGACCGACCCGACCTCGGGATCCTCCGCCAGCAGCCGCACCACGCTGGTGCCGACATTGCCGGTCGCGCCCGTGACCACGACCTTCCTGCCCGGCCCGTTGCTCACCGTCCGCTCCTCTCACCGGGTCCGCGTCGAGCGCCCCGAGTACCCCGGTGCCGGGGGACGCACGCGGGAGGGAGGACCGAGGAGGAGAGGGACGCACACGGGACGGTGTTCAGGACCGGGCGAAGGCGTCCACCCCGGTCAGCTCGGCGGACAGCGCCCACAGCCGGGCGGCCTGCTCCGGGTCCCGCGCCCAGTCCTTGACACCGGAGCGCGCGCCGTCCTCCGGGCGGGCGGGCTCGGCGATGTCGCAGTCCTCCAGGTAGACCCCGCCCAGTCCGTCCAGCCGGGGCGAGGTCGCCGCCCACACCTGGGTGGCGGCGCCCTGCTGCGGCGACTTGAAGCCCTCGGGGTTCAGCGGGTTGCCGGCCTCGTCGATCCAGCCGTTCGCCACCATCTCCTCCTTCGGCAGGTGCCGCTGGAGAGGGGTGAGGATGCCGCCGGGGTGGAGGGCGAAGGCGCGCACGCCCCGGTCCCGGGCCAGCCGGTCGAGGTGGACGGCGAACAGGACGTTCGCCGTCTTCGCCTGGCCGTACGCCTGCCACTTGTCGTAGCCCTGCCGCCAGTGGACGTCGTCCCAGCGCATCCCGGAGAAGTGGTGGCCGCGGGAGGAGACGGAGACCACGCGGGCGCCGCCGGGCTCGATCGCCGGCCAGAGCCGGTTGACGAGGGCGAAGTGACCGAGGTGGTTCGTGGCGAACTGGGCCTCCCAGCCCGGTCCGACCCGGGTCTCCGGGCAGGCCATGACGCCCGCGTTGTCGATGACGAGGTCGAGACCGCGGCCCGAGGCGAGAAAGCGGTCGGTGAAGGCGCGGACGCTGTCCAGGTCGCCCAGGTCCAGTTCGTCCACCTCGACGCCGTCGACGCCGGCCAGGTTCTCCTCGGCGGTGGCCGGGCGGCGGGCGGGGACCACGACCCGGGCGCCGGCCTTCGTCAGCGCCCGGGTGGTCTCCAGGCCGAGGCCCGAGTAGCCGCCGGTGACGAGGGCGAGCCGTCCGGTCAGGTCGAGGCCGGCGAGGACGTCGTCGGCGGTGCTCCGGGCGCCGAATCCCGAACCGATCGCGTGCTGTGCGGTGTTCATGACCGGAACGCTACGAAGTGGAGCGCTCTCGAAGTCAAGCCCCACGCCGCGCGGCACGCGTCACCCCGCCCGGGTTCCCCGGCGGGCGCCCGGCAGGACCTCGACCCAGAGGTTCTCCGCCTGGAGCAGCAGCGTCCCGAGGACGGCCGTGTGCGCCGCTCCCTGCCCGGCGTGGTCGCGCAGACTGTCCTGAAGCCGGGCCCGCAGCTCCTCCATCTCCCGTTCCGGTTCCGCCCGGGTGCCGTCGGCCGGACGTCCGCCGATGTCCACCCGCAGGAACCTCCCGGCCTCCGCCTCGGACGCGTCGCCGATCAGGTGCAGCAGCCGCGCGTAGATCCGCAGGGCCGCCGCCTCCGGCGGGGCGGGCGTACGGTCGTCGTCGGCGGCGACCGCGAGGGTGCGGGTCAGGGCCGCGACATGGCCCGCCACCCGGCCCCAGCGGGCGTCCTCCGACTCCGGCGGCACGTCGAGCGGCACCCGGTGCAGCGCGCGCAGCGGCCCGGTGGTCAGCCGCAGGCTCTCCCGGCTCCAGCCCCGTGCCGACCGCAGCCCCTCGTGCCGCCGCTCCAGCCGGTCGGCGGCGCGTGACCAGTCGGCGGCCGTCGCCGCGTCCCAGTCGCCGTCCGCCAGCCCGGCGGCGACCGCGTGCAACGTCCCGCCCGCCTCCCGGGCCAGCGCCGCGAGGTTCTCCCGTACGTCCCGCAGATGCACCGGCGGCAGCACGAGCGCGTTCACGGCCACGCCGATCACCGCGCCGAGCGCCGCCTGTCCCACCCGGTGCCCCACCGCCGGCATCGTGACCGTGCCCGAGGCCAGGGTGAACACCGCCGTGGTCGCCGCGTAGACGCCCTGGTCGCCGAAGCGGGGCCAGTGCGCCAGCAGCGTCAGCGGCGGGACGCACAGGGCGAGCGCGCCCAGGGTGTCCCCGGTCAGCGCCTGCGCCGCCGACGCGAGCAGCGTGCCCGCGCAGATCGCCGTCCACTGCTGGGCGGCCTGCCGCAGGGAGCCGTACACCGTGGTCCGCACCAGCACCAGGGCCACCCAGGGCGCCATCAGGGCCATCGGATCGCTCAGCCAGTCGCTCGCCACGAACCAGGCGAGCACCGCGGCCAGCGTCGCCTTGAGGGACTGCACGACCAGGTCGCGCTCGCGTCCGGGGCCGTCCCGGGCCGCCCGCGCCGCGCGGCCGACGGCACCCGCCTCCCGTCGCAGCGTTCCGGCCCAGCGGGCCCCGATTCCTTCCGTCCTGTGCGTCTCGGCCGAATCGCTCATGCCAGTGGGCTGTCCTCCAGGGACGCCAGCAGGTCGGCCGGGTCGGCGTAGACCGCCTGTGCGCCCGCCTCCTCCAGGTCGGCGCGCGCGATGCCACCGCACAGGACGCCCACGCAGCGCACGCCGGCCCGGCGGCCGGCCCGCATGTCCCACACGGTGTCGCCGACCAGCACCGCCCGTTCGGCGGGCACCCCGGCCAGCTCCAGGGCGCGTTCGACGGGTTCCGGCGCCGGTTTGCCCTGCTCCACGTCGTCCGCGCCCGCCGTGGCCGTGATCGCCTCGTCGGCGTCGACGGCGCGCCGCAGCGCCGAGAGTTCCGCGCCGCTCGCCGAGGTGGCGAGCACGACCGTCCAGCCGTCGCCGTGCAGCCGCTCCAGCAGCGGTCCGGCGTCGCGCAGGGCGGGCAGGCGGTCGAAGTACTGGCCGTAGAGGGCCTTGTGGGCGGCGCTCAGCACGGCGTCCTCGTCGCGGTCGCGGTCCTCGCCCAGCAGATGGGCGATCAGGTCGGTGGACCGCAGCCCGATCGCCCGGTGCACGGCGTGCATCGGCACCCGGTGGCCCGCTTGGCGCAGCGCCTCCCACCAGGTCACGACGTGCAGGTGGTTGGTGTCGACGAGGGTGCCGTCGACGTCGAAGACGGCGGCGCGTTCCATCCGTGGTCCTTTCTCTCGCGGGCACCCGGGTCCGGACGTGTACGGAGCCCCGGACACACGGGAAACCCGCCGGTCAGCGGCAGCGGCAGCGGCAGTGGCAGCGGGTGCGGCTGCGGCTGCGGCGTCCGGCACCGTGGCGTACGTCCGGGGCCTGCCGTCCCCGTACCCGGTCACCGGGTACGCCCGGGATGCCCGGCACCCGGGCACGTCCCGGATCCCCGGTCGCCCGGGAACGCCCGTGCGCCCGGATGCTCCCCGCACCTGACGGGGGCCGTTGCCCGGGTACCACGTCAGGCGCCGGCCACGCCCGCCGGTATCCGGCCCTCCCG
The DNA here is from genome assembly GCF_042731035.1 of Streptomyces sp. NPDC059895. Taxonomy (NCBI): domain Bacteria; kingdom Bacillati; phylum Actinomycetota; class Actinomycetes; order Kitasatosporales; family Streptomycetaceae; genus Streptomyces; species Streptomyces sp. NPDC059895. The sequence continues at coordinate 397,070 of NZ_JBHWKO010000002.1, forward strand.
CGTCCAGGCCAGCAGGTCCGTCACCGGCCAGGTGGTGACCACCCGCTCGGCGGGCACGGCGCACTCCTCGGCGCGTTCACAGCCGAGGATCTGCCAGTCCAGCTGGCCGGGGGCGTGCGCGTCGGTGTCGACGGCGAAGAGGACTCCGGCCCCGACGGCCCGGCGCAGCAGCCGCCGGGGCGGGTCGAGCCGCTCGGGCCGGCTGTTGATCTCCACGGCCGTGCCCGACTCGGCGCACGCCGCGAACACCTCGTCGGCGTCGAACCGCGACTCCGGCCGCCCCCGCCCGGAAACCAGCCGCCCGGTGCAGTGACCGAGCACATCGGCGTGCGGATCGCGGACGGCCCGCACCATGCGGCGGGTCATCGCCCGCGCGTCCATGCGGAGCTTGGAGTGGACGGACACCACCACGACGTCGAGCCGCTCCAGCAGTTCCGGCTCCTGGTCGAGGGAGCCGTCGTCGAGGACGTCGCACTCGATGCCGGTCAGCAACCGGAACGGCGCCCAGGCCGCGTTCAGCTCCTCGACCACCTCCAGCTGGCGGCGCAGCCGGTCCGGGGACAGCCCCCGGGCCACCGTCAGACGCGGCGAGTGGTCGGTGAGCGCCGCCCACTCGTGCCCGAGCGCGGCCGCCGTGCGGCCCATCTCCTCGATCGGGCTGCCGCCGTCCGACCAGTCGGAGTGCACATGGCAGTCGCCGCGCAGCAGCGCCCGCAGCCGCCCGCCGCCGTCCGCGGGCGGCTGGGCCTCGCCCTCCAGCTTCTCCAGGTAGGCCGGGACGCGCCCGGCGAGCGCCTCGCGCGCCACCTGGGCCGTCTTCGGGCCGACCCCCTTGAGCGACTCCAGCGTGCCCGCGGCCGCCCGCTCCCGGACCTCCGCCGCCGGCAGCCGCCGCAGCACCCGGGCCGCGGTACGGAAGGCGCGCACCCGGTACGTCGGCGCCAGCGACCGCTCCAGCAGGAAGGCGATCCGTTCCAGGGCCTCGACGGGATCCATCGCCACCTCCTCGCCTCGCTCCAGGGTTCCCCAGCGCGGCGCGACCCGCACGGCGGGGCGGCGATCCGTCCAGCCCTCCGACGGCCGGCGGATCTCCCGGCGGTCCGCCCCACGATCCCGCCCACGATCCCGCCCGGCGTCCGCCCTGCGGCCCATCTCGTCGGACGGTTTGTCGGCCACACACCGGGGTACTGCGACGTCCCACCACCCTCGCCGGTCACGAGGAGGCCCCACGATGTCCGCCGCCACCGTCCGCCGCCCCCGGGTGGCCCTGGTCACGGGTGCCGACTCCGGCATCGGCCGCGCCACCGCCGTACGCCTCGCCGAGGCCGGGATGGACATCGGCATCACCTGGCACACCGACGAGAAGGGCGCCGAGGAGACCGCCGAGGAGGTCCGCGCGCACGGCCGGCGGGCCGCCGTCGCGCACCTGGACCTGACCCGGCTGCCTGCCGCCGCGGACGTCGTCGACGAGCTGTGCGACCGGCTGGGCCGTCTCGACGTGCTGGTCAACAACGCGGGTACGGGCACCATGACGCCGTTCCTCGACCTGGAGCCCGACGATGTGCGCCGGGTGCTGGACGTGGACCTGTTCGGCCCGTTCCTGTGCGGGCAGAAGGCGGCGCGGCACATGATCCGGCAGGGCGACGGGGGCCGGATCGTCAACGTCACCTCCGTGCACGAGCACCAGCCGCGCGTCGGCGCCGCGCCGTACTGCGCGGCCAAGGGCGGTCTCGGCCTGCTCACCCAGGTCATGGCGCTGGAGCTCGCCGAGTACGGGATCACCGTCAACGCCGTGGCGCCCGGCGAGATCGCCACGCCGATGACCGGGCAGGAGGACACCGACGTACGGACCGTCGACCGCCCCGGCATCCCGCTGGGCCGGCCCGGCGACGCCCGCGAGGTCGCCGCGGTGATCGCCTTCCTGGCCGGGCCGGACGCCTCGTACGTCACCGGCGCCTCCTGGAGCGTCGACGGCGGCATGCTGCGGATGGGCCCGCAGGCCGGCTCGCACCTCACCGACGACGACTGGCGCCGTCCTTGAGCCCGGTGACAAGGCTGCGGACGAGCTCCTGCGACCGGCCCGGCTTCTCCCGCGTCCGCTGCGGCCGCGGGATCCGCTGCTCGACGGCGAGCAACGATGAGATAAGGGTACGAACCGGGAGATTCGTAACCACCGGTTGCGTTCTACGCTCTATGACATGACCGAAATCGCGAGCCCTTACATCTCCCACCCGCGGATCACGGTGCTCGGGGTGCAGCCGGGCGTGTCGCCTTTCCGCATCGTGGAAATCGACGGCGAAGTGGTCGGCGAGGCGCGGGACGTCACCGACGTCCTCCAGGCAGCCGCCTCCTTCGGCATCACGGTCCACGACCTCGACGACCCGGACGTGGTGCGTTGGGTGGGCGGTGGCCGGTACACCTGGCGCCCGCGCTAGGCCGACAGGGCCTGAAGGTGCCGACAGGGCCTGGAGGTGCCGACAGAGCCTGGGAGGTGACGGGCCGGTCCGGCTTCGCGCTCGGCCGCGCAGGCGCGGGAGGGCCCGCACCGACGTTCCGCCCGCGGCCGCTTCGCGTCGTCACGCCCGCGGCCGCCCGCGTCGTCACGCCCGCCGTGTGCGTGCGTGGACCGCGCGGCTCATCCGGCGGCCCACGATCAGGTAGCCGATCAGCGCGCCCGCCGTGTTGAGGATGACGTCGTCGATGTCGAAGGCGCGCCCGGTCACCAGCGCCCCCTGGGCGAACTCCACCAGCAGCATCACGGACGCCGTCAGCAGCAGGACGCCCAGCACCCCGCGGGCCCTCGGCGCCACCACCGGCACCAGGACGCCGAACGGCACGCCCAGCAGGATGTTGCCGCCGATCTGCTTGACGGCGTCCCGCAGTTCGGGCTGGTCCAGGTAGGCCTGGAGCGAGCGGCCCGGCCGCAGGTTGGAGTGGACCAGCGCCTCGGAGGCGGGGGACGGCTCCAGGGTCAGCCGGGCCAGTACGACGGCGAATCCCACCATGAACGCGAAGGCCACCAGCATCGCCAGCGCCCGCAGCGGGAACGGCAGCGGCCGGCGCTCGGTCCGCGGCCGGCGGGCGTCCTTCTCCGGCGGTGCCGGGGGCGCGGCGGACGCGGGCTCCTCCGGTCCGGCCGTGCGCGGGCGGAACACGCGTGCGCGCAGCGCGGCGGTACGCGGACGCAGGTCTGCACGGGCCATGCTGTCCTCCAGTTCTCAACTTCCCCGAGTAGTAGGCCGGTTACCCGCGAACGATCGGAGGATGCGGCCGGGCGGGCGGCGCCCGGTCAGGTGCCGTAGGTCACGCGCACCTCCTCGAAGCCGAGGGAGCGCAGCAGCCCCTGGAGCATGTCGGTGGTGTTGGACTCGGCGCGCGCGGTCAGTCCGCTGTCCTTCGCCGCGTCGCCGATGTGCCGGACGGCGAGCTTCTGCACCGCCTGCTCTCCGTTGGGATTGTCCGAGAAGATGTCGCCGAGGCGGTCGAGGAGGCCGCGCTGCTTGGAGACCGCGTAGGAGCGGTCGGGATCCAGGGCCGGGGTGCCGAGCCGGGCGTGCGGCAGCCTGAGGGTGGCCGACGTGCGGTCCTCGTCGACCGTCACGTCCTTCTCGTCGACCTGACCGAGGTCGACGTAGGCGTCGACGGTGCCCGCCCCCACGTACAGGGTGCGGGTGCCGCGCAGCGCGTCGGGAAGGTACTTGGCGTCCTTCTCCAGGTCCACGACGACCTGGAAGTTGCCGGAGGCGGCGTCGTAGCGGCTCATGTCCTGGATGGACTCGAGCAGCGCCGGGCCCGAACGGTCACGGGTCTCGGTGCCGAAGACGTCGCGCAGGCCCGGCAGCAGGCTCAGCCGGATCCCCGCGAACAGCACGGCGAGCACCAGCACGACGGCGGTGAGCACCTTGGCCCACCCGGGCAGGCGCCGGGGGCGGCGCTTGATGGAAGTCGTCATGTCGACGGTCCTCCTTCCTGCTGACCGGATTCCCGCCGAACTCGGTGACAGACCGCCTTGTTGACGACCTGTGACACTGCGCGCCGGGCCGGCCGCGCGCTCCGCGCCGGTGCTGCCCGCCCACGCGGCCGCCGCGCCGCGCGCACGGGGGCTGTCGGAGCCGCGCTCGGGGGCTGTCGGAGCGCGGTCACAACGAGCCGGAGGCGGCCTCGGGCTGCGCCAGGGCCGCGTCCAGCGTCGGGGCGGGCGGCAGCAGGCGGGACAGTCCGGTGGCGCGCAGGACGCGCAGCGCCAGCGGGTGGGTGCAGACGAGGTGGAGGTGGCCGCCGTGCGCCAGGACCCGGCCGCGGGCCCGGTAGAGCAGGCGCAGTCCGGAGCAGTCGAAGAAGTCGATGGCGCCGAGGTCGAGCACGATCCGCGGGGAGGGGCCCGCCGTGGCGTGGTCGAGGTGCGGGGCGATCTCCGCCGCCGCGACGATGTCGATCTCGCCGTGGAACTCCAGCACCGTGTACCCGCGCTCCTCGTGGACGCGCAGGTACGGGGTGTCCGCGGCGGCTTCCTGCGGCACGACGACATCGCCTCCAACCCGCTCCACCGGTCGGGAGCCTTCAACGGCGGGGCGGCGCAAGCCAGTTCCCGCCCCAGCAAGTTACCCCCGATGGAGTGAATTCCAGCATGTTCGATTGACATATGTCTTTGAATTGAAGTCGTGTCTCGATCGAGTTTTTTCGCATCGTGAGCGAAGGGGGCGCGGGCTCGCCCCGACCAGCGGCGGCAGCCCGCCCCGACCAGTCGCGGCAGCCCGCCCCGCCCGGGAGGCGGCGGGGCGGCGGCGGGCCTCGGCGGGATGCCAGTGGGGGCCGATGGGGCGTCGGCGGGCCCTCAGCCGACGGTCAGGACCAGCTTCCCGGTGGTCCGGCCGGTGTCCCCGAGCCGGTGGGCCTCGGCGGCGTCGGCCAGCGGGAACGTCCCGGCGATCGTGGCGCGCAGCGTGCCCGCCTCGACCATCTCGGCGATCGTGCGCATCCCGGTCCGGTCGGCGTCGACGAGCATGCGCACCGCGCGGACGCCGAGCGCCTCGGCCCGGTCGAAGAACTCCCGCGATCCGACCGGCAGGATCGACACCACGACACCGCCCGGCCGCAGGACGCGCAGGGAGTCCGTGGACGTACTCCCCCCGAGGGTGTCCAGCACCACGTCGACGTCCTTCACGGCCTCGGTGAAGTCCGTCTCCCGGTAGTCGACCACCTCGTCGGCGCCGAGCTCCCGCAGGAAGCCGTGCTTGCCCGCGCTCGCCGTGCCGATCACGTACGCGCCGCGCTCCTTGGCGATCTGCACGGCCACGTGCCCGACGCCGCCGGCCGCCGCGTGGACGAGGACCCGCTGCCCCGCCCGGAGGCCGGCGACCTCGTCCAGCGCCTGGAGCGCGGTCAGCGAGACCAGCGGCAGCGCGGCCGCCTGGACGTGGTCGACCCCGGCCGGCTTGTGCCAGAGGGCGCGGACGGGCGCGACGACGTACTCGGCGTGCGAGCCGTGGCCGTACGGGTAGGGCAGCATGCCGAAGACGTCGTCCCCGGGCCGGAAGGCGGCGACCCCGACGCCCACCTCCTCGACCGTGCCGGAGACGTCCCAGCCCAGGACGAACGGGGGCCGGCCGAGGAAGCCGCCGTTCGCGCGGTGCTTCCAGTCGGTCGGGTTGACGCCGGCGGCGCGGACCCGGACCAGCACCTCGTTGGGGCGCGGCCGGGGCCGTTCCGCCTCGGCCACTCGCAGGACCTCGGGACCGCCGAGGACGTCTTGTGTGATGACGCGCATGGTGCGCTCAGTGCTCATGCCACCACACCCTGCCAGCGGCGGACAGCCGCGGTAAGTGGCATGAATGCCACTCTTCGATAAGATCGTGCCATGCATGGTGGTCAGCAGCGCACCGAACGCGTCGTCGTCCTGGCCCTCGACGGCGTCTACCCCTTCGAACTGGGCATCCCGAGCCGCATCCTCGGCGCGGCCGACGGCCGCTACGAGGTCCTGACCTGCACGGTGGACGGCCGGCCGGTCTCCACGGATGCCGACTTCACGATCGGTGTCGAGCACGGCCCCGAGATTTTGGAGACGGCCGGCACCGTGGTCATCGCCCCCGTCTCGCCCACCCGGGTCACCGCCGAGCTCCCCGCCGCCGTCGCGGCCGCGCTCGCCCGGATCCGCCCCGACGCGCGCATCGTCTCCATCTGCACCGGCGCCTTCGTCCTGGCCGCCGCCGGCCTCCTCGACGGCCGCCGGGCCACCACGCACTGGCAGCTCGCCGAGTACTTCCGCCGCATGTTCCCGCACGTGGACCTCGATCCGGACGTGCTGTTCGTCGACGACGGCCGGGTGCTGACCTCGGCCGGAGCCGCCTCCGGTGTCGACGCCTGCCTGCACCTGCTGCGCAAGGACCACGGCAGCGACCTCGCCAACAAGGTGGCCCGCCGCTGCGTCGTCCCGCCCTTCCGGGACGGCGGCCAGGCCCAGTACATCGAACAGCCGGTGCCCGAGACCGGCGCCGCGAGCACGGCCGCCACCCGCGCCTGGGCACTCGAACGCCTCGACGAACCCCTCGCCCTGGCCGACCTCGCCGCGCACGCCCGGATGAGCCTGCGCACCTTCGCCCGCCGCTTCCACGACGAGGTCGGCCTCAGCCCCGGCCGCTGGATCGTCCAGCAGCGCGTGGCGCACGCCCGGCACCTGCTGGAGTCCACGGACCTGACGGTGGACCAGATCGCGGGCCGGGTCGGCTTCGCCACCGGCGCCTCACTGCGCCAGCATCTGTACGCCGCGATCGGCGTCTCGCCCCAGGCGTACCGCAGGACCTTCCAGGCGGCCTCCTGAACCCGCGGGCGGACCTCTCCGCCCCGCCGCCCCGCCCCGCCCGCCGAACGTTCCGGGCCGCTGCCGCGTCGCAGAATCGCGGGGGAGACGGTCGTGACGGAAACAGGGGGCGGGGATGGGCGCGGCATCGAGGCGGCTCGGAGGGCTGAGAGGGCTCGGAGTGCTCGTGGCGGTGACGGCGTCGGTGGCGACGGCCGCCGTGGGCTGCGGCGCGGGGGAGGAGGACGCGGACGTGGTCGTGGCGGGCACCGCACCGGCCACGCCGTACGGCGGACCGCTGTACGTCCCGGTGAAGGACGTGGACGAGGACGGCGAGCGGGCCGTGCTCGCCGCGTCGGGCGCCGCCGGGCGGGCGCTGGAGTGCGACGGCGAGGCCTATTCGGGCGGACACGGCGAGACCTGGACCGCGAGCGACGCCGGCGCGACCCCGGAGGACGGCCTGCGGCTGTACTTCGCCATCGAGCAGCCGGACGTCCCCCGCTCCGGCTACCGCGCCGAGCGGACGGAGACCGACCGCGTCCTGTACTCCTTCGATGTCGCCGGCCGGACCAAGGTCGCCGTCGTGGTCGCCGAGGACCGCAAGGGCCGGCCCGGCTGGGGACCGGAGACCAGCGCCTCCTGCGACCCGGCAGAACTCCCGGCGGAGTTCACCGACTCCAAGGAGTACGAGATCTGGACCGACGCGGACGGCGGGCGGGTGCCGGTCACCACCCTGAGCAGCCATGCCGGCTCGGACCACTGCGACTGGCGGTCGGCGCACTTCCTGGTGCTGGGCCGCGGCGAGGACGGCCGCCAGTACGTCCGCGACCCCGAGGGGGTGCTCGACCCCGGCCTGCTCGGCGCGCCCTACGACGGGGACGCCCGGATGCCCGGGGACGCCCACGACACCGGATACCGCCACCGGGAAAGGGAGTTGTGGCTGCGGGACGATCCGTCGGCGGTGTACGTGCGCACGCCCGACGGCGTGGAGGTCTGGCCGCTGGCCAAGAGCACCTTCGCCTGCATGTGACCCGCCTTGTCACCCGGCGGCGCTCAGCGCGAACACCCGAACAGTGGCCCGTCCGCGGCCCCCGCCCGCTCACCCCGCGCAGGCTGTAGGCCCGCCGGGCCCCGGCGCGGCACCCGCCGGGCCCCGGCGCGGCACCCACCGGGCCCCGGCGCGGCACCCGCCCGGGGGGACGCCGGCCCGGGGACGACGCCGCCGCCTGCGTCCCGACGCACGCACACCCACACTGGAGACATGACCTCAGCACCCGCACGCTCCCCGCAGCAGCGCAAGCAGGACACCCTGCACCGGTTGGAACACGACGTCGACGCCTGGGTCGCCACGGCCGCCGAGGGCGGCGCCGCCCCCTGGCTGGTCCCGCTCTCCTTCGTCTGGGACGGCGCCACCCTCCTCGTCGCGACCCCGGCCACCAGCCCCACCGGCCGCAACCTGAGCAGCACCGGCGTCACCCGTCTGGGGATCGGTCCGACGGACGACGTCGTCATGGTCGAGGGCACCGCGGTGGCCGTGCCGCCCGCCGAACTGCCCGAGGAGGACGCGGAGATCTTCGCCGGGAAGACCGGCTTCGACCCGCGCCGGCTGACCGCGCCCTATCTGTACTTCCGCATCCTGCCCCGCCGGATCCAGGCCTGGCGTGCGGCGGGCGAGATCGAGGGACGCGAGCTGATGCGCGACGGGCGGTGGCTGGTGCGCGACTGAAACCGGGGTATCCGCAAGGTCCGGGGGCGGCGGTGCCGGACCGTCCCCGGCGGACCGATCTGCGGAGGAGACATGGCACTGGTGAACGCGGGCGTCGTGGTGCTCGACTGCGCCGAGCCCGAGAGGCTCGCCGAGTTCTACAAGGGGCTGCTGGACGGCCGGGAGACCGACGTCACCGCCAACCGGGTGGAGATCCAGGGGGCCGGCGGAACCCGGCTTGCCTTCCGGCGCGACGTCAACGCGACCCCGCCCAGCTGGCCCCGCCCCGAGAACTCCCTCCAGGCCCACCTGGACTTCCTCGTCGACGACCTGGACGAGGTGGAACGGCTGATCGTCAGCCTCGGCGGCCGCCCGCTGGAGACCAGGGGCGCCGACGGACCGTACGAGGAGCGCGGCTACGCCGACCCGGCCGGGCACTCCTTCACCCTGCGGCGGCTGCCGTCCACGGCACCGAAGCAGGGGTGAGCAACCGGGACCCCGGATCCGCTCACCGACGGAGCCCGCCCAGGCCGGAGCCGCCCCGCCCGGGCCGGAGCCCGGGCGGGGGCCCTTTCAGTCCCGGCCCCCCTTCTCCTTGGTCGGCCACACCCCCGTGGACCGTTCGATCGCCTTCGCCCCCGTGCGGTCCGCCGCGCTGCGCACCGCGGCGAAGATCGCGCCCTGGATCGCCGCGGCCAGCAGGACCTCCCCCCAGCCGCGGTCCTTGTCCAGCGCGTCGGGCGCGTCGTCCTCGTGCCGTACGGCCTTCCAGACCTTGCGGAAGGCCATTCCGGCCAGCGCTCCGCTCGCCCAGCCGAACACGAATCCGACGGGCTGGTAGACGAGGGGGAGCTTCTGTTTCTTGCCCATGTGGGCCTCCTTGTGCGTAGGGGAGGGGGAGAAGGGACGGAGGGGAGGGAGGACGGGAAGACGGGAGGGAGGACGGCGGGACGTCAGGGCCGGCCCCGGGAGGGGACCTCCTCACCGGCGCGCACCGGGCCCGGCGGTGTCCCCTCGCCGAACGGGCGCCCGCCGAGTTCCTCCCGGTGGTGCGGGCTCAGCCAGCCCGACAGGTCGGGCCCGAGGGGGACGATCCGGGTCGGGTTGATCCCGGTGTGCACCTGGTAGTAGTGCCGCTTGATGTGGTCGAAGTCGACCGTGTCACCGAAGCCGGGCGTCTGGAACAGATCCCGGGCGTACGCCCACAGGACCCGGTCCTCCGTCAGCTTCCAGCGGTTGCACTTGAAGTGGCCGTGGTACACGGCGTCGAAGCGCACCAGTGTGGTGAACAGCCGGATGTCCGCCTCGGTGAGGGTGTCGCCGACGAGGTAGCGCCGTCCGGCCAGCCGGGACGACAACCGCTCCAGGCGCCGGAAGACACCCGCGCAGGCCTCCTCGTACGCGCCCTGCTCATGGGCGAAACCCGCCCGGTACACGCCGTTGTTGACGTCCTCGTACATCTCGGCCATGACCGCGTCGATCTCGTCGCGCCGCCGGCTCGGGTACAGGTCGGGCGCGCCGGGGCGGTGCAGGCCGGTCCACTCGGTGGCGAGGTCGAGGGTGATCCACCCGTAGTCGTTGGTGACCAGCTTGCCGCTGGGCACGTCCACGACGGCCGGCACGCTCACCCCGCCCGGGTAGCCGGTCTCCCGCGCGTCGTACGCCTCGGCGAGGTACCGGATGCCGAGGACCGGGTCGCGGCCGCCGGGGTCGAGGGTGAAGCGCCAGCTGCGGTCGTCCTGGACCGGATCGGCGATCGCCATCGACAGGGCGTTCTCCAGACCGAGCAGCCGCCGGGAGATCACCGCCCGGCTCGCCCACGGGCAGGCACGGCTGACCACCAGGCGGTAGCGGCCGGCCTCCACCGGCCAGCCGTCCCGGCCGTCCGCGGTGATCCGGTCGGCGAAGTGGCTCTTCGAGCGTTTGAACGCCGTGTGGCCGTAGTCACGGTTGCCGTCGCTCCCGCCGCTCATGGTTCGTTCCTCCCGCTGGTGGTGCATGGGTGTCCCGCACACAACGCGTTCCCCGTTTTCCGCCGACGGCACGGTGTGAGGGCGACCGGCCGGGGCATTCGCCGGAGGGTGACTGGGACATCCTCGGAACGCACCACGCGACGAAGCACCGGAGAGCGAGCGGCGACGGACGGGGGCGGGCACGCCAGGAGCGCGGCGGACCGCAGGACACGCGTCACCGTGTTGGTGGCGCTCGCGGCCAACCTGGTCATCGCCGTGGCCAAGGCGGTGGGGGGCCTGCTGACGGGTTCCCCCGCCCTGCTGTCGGAGGCGGCGCACTCCGTGGCCGACAGCCTCAACGAGGTGTTCCTGCTGGCCGCGCTGCGCCGCAGCCGCCGCCCGGCCGACCGGCGCCACCCCTTCGGCTACGGCAAGGAACGCTTCTTCTGGTCGCTCCTCGCGGCCGTCGGCATCTTCGTCATGGGCGGCTGCTTCTCCTTCTTCCAGGGCGTCGAGGCCCTGCGGACCGGAGGCGAGGAGTCGTTCGGCGGTTACGTGGCCGGCCTGGCCGTGCTCGGCGTCGCCTTCCTCGCCGAAGGGGCCTCCCTCGCCCGGGCCCTGCACCAGGTGCACCGCCAGGGCGGCACGGCCGGCCTGCGCGACCCCGCCCTGCGCACGGTCGTCGCCGAGGACGGCACGGCCGTGCTCGGCGTCACGCTCGCCGCGGCCGGCATGGTCCTGCACATGGTCACGGGACAGGTGGTGTGGGAGGCGTGTGCCTCGCTCGCGATCGGAGCGCTGCTCGTCTTCGTGGCCTACCGCCTCGGCCGGGAGGCCCGCGACCAGTTGATCGGGGAGGCCGCCGACCCCGAGATCGACCGGCGCATCCAGGCGCTGCTGGCGGCCCAGCCGGAGATCGACAGCGTGGAGGCGCTGTTCACGATGAAGACGGGCATCGACTCCGTCCTCGTGGCGGCCCGGGTCGACCTCATGCCCGGCATGGACAGCGAGCGGGTCGAGGAGGTCGCCGTCCGGATCAAGCGTTCGATCGCCGGCATCGTCCCCGAGGCGCACCGGATCTTCCTCGACGTGACCGACCGCCCGGCCCAGGAGGCACGGGAAAGCCCCGCCGCGACGGGGGAACGCGGCGGGGCCTGACCTTCACGTGCCCGGCCCTGAGGCGGCCATGCACCGGGCGGGCAGATTTTTCTACGCGTTTTTTCTACGCGTTCCCCACGAGGTTCGCAGTCCCGGAGCCCGCGCGGATCAGTGGCGGTCGACCGGCTCCAGGACGAAGACGGGGATCTCCCGGTCGGTCTTCTCCTGGTAGTCCGCGTACGGCGGGTACGCGGCGACCGCGCGCTTCCACCACGCGGCCTTCTCCTCGCCGGTGACCTCACGGGCCGTCATGTCCTGCCGCACCGGCCCGTCCTGGAGCTCCACCCGGGGGTCGGCCTTGAGGTTGTGGTACCAGACGGGGTGCGTGGGCGCCCCGCCCTGGGAGGCGACCACGGCGTACCGCCCGTCGGCCTCGACCCGCATCAACGGCGTCTTGCGGATCTTCCCGCTCTTCGCTCCCCGGGTCGTCAGCAGGACCACGGGCAGCCCCGTGTCCCGCAGCGTCGTCCCCTGTGTGCCGCCGGAGCTCTCGTAGAGCTCCACCTGCTCGCGCACCCACCGGGTCGGGCTGGGTTCGTACTCGCCCTCGAGAGGCATGGCATCCATCCCCTTCATCGTCATGTCACCGTCCTGGCGTCGGCGCGTCGCCGTCCCCGCCGCACGCAGCGTCAACACCGTCGTGCGCGGGTATCATCCACACGGCGCCCGGCACCGACGCCCGCACCACCATCCTCACCGCCGCCCCCCTCCTCACCCCGCTCGACACGAGTGCCGTCACCGGCCGCCCGCCGGCGCGGACCGCCCACCCCTTCGAGACGCGGACCGCCCCACCCCTTCGAGAGGGGCCACCCGCCCTCGTTCAGTAGGGTTCACACGTGACCGAACAGGACGAGAAGCCGCCCTTCCTCTACGTCGTCGTCTGCGCCGCGGGCATCGCCGCCGACGTCGGCCGGCTGATCACCGCCGCGCAGGAGCGGCACTGGCACGTCGGTGTCATCGCCACTCCTCCCGCCATGAACGGCTTCTTCGACACCGCCGCCGTCGAGGCGCAGACCGGCCGCCCGATCCGCTCCGCCTGGCGGCGTCCGGGCGACCCGCGGCCCTTCCCCGAGCCCGACGCGGTCGTGGTCGCGCCGGCCACCTTCAACACCATCAACAAATGGGCGGCCGGCATCGCCGACACCCTCGCCCTGGCCACCCTGTGCGAGGTGTCCGGCCTGGGCGTCCCCGTCGGCGTCCTGCCCTGCGTGGCCGACGCGCTGGCCGCCCACCCCGCCTACCAGGAGAGCCTGATCCGGCTGCGCGGGACGGGCGTGCGGTTCGGATACCCCTACTCGGGCGCGCCGGGGGAGGAGTTCGGGTGGGAACGGGCGCTGGACCTGGTCGAGTGAGCCGGACCGCGCCGGCCGTGGCCGCGGCGGAGCCGGCGTCCGGCCCCGGGCGCGGGGACCACGACGTAGGCTCCCGTCGGTAGCCCACACGACGTCAGGAGCGGCGACGATGCAGTACGTGAAGCTCGGTTCGACGGGTCTGGACGTGTCACGGATCTGTCTGGGGTGCATGACCTACGGACTTCCCGACCGGGGCACGCACGAGTGGACCCTCGACGAGGAGGCGTCCCGTCCGCTCATCCGGCAGGCGCTGGACGCCGGCATCACCTTCTTCGACACCGCCAACGTCTACTCCGACGGCACCAGCGAGGAGATCGTCGGCAGGGCGCTGCGCGACTTCGCCCGGCGCGACGAGATCGTGCTCGCCACGAAGGTGCACGGCCGGATGCGTCCCGGCCCCAACGGCGGCGGCCTGTCCCGCAAGGCGATCCTCACCGAGATCGACCACAGCCTCACCCGCCTCGGCACCGACTACGTCGACCTCTACCAGATCCACCGCTTCGACCCGCACACCCCGGTCGAGGAGACGATGGAGGCGCTGCACGACCTGGTCAAGGCGGGCAAGGTGCGTTACCTCGGGGCGAGTTCGATGTACGCCTGGCAGTTCTCCAAGATGCAGTACACCGCCGAGCTGCACGGCTGGACGAGGTTCGTGTCCATGCAGAACCACTACAACCTCCTCTACCGCGAGGAGGAGCGCGAGATGCTCCCGCTCTGCGCCGACCAGGGCGTCGGTGTCCTGCCCTGGAGCCCGCTGGCCCGGGGCCGCCTCACCCGCGACTGGGGCACCGTCACCGAGCGCAGCACCCAGGACGACTTCGGCAGCCGCCTCTACCTGGACGGCGACCGCTCGATCGTCGAGGCCGTCACCCGTATCGCGAACGACCGGGGCGTCCCCCGCGCCCGGGTGGCCCTGGCCTGGCTGCTGCACCAGGACACGGTGACGGCGCCCGTCATCGGCGCGTCGAAGCCGCACCACATCGAGGACGCCGCCGCGGCCGTGGAACTGAGGCTCAGCGACAAGGAGCTGGAGGAACTCCGGCAGCCCTACGCCCCGCACCCGATCTCCGGCCACTGAGCACGTCGATCGACGACTCGTCAATAGTTCGCGCGGACAGTGCCAGGCGCGAAAGCGCGGCATCCCTTGTTCCGCCTGGTACGCCTGTGCGAGGGTGGGCCTTGTCGGCGCACGGACATCAATTCCCCCACCGTGCGCACGAGGCGCCTCACGTTCACATCCCCCACGCTTCAAAAGAGCTGCTCACCGGACGTTCGAGGTGTCGAACACTGTGCGAGGGGATCCCGTCGGCCGTGCGCCGAGGGGTCCGCATACCGGTAGGTATGGACTTCAAGCCGCAGTCCCCGGAAGGAATGCAGCCGTGAAAGACGCAGGCCTGTCGAATTCCCCTTCGGCGCGCCGCTCCGAGGTGACGGACGAACAGCTGGGCACCGAGCTGAAGAACTGGACCGGAGCGTCGCCCGCGCTGCATCCCGTCGGTGAACTCCTCGACCGGCACTGGGAAGCGGTCCTCGCCTACGCGCGCCTGTGCGCCCACGGGGAGCGCGCGGCCGGCATGCTCACCACGGCGGCGTTCACCCGGCTCTTCGGGGAGACCCTGCGGCAGAACGGCCCGACCGCCGCCTGGCGCCCCCAGCTGCTGGTCACCGTGCGCCGCATCGCCGCGGAGTGGGACTCCGACGGCCGCCGCGACCTGATCCACCCCGACCTGCGCGCCGCCGGGGGCGACGCCGACCGCCTGGCCGCCCGCCTGCTCCCGCCGGTGAACCGGCGCCTGCTGTCCCGGGCGTTCCAGCGGCTGCCCCAGACGGCCCGCTGCCTGCTGTGGCACATCGAGGTCGAGACCGAACCCCTCGCCGTCCCCGCCGGCCTGCTCGGCATGGAGGACGAGGGCGCCCGGATCGAACTGCGCAGGGCCCGCGAACGGCTGCGCGAGGAGTGCCTCCAGCTCCACCGCGAGCTCGCCGTCGAAGAGGAGTGCCACCGGTACCACCGGCTCCTCGACGCCACCTGCCGCCGGGGCGGCGCGGACGTCGACCCCGACCTGCGCGCCCACCTCGACCAGTGCCGGCACTGCGCGCACACCGCCGACCAGCTGAACCAGTTCGACGCCCACTTCGGCGTCGCGCTCGCCGAGGGCGTGCTGGGCTGGAACGCCGCGGCGTACATGGCGGTCCGGGCGGCCGGCACCGACGCCCCCGCCGACGCCTCGGCGGACGCCCCCGCCGACGGAGGCGGCGCGGTACCGGGCGAGGCGTTCACCGACGACACGCCCGTCCCCGACGCCTCCGTACCGGCCGGCCCCCTTCCCGCAGCCCCGGACCCCCTCCCCGCCGCCGGACCTCGCACCCGCCGGGGCACCCGCCCCCGGACCGCCCCGCGCAAGACCTCCGGCACCGCACGGCGCGGCACCCCCGCCACCGCACCGCACACCGCCCCCGCCACCGCACCGCACGCCGGCCCCGCCGCGGCGGAACCGAGCTCCGCCGCGGCGGAGCCGAACCTCGACGCCGCGGAACCGCGCCCCGGCACCTCGGGCGCCGACGCCGACGCCCGTCCCGTGTCGCGCCGTGCCGCCCAGAAGGCCGCCCGCCGCGCACGTCGCCGCACTGTGGCCGCCGCCGTCCTCACCGTCAGCGGGCTGATCGTCGCCCCGCTCGTGCTGTGGTCCGTCCTCGGCTCCGGCGACGGCGCGGACCCGGCCGGCGGCGACGAGGCCCGCCTGACGCCGGGCCCGGCCACGGACACCTCCGGCCCGTCCTGGACGGGCGCGGGCTCGGAGACCCAGGGCACCCTGCGCGGCCGTCTGCACAACGTCGCCTCCGGGCTGTGCGTCGGCATCGCCGGCGGGAAGGCCGTCCAGGGCGCCGAGACCCAGCTCGCCACCTGCTCCTCCGCCGCCGGGCAGCAGTGGTCGTACGAGACGGACGGGCTGCTGCGCAGCGCCGAGGAGCCCGATCTCTGCGTCGACTCGCGGCTCGGCTACTCGGTGCGGCTCGCGCCCTGCACGGAGGGCGGCACGTACGTCCGCTACGACTTCACGCTCCAGGGCACGCTGGTCCCGCGCGGGAGCCAGAACCTGGCGCTCGCCCCCGCCGCCACCGACGGCTCGGGCGCCGTCGTCCTGAAGAACCGTGACGAGGGTGCGGCCCAGCGCTGGGTGATCGACACCTCGCAGCCCGATCCCCAGCTCCAGTTCGTCAACTGGGGCGGCGACGCCACCGCGGAGTCAACCCCCGCCCCTGTGTCCCGGACCCCGCAGCCGGCCACCGCCACGCCCGCCCCCGAGCCGTCCGCCACCCCGACGGCGGCTCCGAGCCCGTCGGCCACGGGCTCCGCGTCCGGCACCGGCACGGCCTCCTGCGCGCCCGGCTCCTCGTCCCCCTGCGCGCGGGACGGCGAACCGGATTCCCCCGGCGGATCGGGTGACGGCGACGGCGGACGAGGGGACGCCGGTGGCGCGGGCTCCGGCGGCGGGCGCCGCTGACCCGGGCCGCCCGGGTCTGGGCCGCCCGCGATCCGGGCCGCCCGCGATCCCAAGGACGCGATCCGGGCCGCCCACGATCCGGGCCCCCGCGATCCCAGATGGACGCGATCCCGGACGGACTCAGTCCCGGACGGACTCGGTCCCGGACGGACTCGGTCCCGGCGGACGCGGATCCGACCGTCCGGATGCCGGGACGGAACCCCAGGACGGGACCCCAGGACGGGACCCCAGGACGGGGCCCGGGGACCCCAGGACAGGACCCCAGGACGGGACCCGGGGACCCCAGGACAGGACCCCAGGACGGGACCCGGGGACCCCAGGACGGCTCCTGGGCCGAGGGACCCCGGGACGGCCAGGCGTCGCCGCTCCTCCGTGCCCCTTCCTCGCCCCTTCGCCCCTCTACTCCTCGTCGAACAGCCCGAGTTCCGCCCAGATGGTCTTCCCCTCGGCGGTGTGCCGGCTGCCCCACCGCTGGGTGAGCTGGGCGACCAGCAGCAGTCCCCGGCCGCCCTCGTCGAAGGTCTTCGCGCGGCGCAGGTGCGGGGCGGTGTGGTTGGTGTCGGAGACCTCGCAGATCAGCGTGGAGGCGTCGTGGATCAGCCGGAGCCGGATGGGGCGGGCGCCGTACCGGATGGCGTTGGTGACCAGCTCGCTCACCACCAGCTCGGCCGTGAAGGACGCCTCGATCATGTGCCAGCGCTCCAGCTGATCGACGACCTGCTTGCGGATCGGCGCGACGAGCGCGGGATCCGGGGGGATGTCCCAGGTCGCGACCTGGGAACTGGGCAGCCCCCGGGTGCGGGCGAGCAGCAGGGCCACGTCGTCGGAGGCACCGCCCTGGGGAAGCAGCGAGTGCAGGACGCGGTCGCAGGTGTCGTCCAGGGAGGCCGAGTACGCGGCCAGCGCGTCGCGCAGCACCTCGTGACCGGCGTCCACGTCCCGCTCCCGGGATTCGATCAGGCCGTCGGTGTAGAAGGCGAGCACCGAGCCCTCGGCGAGCTCCAGCTCGGCCGACTCGAACGGCAGCCCGCCCAGGCCCAGCGGGGGACCCGCGGGCAGCTCCACCTGACGCGCTGCGCCGTCCGGCGGCAGCAGCAGGGGCGTCGGGTGCCCGGCCCGGGCCATGCTGCAGCGCCGTGAGACGGGGTCGTACACCGCGTACAGGCACGTCGCGCCGACCTCGCCGGTGCTGCCGTCGCCGCCCGCCTCCTCCGAGAGCCGGACGACCAGGTCGTCGAGGTGGGTGAGGAGCTCGTCGGGGGCGAGGTCGATGTCGGCGAGGGTGCGCACGGCGGTGCGCAGCCGGCCCATGGTGGCCGAGGCCTGGATGCCGTGCCCCACGACGTCGCCCACCACCATCGCGACCCGCAGCCCGGACAGCGGGATCACGTCGAACCAGTCGCCGCCCACCCCCGCCCGGGCGGCCGGCAGATAACGGGAGGCGGCGTCGACGGCGGCGGTGCGGGGCAGGGAGCGCGGGAGCAGACTGCGCTGGAGGGCCAGGGCGGTCTCGCGTTCCCGGGAGTAGCGGCGGGCGTTGTCGATGCAGACGGCGGCGCGGGCCGTGACCTCCTCGGCCAGCAGGACGTCGTCGGGCGAGAAGGGGTCCTGGCGCCGGTAGCGGGTGAAGACGACGACGCCGAGGGTGGTGCCCCGGGCCTGGATCGGCACGGACATCGTGGAGTGGATGCCGTACTCCGTCACCCGGTCCACCCGCCGATCGTCCCAGGCGCGCCAGGCGTCGAGGTCGCCGGAGGGCACCGGGGACACGACGCTGCGGCCGGCGAGCAGGGAGGTGGCCTGCGGGGACGCCTCGGGGTAGAAGTCGATCTGGCCGGGCTTGGCCACGGCCTCCGGGGAGCCCGGGGTGATGGAGTGGTGCGCCGCCCGCCGCAGGTGCACCGGAGCGGTCAGCGGGCCGGTCGTCTCCTCGCCGGGCTCCGGCGGGTCGAGCAGGTCGACGCTGACGAAGTCGGCCAGGGCCGGCACGCACACCTCGGCCAGTTCCTGGGCGGTCCGGGTGACGTCGAGGGTGCTGCCGATGCGCACGCTCGCCTCGTTGACCAGCTGGAGCCGCTCCCGGGCGAGGAAGTGCCCGGTGAAGTCGTGCGCGGTCACACAGACGCCCCGCACCTGTCCCGAGGCGTCGGTGAGCGGCGCTATGCGCATGAGCCAGGCGTGCGGCCGCTCCTCGCCCGTCGCCTTCATGAAGGTCTGCATCTCGTAGCGCTCGCCGGTGGCCAGGACCCGGCGCATGTACGCCTCGACCTCCTCGCCCTGCGGGGCGGGACCGACGTCGCCGGCGCGCAGACCGCGGATGCGGCCGGCAGGCAGCTCGATCAGTTCGGCCATGGCGTCGTTGACGGCGCGCAGGTGCAGCCGGTCGTCGAAGACCACCGTGGCGCAGGGCGACTGGGTGAGGGCCGCCCGCAGCAGCTCGTCGTCCTCCGGCGCCGGGTATTCGGCGGCCAGCGGGCTCACGGCGAGCCAGGTGACGGGGCCGCCGTCCGCCGGGGGTCTGCGGCGGGCGAGCAGCCAGACGGACACGGTGTGCCCCTCGCGGTGCCGCAGCGCCACGGTGCCGCTCCAGCGCTGGTCACCGGGGCCGGGCGGCGGGGCGCCGTCGTCGGCCAGGAGCGCGGCGGCGGGCCGGCCGACGACCTCGGCGGGCTCGTAGCCCAGCAGGCGGCGCGCTCCCTCGCTCCACCGGGTCAGCGTGCCGTCCTCGTGGATGACCGCCCGCGCCGTCGAGGCGTCGTCGAACGGGTAGTCCGGGCTCATCGTTCCACTCCATCGCGGACACTCACAGTGAACAGACACGTCACGTGCGTTCCACCTTAGTGCTTGTGGGCCCGGCGCGGAGCGGAACCGTTCCGGCCCTCCCATCGGATGACGAACGGGAGCGAACCGGGCGGCGGGAGGCGCGTTGAAGCGCGCGGGAGCGGAAGCGTGCGGCGGGGCGCCCGCCGGCCGGCGCGCACCCGGCGGCCACCCTCCGTGAGCGCTCCGTGCGCCGGACGGCCCGAAGCCCCGTCGGCGGCTCCCCGCAGGCCGTTCCGTCCGAACCGTTGACGGGGTGTCATGAAGCCGACAAACATGTCCGCGACCGTCCTTTGGGAGCGCTCCCATCGCAGGCGCTTCCCCGAGTCGCCCAGGAGACCGGACGTGACACGACGCAGAACCACCCTGCTGACCCTGGCGGTCCTGCTGGGCTCGGCGCTCACCGCGCTGCCCGCGGGTCCCGCCGCGGCCGAGGAGGTCGAGCAGGTCAGGAACGGCACCTTCGACACCGCCCTCGACGGCTGGTGGAACAGCAACGCGGGCGCCGCCCCCTCCGACGGCCGGCTGTGCGCGGACGTACCGGGCGGCACCACCGACCGCTGGGACTCCGCCGTAGGCCAGGACGGCATCACCCTGGTGAAGGGGGAGACCTACCGGTTCGCCTTCACGGCGTCCGGCGTCCCCGAGGGGCACGTGGTCCGGGCGATCGTGGGTCGGTCGGTCACGCCGTACGAGACCTGGTACGAGGCGAGCCCCGTGCTCACCGGGTCGGCCGGCTCGTACTCCTACACCTTCACCTCGCCGGTCGACTCCGCCGAGGGCCAGGTCGCCTTCCAGGTCGGCGGCGCCGCGGAACCCTGGCGGTTCTGCCTCGACGACGTGTCCCTGCTGGGCGGGGTGCCACCGCAGGTGTACGAGCCGGACACCGGGCCGCGGGTCCGCGTCAACCAGGTCGGCTACCTGCCCGCCGGGCCGAAGAACGCCACCCTCGTCACCGACGCCACCACCGGGCTGCCCTGGGAGCTGCGGAACGCCGCGGGGGACGCCGTCGCGCGGGGCCGGAGCGTGCCGCGCGGCGTCGACGCCTCCTCCGGCCAGAACGTGCACTCCATCGACTTCGGCGCGTACCGCACCCGAGGCACCGGCCTCACGCTCGTCGCGGACGGCGAGACCAGCCACCCCTTCGACATCGGTACCGCCGCCTACGAGCGCCTCGGGCTGGACGCGGTCAGGTACTACTACACCCAGCGCAGCGGCACCGCGATCCGCGACGACCTGCGGCCCGGCTACGCGAGGGCCGCCGGCCACCTCGGCGTCGCCCCCAACCAGGGCGACACGTCCGTCCCCTGTCAGCCCGGGGTGTGCGACTACACCCTCGACGTCAGCGGCGGCTGGTACGACGCCGGCGACCACGGCAAGTACGTCGTCAACGGCGGCATCGCCACCTGGGAACTCCTCAGCACCTACGAACGCTCCCTGCACGCCCGCACCGGCCGGCCGGCGAGGCTCGGCGACGGCACGCTCGCCCTGCCCGAGAGCGGCAACGGCGTCCCGGACGTCCTCGACGAGGCCCGCTGGGAGCTGGAGTTCCTGCTGAGGATGCAGGTCCCGGACGGACAGCCCCTCGCGGGCATGGCCCATCACAAGATCCACGACGAGCAGTGGACCGGCCTGCCGCTGCTGCCCGCCGACGACCCGCAGAAGCGCGAACTGCACCCGCCGACCACCGCGGCGACCCTCAACCTGGCGGCGGCCGCCGCCCAGGCGGCCCGCCTCTACCAGCCCTACGACAAGGCCTTCGCCGCCCGGGCCCGCACGGCCGCCCGCAAGGCCTGGACGGCGGCCCTCGCCCACCCCGCCGTGTACGCCGACCCGGCCGACGGCACCGGCGGCGGCGCCTACAACGACGACGACGTCACCGACGAGTTCTACTGGGCCGCCGCCGAGCTCTACCTCACCACCGGCGAGAAGCGGTTCGCCGACCACGTCCTCGCCTCGCCCGTCCACACGGCCGACATCTTCGTCCCCTACGGCTTCGACTGGTCCAGGACCGCCGCCGCCGGACGCCTCGACCTCGCGACCGTCCCCAGCGGGCTGCCCGGCCGCGACGCGGTCCGCCGCTCCGTGGTCGCCGGCGCCGACACCTACCTCGCCACCCTGCGGGCCCACCCCTACGGCATGCCCTACGCCCCCGACGGCAACCGCTACGACTGGGGCTCCGCCCACCAGGTCCTCAACAACGCCGTCGTCGTCGCCACCGCCCACGACCTCACCGGCGCCCCGAAGTACCGCGACGGCGCCCTCCAGAGCATGGACTACGTCCTCGGCCGCAACGCGCTCAACATCTCCTACGTCACCGGCTACGGCGACGTCCACGCCCACCGGCAGCACAGCCGCTGGTACGCCCAGCAGCTCGACCCGGCCCTCCCCGCACCCCCGGCCGGCACCCTCGCGGGCGGCCCCAACTCGAGCATCCAGGACCCCCTCGCCCAGTCCGTGCTCAAGGGCTGCGTCGGACAGTTCTGCTACATCGACGACATCCAGTCCTGGTCGACGAACGAGACCACGATCAACTGGAACGCGGCACTGGCGCGGATGGCGTCCTTCGCCGCCGACCAGGGATAGGGCCAGCCCCTTCGCGGTACCGCCACGCCGACGCTGTGACCTGCGGCTATTTACGCCTCAGTACCCTAGCGGTACCGTGAAGGGCATGCCAGCCCTCAATGTGGAGTTCAGCGATCGCGAGCTGGAGGACCTGCGGCAGATCGCCAAGGAACGCGGTACGTCGATGAAGGCGCTCGTCCGGGAGGCCGCCGCGGCCGACATCGCGCGCCACCGGGCGCTCCAGGAGGGAGCGGAGGCGTTCCGGCAGTTCTTCGCGTCCCACGCCGACGAGTTCGCGGCCGCCTTCCCCGACGACGAACCACCCCTCAGGAGCGAGGGGCGGGTCGCCTGACCGATGACACCCGTCATCCACATCGACGTGCCCTGGCTGCTCCAGCGCCACGAAGAGGTCCTGCCCGACCAGCCGACCGTCAACGACTTCTCCGCGCTGGTCGCCGCCGTCGCCCGGCACCGGGTCGACCCGCCCCGCCTCGGCGTGGACTCCGACCCGGCCTGGCGGGCCGCCGCGCTGCTGCACACCCTCGCGCTGCTCAAACCCCTGCCGTCGGCCAACGCGCGCTTCGCCTGCGCCACGGCGGTGGCGTACATGTTCGTCAGCGGCGTCGGCATCGACCCGCTCTACGGCGCCCTCGTCGACCTGGCCCGGGACCTGATCGACGGCAAGGCCGACGTGTACGGTGCCGCGGACCGCCTGCGGTCCTGGCAGATCTGACGGCACCGGCCCGGGATCCCGCCGCGGACTGGCGGGCCGCCGGCGCGGGTCGCGCACCCAGGCGCGGGAAGCACGCGCCGGATGGTCGACACGCTTGCGCGGAACGGGACATCACGCGCTGAACCGGGCCCGCGTCATCGACATTCCCTCAACAACGGCCCAATGTCCCCGGCAACTTGTTGCGCACGACTCGGTTGTGCGAAGGTGAGCCACTCGTGCGGGGGGCCGAGGCCCGGACCGGTGTGCCCCGCGGATCGCCGGCGGAGGCGAACGCGCCCCCCGACGCGCCGAACACGTACGCACCGAAGGAAGCCGCTCAGTGCTCACCCCTCCTCGCCCTCCCCACCCCCCGCCCGGCGCGGGACCCCGGGAATCCGACGAGCTGCTCGCCGCGGGGGTGCGCGGTGGCACGGACAGCGAGGTCGGCCGGTCCACCGCGCTGCTGATCGCGCGGCACTGGCAGCCGGTGCACGAATACGCGGTCATCTGTCTCGCCTCCCCCGCGCACGTCGCGTCCATGGTCGCCACGGCCGCGTTCCACCAGGTCTTCGACCGGCTGAAGCTGGGCGAGCCGGGCGCCGCGCTGCGCCCCCGTCTGCTGGTCACCGTGCGGGACACGATCCGGCTGTGGGCCGCCGATCCGGCACTGGCCCGGGGCGTGCCGGAGCTGCGCAAGCCCGCGGGCGCCCGCGGGATGCGCGCCGCCCAGTCCATGACCCCCGAGAACCGGGTGCTCACCGAGCGCGCCTTCCAGGGCCTGCCCGAAGCCGCCCGCTGCGTCCTGTGGCACCTCGAGGTCGAGGCGGAACCGGTTGACGTCGTCGCCGGCCTGCTGGGCATGGACGCCGACGTGGTCACGGCCCTGCACGAACACGCCCGCGACAAGCTGCGCGAGGGCTGCGTGCGCGCCCACCGGGACCTCGCGCCCAGCAAGGACTGCCGCTTCCACAACCGGCTCCTCGACGTGCCCATGCGCCGTGGGGGCGACCTCCTGCCGGACGTCCGCCGGCATCTGGACGCCTGCCGCTACTGCCGGTCGGCGGCCGAGCAGCTCGGCCACTTCGAGGGCGATCTGGGGACGCTGCTGGCCGAGGCGGTACTCGGCTGGGGCGCCCGCCGCTACGTCGACTCCCGCCCCGGCCGCGCGGTCCGGCAGGGCGCACGGCTCAGGAGGGCGCGTCGGCGCCGCGGCAGGGGCTCCGGCGGCACGCTCCGCACCACCCTGTTCGACCTCGTCCCCTCCCCGCGCCGCCGCCCGGCCGGCCACCCGCCGCGCTCGCCGCGGTCGTTGATGACGGGCGTCGGCCTCGCCTCGGCCGGACTGCTCACCACCCTGCTCGCCGCCGGAGTGTGGTCGGACGACGGCGCCGACCCGGCCGCCTCCACCGGGGCCGCGGGCGACGCCGCCTCCCGCACCGGTTCGCAGGCCGGACCCACCGCGACGCCCTCGGCCCCGGACACCGCCCGACTGCCGGCCGTGCCGTCCCGGACCCGGCTGCGCAACGCCGCCGCCGGCCTGTGCCTGGACATCCGGGGCGAGGTGCGGCCGGGTGCCGCCGTCCAGCTGGCGGAGTGCTCCGCCGAGCCGGCCCAGCTGTGGTCGTACGCGGACGACGGCCAGCTGCGCAGCGTCGCCTCCCCCGGACTGTGCGTGGACTCGCACGCGGACGCCGGGATCGTCATCCTCGGCCCGTGCGCCGCGCCGGCCGGCTCCCGTGCCGACGACGTCCGCTACGACCTCACCGTGCAGGGTGAGTTGCTGCCCCGCTGGGACGGCACGCTCGCCCTCGCCTCCGCCGGCGCGGACCCGGGCGCCGACGTCGTCGTCAGGGTCCGGGACCGCTCCGCCGGCCAGCGGTGGCTGACCGACGCCGCCACGTCCGGCACCGGTCCCCGGGAGATCGCCGGCCAGGAGATCCTGCCGGCGCGCCCCGCGGGCCGGTCCGACCGCACGGCCTGACGGCCCGCCCGCCCCGACGGACGGTCACCCCGCCTTCCCGGCGGGGTGGTTCGGGCGCAAGGGCACCGGCGCAGCGCGTCGGCGGCCGCGACCGATCCGGCGACCTGGCGGCCGCCGTGGTGGGACACCACCACGCCGTCCATCCCGGCGTCCGCGGCCTGCCGGGCGTCGTCCGGGTGCAGGACGCCCTCCAGGACGATCGGCCCGTCCCGTACCAGCCGGTAGGGTCGGTCAGCGGGGAGCGGCCGACGCGCGCAGGACGCGGGTCAGGTCGCGCGGCCGCGAGAACATCGGCCAGTGGCCGGTGTCCAGCTCCACCAGCTCCCACCGGTCGCTCCGGAGCAGCTCCGCGACGGCGGGCAGGGGTTCCTCCCCGTCCAGCAGGCACTTGACGTACGTCGCCGGCAGCTCGGCGGGCGAGCGCCGCGGGGCCGCCGCTTCGGTGAGCGTGGCGCCCGGGTGCGGGGTCGAGCCGTCGACGATCCGGCGGATCTGCTCGTCCGTCAGGCCCTGGCCCGCGTACTCGTCGGCGGTGAGCGGGGGCCAGAAGCCGGCGTGGGCCGCGATCGACGCCCGTACCGGGTCGCTCGGCCAGCCCGACAGGAACGACTCCCCGGCGACGGGCACGTTCGCGTCGACGAACACCACCCGCCGCAGCCGCTCGCCGATGCGCTCGGCCGCCAGTCCGACCGGTATCCCGGAGTAGCTGTGCCCGACCAGCACCACGTCCGTCAGGCCCAGCCGGCCGACCTCGTCGACGACATCGCCGACATGCGTCTCCAGGCCCGCCGCGGTGCCCTGCCGGTCGGCGAGCCCGGACAGCGTCAGCGGATGGGCGTCGTCGCCGGCGGCACGCAGTTCGGCCGCCACCTCGTCCCACGCCCACGCACCGAGCCAGGCCCCCGCCACCAACACGAAATGAGTCATGCCCGCACCGTAGCCGGGGGGTGTGACAACGGCGGCTCGGCAGCCTGCGTGCCCCGGACGGGGGACACATCCGCCGGCGGGAGGCGGCCGTCGGGTGAATGGCGCCGGCCCGCGGAGTGGGACGCGACGCGGAAGCGGAATGTTTCCGGACGATTGCCGAGCCTATGAGAATCGGTCACTCCGGCGGAGCGGCGGATCATGAAGCGCTTGCCTACGGCGTTGGAACGTTCGAACTCCGTGACTTCGCGCCACTGATTCAATACGCAAGGTTACTGAAACCCGTGGGGTCGATGTGAGTTCCGGGCGCGGAGTCGGCAGACTCGCCGTCGCCGCGTCCGGCTCCGATCGCGCCGGAGCGGCCCACCCCGAATCGAGCGGAAGGATGCACACAATGCGGAACACCGCGCGCTGGGCAGCGACCCTCGGCCTCACGGCCGCCGCCGTCTGCGGACCCGTCACCGGGCCCGCGCTCGCCGCCCCGGCCGCCCCGGCCTCGCTCTACGCCCCGTCGGCCCTGGTGCTCACGCTGGGACACGGAGAGAGAGCCGCCGCCGTCAGCCCGTCCCGTGCCGTCACCCTCACCTGTGCGCCGACGCCCTCCGGCAGCCACCCGGCGCCGGTCGAGGCCTGCGCCGAACTGCGCGCCGCCGGCGGTGACCTGGAGACCCTGACGGTCCCGGGCGACGCGTTGTGCACCAAGCGCTACGACCCCGTCGTCGTGACCGTCGACGGGGTCTGGGACGGCAGGCGCGTCTCCTACGAGCGCCTGTTCCCCAACGAGTGCGTGAAGAACTCCTCCGGGAGCGTTCTCCTCGCGTTCTGAGACCGGGATCGCGTGGCCCCCGTGGACGCCGCGACAGGTCCGTGAGATGGGGAGCACGGGCCACTGACACGGGACCACCGCGATCCCGCGCCAGGGGCCGGCCGGGCGGAGTGGGGCCGCCCGCCGGTCCCTGGCATCGCCCCGCGCCCGCGCACCGCCGCGGGCGCGGGGTCCGCACGGGCGCGGTGGCGGGGCAGGTGCCGCCGGGGGCGCGGCGTCAGGCCCGGTCGCGATGGCTGGTGTCGCACCACGGATACCGGCGGCTGCGCCGGCAGGTGCACAGCGCCACCCGGAACCGGTCGGAGGTGACCGTGGAACCGTCCTCCAGCTCCACCTCCACCGGCCCCTCCACGAGCAGGGGACCCCGGCGTCGCATGGTGATCCGGCGGGGCGGGGCGGCGGGGGAGCGCCGCTCGCCGACGGACGGCGGCTCGTCCGCCGGAACCGGCATGCCGGCTGCCGGGGAGGGGGCGTCACCCGAAGGTGGCCCAGCCGGTGGGCGCGAGTCGGCGAGGAGCCGCCGCTCGTCCGCGGAAGGCGGTCCGGCCGGTGGGCGGGGCGCGGTGAGCGGGTGTGGCCCGGTCCGGGCGTGCGGTTCGGTGAGCCGGCGCTGCCCGGCCGTCGGGCGCGGCTCGGCGGGGGAGCCGGGCGGGGCCGTCGGGCGCGGCTCGGCGGGGGAGCCGGGCGGGGCCGTCGGGCCCTGCTCAGCAGGGGAGTTCTGCACGGACCACCACCAGTTCCTCGTCGTTCTCGCCGGCGGACAGCAGTCCGCGCTCGCGCAGCCAGTCCGCGCGTGAGCGCAGGACCGGCCCGAAGGGGATGCGGCGACGCCGGGTCACCGCGGCCTTGAGGCCCGTCGCGCGCAGATGCGCCAGGGTGCGGTCGGGGTCGCTCAGCGCGGAGTGCACCATCAGCAGCACCCCGCCGGGCCGCAGCAGCGCGGGTGCCTGGTGGCAGATCCGGTCCACCACCAGCCGGCCGTCCCCGCCCGCGTCCCAGGCCCGGGCCGGGCCCCGCGGCGCACGGCCGCCGGACGGAGCCGGCACGTACGGCGGGTTCGTCAGGATCAGGTCGAAGGAGAGCCCGCGGACGGGCTCGAAGAGGCTGCCGTGCCGCACGCGCACCGGCAGCCGGGCCCGCCACGCGTTGCAGCGCGTCGCGCACACCGCCCGCCACGACACGTCGACGGCGGTCACGCGGCCCCCGCGCCGGGCCGCCTCCAGGGCGAGCGCGCCGGATCCGGTCCCCACGTCGAGGACGTCCGCGCCCGACACGAGCGGTTCTTCGGACAGCGCCCCGGCCAGCAGGTCGGTGTCCTCCTGAGGGGCGTACACGCCCGGAAGTACCAGCGGATTCACGACGACCAAGTACCCGGACAATCAGGAAATATGAGCCATTTCCGCGTTGAGGGGGGTGCGCAGTGAGGAGCGTCCCGCGCGCCAGGCCGCGAGCAGACGTGCGGCGAGGCGGTCCTCCAGCAGCCCGGTGACGTCGATGCCGAAGGCGATGTCGGGAGCCAGGTGCGGCTCCTCTTCCAGCAGACCCGCGATCACCTCGTGCCGGACGACCTGTTCGTGCACCGCGTCGGCCTCGACGTGCTCGTCGTAGAAGTACGCCGCGGCGGGACCGGCGCCCGTGCGGCGCATCGCCTCGGCGAGCCGCCGGGAGCCGGGGGAGGAGGTGATCTCGACCGCCGCGAAGTGCCCCACGAGAGCGCCCCGCAGGGAGCGGTGCAGACCGAGCAGGGACATGAGGTTGACCGTGGCCAGCGTCTCGGCGCACGCGGCGTCGAGATAGCGGCCGTAGGCGGTGTCCAGGCCCAGGTCCGTCATCAGGTTCGCGAACAGGCGTGCGTGGACCCGGTCGGGGCGGCCGCCGCCGTACTCGTCGAACTCCACCGCCGCCATGGCGGCCTTCGCCCGGCCCCACAGCCGGGGCAGCACCCACGCGTGCGGGTCGGCCTCCTTGAGGTGGTAGAGGGAGCGCTGTGCCGCGTACTCGCGCACCTGCCACAACTCGCCCTCGTCGCGCAGGAAGTGCGATACGCCGTCGGCCTCCACGGGCTCGACGAGGAGCTCCGCGAGCGCGTCGTCGACGCTGTCGTGCACCGGGGTGTCGGCGCGCAGGGCGGCCAGGAAGCGCCGTTCCAGCGCCGCCCGGACGCCCAGCAGCCCCGGGTCCCACTCCAGGTCGGCGCTCACCCCGGCGAACCCGCGGTAGTGCAGCTCGTAGCAGAGGTACAGGGCCAGCTGGAGGTCGTCGCCGTACGGGTGCGCGTCCGTGGCCGCCTCGGCGGGCGGCAGCGGGCCGGTGCCCAGCAGGTGGGCCCGGACGGCCCCCGAAAGGGGGCCCCGGGCGGCCGGCAGTCGTGGTCCTTCGTGTGCCATGCGCGCCGGGTACCCCGAGGTGAGGGCGCCATCCCCGGCCGTACCGCCGCTCCCGCGCCGTCCGGCCGCCGGCCCGCCGCCCGGGTGAGGGGCCGGTACGGCGGTACGGGTCGGCGGCGGCCGGTACACCGGTGCGGGTGAGGGGGCGTCTTACGGCCGCAGCGGCGGATCAGTGGGCCGCGGCGACGCGCAGGGGCACCGGATCCGGCGGAGCGACCTCCTCGGCGAGCCGGGCGACCTCCGCCCACCAGGACGCGCCGTCCTCGATGTGGCGCAGCATCACGCCCTCGCGGATCGCCCACGGGCAGACGGTGACCGTCCGCAGGCCGATCAGCTTCATCGCCGTGTGCCCGACCAGCGCGCCCGCCAGGCTCTGCGCGGCGCGCGGAGCGGAGATGCCGGGCAGTGCCGCCCGCTCCGCGGCGGGCAGCACGGCGAGCCGTTCGACCGCCCGGCCCAGGTCGCGGCTGTCCAGCGTGCGGGCGACGAACGGGCCGTGGCGTCCGGGCGGGGCCCCGCACAGCCGCCCCAGCTGCTGGAACGTACGCGAGGTGACCACCGCGGTGCGCGGCCCCTCCCAGCGGATCCGGGCGGCCACGTCCCGCAGCTGGTGGCGCACCTTGCGGCGCAGCGCGCGCACCTGCTCGGGAGCCGGCGGGTCCTGCTCCCCGAAGAACTCGTGGGTCAGCCGGGCCGCCCCGAGCGGCAGCGAGGCCACGAAGTCCGGCAGCCGGCCCCTGCCGAACGCCACCTCGAACGAGCCGCCCCCGATGTCCATGAGCGCGAGCGGCCCCGAACGCCAGCCCATCCAGCGCCGGGCGCCGAGGAAGCTCAGCTCGGCCTCCACCTCGCCCGGCAGGGTGCACAGCGGCACACCGGTGCCCGCGCGGACGGCGCGCAGCACCTCCCGCCGGTTCGGCGCGTTGCGCACCATGGCGGTCGCGAACGCCAGCGGGCTCGTCGCCCCCCACCGGGTCGCGGTGCGGCTCGCGGCGGCGACCGCCCCCACGAGCTGTTCGACGGCCCCCTCGGGGATCGGCTCGCCCGGCTTGACCTGCTCGGACAGGCGCAGCCGCCACTTGGCCGTGTGCACCGGCAACGGCACGCCGTCCTCGGAGTCGGCCACGACCAGCCGCACAGTGTTGGATCCCACGTCCAGCACGCTGATTCTCATGGATGGGCGAGTACCCAGGGGGGCGCCTTCCTTCCCACGCGCGCGGGGGGCGCACGCCGCGCCGGGGGCGCACACCGCCGCGGGGGAGTGGTCCCGAGAGCGGTCCCGCGGTGGGCGCACGGGCCCGGTCCGACGCGCGCGGAGGCCGCCGGAGCCGGCCCCGACGCAACGCGCGGATGCCGCCGGAGCCGGCCTCAGGTCAGCTGCCGCCGCACCAGCTCGTGCAGCCGGCCGCCCGCGTCGGCGAGCAGCTGCGCGGGCGGGCCCTGCTCGGCGACCTTGCCGTTCTCCATGACGACGACCCGGTCGGCGTCCATGACCGTCGACAGCCGGTGGGCGATCACGATCCGGGTGGCGTGCAGCTTGCGGGTGCTCTCGATGACCGTGCGCTGGGTCTCGTTGTCCAGGGCGCTGGTCGCCTCGTCGAAGAAGAGGATGCGCGGCCGGCGGATCAGCGCCTGGGCGATCATCAGCCGCTGGCGCTGGCCGCCCGAGACCGATCCGCTGCCCGAGACGATCGTGTGCAGCCCCATCGGCATCCGCTTGATGTCCTCCGCGAGCCCCGCCATCTCGGCCGCCGCCATCGCCTCCTCCGGCGTGTACGCCCCCGTGCCGCAGATGACGTCCAGGATCGAACCCGTGAACGGCTGCGCGTGCTGGAGGACGACCCCGCACTGGCGGCGTACGGCCGACTGGTCGAGGGCCGCCAGGTCCTGCCCGTCGTACAGCACGCTCCCCGAGACCGGCCGGTCGAAGCCGATGAGGAGCCGCAGCAGGGTCGACTTGCCGCAGCCGCTCGGGCCGACGATCGCCACGAACTCGCCCGGGCGCACCTCGAAGGACACGTCGTCCAGGACCAGGGGGCCGTCGTCGGAGTAGCGGAACGACAGGCGGCGGGCCTCGACCGCGCCGGACAGCGGGCCCGGCCGGGTGCTCGCCGCGCGCACCTCGGGCGTCGCCTCCAGCACGGGACGGATCTCCTCGAACAACGGCAGCGCGGCCACCGCCGACACGAACGCGCCGGTCAGCGAGGTGACCGAGGTGAGGAGCATCGTCACCGAGGTGTTGAAGGTGAGGAACTCCGCCGCCGACAGCGCGCCGCGCGCCGGGCCGGCCAGCAGCATGAACATCAGCAGCGAGCACAGCGGCAGGTAGACCGAGCCCAGCACACTGTTGAGGTTCTTGATCCGGCCGAGCCGCTGCTGGAGCTCACGGCTGCGGGCGAACCGTTCGGCCCAGGCCGCGTAGGCGTAGTTCTCGGCGGCCGCCACCCGCAGCTTGGGCAGCCCCCGCAGAGTCTGGAACGCCTGGTTGTTCAGCTTGTTGGAGAGCACCACCAGCCGCCGCTGCCAGCGCACCTGCCACAGCCCCAGCCCCAGGAACACCGTGGCGACCACCACCAGCATCCCGATCGCCGCCAGCGCCATCGGCACGCTGTACCACAGCAGCAGCCCCAGGTTCACGGCCCCGATGGTCACCGACTGCGCCACCGACGGACCGAGGCCCGCCAGCAGGCGGCGGATCGCGCTGATGCCCATGGCCGCGCCGGCCAGCTCACCGGTGGAGCGCTCGGTGAAGAACTTCGTCGGCAGCCTGAGCAGCCGGTCCCACACGGCCGGCTGCAACGTCGCCTCGATGCGCCCCTCGAGACGCAGGATGGTCAGGTTCTGCAACAGCAGGAACGCCGCCGCCACCACGCCGCTGACCATGACGGCCAGACAGACCTGCACGATCGGGCCCTCCTGGGCCTTCGGCACGTACTCGCCGAGCACCTTGCCGGTGGCGATCGGCACCAGCGCCCCGATCACCACCGTGACGAGCCCGCTGAGCAGCAACTGCGCCAGGTCGCCGCCGGTGCCGCGCATGCTGAACCGCAGCAGCCCGAGCGGCCCGAGGCTCCGCTCGGGCAGCGGCCGGTAGAACATGACGGCCCGCGGCTCGAACTCCTCCGCGTCGGCCTTCTCGACGGGCGTCTCCCGCCCGGTCGCGGGATGGACGGCGACATAGCCGCCGCGCCGCCACAGCAGCGCGACCGGCGCCCCCGACAGCGCCCGGTGACCCACCAGCGGGCCGACGTCGTCCCGCCACCAGCGGCCGTCCAGCCGGACGGCGCGGGTGCGCACCCGGGAGGCGAGGGCGACCTGCTCGACCGGGTCGAGTCGGTCGTTGCCGGCGCCGGACCGGGTGGGCTCCACCAGGGCGATCCCGGCGGCCCGGGCGACCAGGCGGCACGCGGCGAAGGTGGCGTCCACGTCCGCGGCCGTCGCCCGCGGACCCCCCTTGCGGCCGATCGACGCCAGCAGGGTCCGGTCGGCCTGGGCGCGGACCGCCTCACCGGCCTTGATCCCGGCGGCCGTCCGGGTCTCGTGGGTGCGCTCCAACTGCTCGATCCAGCGGTCCAGCGTGGTCAGCAGGCGGTACTGCTGGTCGACCATGGACTGCCACACCGCCGGGTCCATCAGCAGGTCGGCGGCCGCCTCCGCGCCGTACAGCGAGCCGTACTGGACGCTGCCGGGCGGCACCTGCATCCAGAACACGTCGTCGTCCGTCATCTCCGCGGCCCGCTCGCCGGAGCCGGCCGTCGGCGCCTGGAAGAGGACCGACAGCCCGCGGCCGACGCCCAGGGCGAGCGCGTACTCCAGCGGGCTGGTGGCCGGCGGCACGTACTGCGGGGTGCCGTACTCGTCGTACGACCAGGTCTGGGTGTGCGCCGGCTGGTACAGCTCGCGCAGCCCGATGCGGTGCACCACGCAGTCCCGGACCGGGCGCGCCACCAGCGTGTGCTGCGCTCCCGTCACCGGGCCGAGCAGCAGCGCGCCCGCCTCCAGCCGGCCGAGGTGGTGCCAGTGGCCCTGCTGCCCGGCGTCCACCGCGAACAGGTCCAGCGCCCCGGCCGCGACCAGCCACAGCACCTGCGGGCCCTCCAGGTCCAGGCGGCCGGAGCCGGCCAGGTCCAGCCGCGTGCCCAGCTGACCCAGCGCGGCGACCACCAGGTCGCCTTCGTGGACGGACGTCATCTCACCGCTCCCTGACCAGCGCCGCGTACGCGCCGCCCCGTGCGACCAGTTCCTGGTGCCGTCCGCGCTCCACGACCGTGCCGTGCTGCAGGACGACGATCTCGTCGCTGTCGCGCACCGTGCTGAGCCGGTGGGCGATCACCACGCAGGCGCAGCCGCGCCGGCGCAGGTTGTCCATGACCACCAGCTCGGTCTCCGCGTCGAGCGCGCTGGTGACCTCGTCGAGGACGAGGATGCTGGGCCGGCGCACCAGCGCCCGCGCGATCTCCAGGCGCTGGCGCTGCCCTCCGGAGAAGTTGCGGCCGTCCTGCTCGACCCTGCTGTGGATGCCGCCCGGCCGGCGCATGACGACGTCGTAGAGGGCCGCGTCCCGCAGCGCGTCGACGACGGCGTCGTCCGGGACGGACGGGTCCCACAGCGCCACGTTGTCGCGGACGCTGCCCTCGAAGAGGAACACTTCCTGGTCGACGAAGGAGACGGAGGCCGCCAGGGCCCCGCGGGGAATGTCCTCCAGCCGCTGCCCGTCGATGCGGATCACGCCTTCCCACGGCGTGTACAGCCCGGAGATCAGGCGGGAGACCGTCGACTTGCCGCTGCCCGAGCCGCCGACCAGTGCCACCTGCCGCCCGGGCCCGACGGTCAGGTCGAAGCCGTTCAGCAGGGGCTTGTCGAGGGGGCTGTAGCCGAAGGTGACGCCCTGGAGCTCGATGTGGCCGTGCAGCCGGCGCGTGGAGTCGGTGCCGGCCCGCCGGTCGTAGAGCGGGTCGGTGCGGAAGTTCTCCACGTCCTTCAGCCGGGCCACGTCCGCCGCGAAGTCCTGGATGCGGCCCGCGACGCCGTTGAGGCGGGTCAGCGGAGCGGTGAACCGGGTGACCAGGGCCTGGAAGGCGACCAGCAGGCCCACCGAGATGTGCCCCTCGATCGCCCGGACCCCGCCGATCCACAGGATCAGCGCGCTGTTCAGCGTGGCGAGCGTCGGCGCGACCACGCCGAGCCAGGCGCTCGGCACCCCGAGCCGCTGCTGCTCCTCCAGCGTGGTCGCGTGCTGCCCGGCCCACTTGCGGAAGTAGCCGTCCTCACCGCCGGTGGCCTTCATCGTCTCGATCAGCTGGAGCCCGGTGTACGCCGTGTTCGTCAGCCGCGCGTTGTCCGCGCGCAGCTTGGCGGTACGGGTCGCGCGCAGCCGGATCACGATCCGCATGGCGACGATGTTGAGCAGCGCCACGCCGATGCCGACGAACGTCAGGTCCGGGTCGTAGGTGTAGAGCAGCACGGCGTACAGCACGACGACCACCGCGTCCACGCCCGCCGACGCCAGGTCGCGGGCCAGGGTCTCGGCGACGGCGTCGTTCGACTGGAGGCGCTGTACCAGGTCGGCCGGGCTGCGCTGGGAGAAGAAGGTCACCGGCAGCCGCAGCAGGTGGCGCAGGAAGCGGGCGCTGGACAGCGTCGAGGAGATGATGCGGCCGTGGTGGAGGTTGGCCTGCTGGAGCCAGGTCAGGGCGACCGTGAACAGCACGCACGCGCCCATCGACGCGAACAGCACGTCCAGCAGCGAGGTCTGACCGCCGATCAGGAACATGTCGATGTAGGTGCGGCTCAGCGCCGGGACGGCCGCGCCCACCAGGACGAGCAGCAGACTCGCCAGGACGGCGGCCGGCAGGGTGCCCGCGGTGCCGCGCAGCCGGGCCGGCATCGCGCCCAGCACGCCCGGCCGGCGTCCGCCCCGCTCGAAGCCCTCGCCCGGCTCCAGCACCAGCACCACACCGGTGAAGCTGCCGTCGAAGTCCTCCACGGACACGAACCGGCGGCCCTTGCCGGGGTCGTTGACGAAGACGCCCCGGCGGCCGAAGCGGCGGCCCACGCCGTCGTAGACGACGTAGTGGTTGAACTCCCAGAACAGGATGGCGGGCGCCCTCACCCCGGCGAGGGCGGCCAGATCCATCTGCATGCCCTTGGCCGTCAGGCCGTAACCGCGCGCCGCCTTCAGCAGGTTGCTCGCGCGCGAGCCGTCCCGGGAGACCCCGCAGGCGATCCGCAGCTCCTCCAGCGGGACGTGCCGGCCGTAGTGGGCGAGGACCATGGAGAGGGAGGCGGCCCCGCACTCCACGGCCTCCATCTGGAGCACGGTGGGCGTGCGGACGGTCTTCGCCCGCCCCTTGGGGACGGGGGCGGTACGCCGGGGCGGCGCGGCCCGGCGCCTGCCGCGGCTCGGGGTGTCCTGGGCGGTGGTCACGGAAGCAGCCAATCGACGGGACGCTGATCGGCCAGGCGGATCGAACCCGTGGCCATGGTCATGGAGGTGAGGGCGTACGGCGGCCCGTCCGCCGAGGACCAGCGGTAGCCGCTCTCCGTCGCCGCCGAGGTGTCGAGGCGGACCAGGACGGCCACCGGGCGGCCGTCCTCGGTGAACTGCTCGCCGAGCTGGCTGTCGCCGAGGAACGCGGCGATCTGCTGCGCCGACTGGGCGGTGCGGTCCACCGACTCCACATGGCCGCGCAACACGCCGTACTGCTGCGACGGCACGGTCTGCACCGTCAGGTCGACGGCCGCGCCCTCCGGGATCGAGGCGGCGTTCTGCGCCGGGACGTACACCGTCGCGTACAGCGGGTCGTCGGCGTGGGCGACCTTCTCCACGGCGGCGACGTTCGCGCCGGTGGAGATGATCTGCCCGATGGTGGCGGCGAGCGCGGTGATCCGGCCCGCGGCGACCGTGCGCACCACGGTGTCGCCGTCGGCGGTGCGGACCTTCAGCACGGGGGAGCCGGCGGGCAGCCGCTCGCCCTCCTCGGCGAGGACCGCGGTGACCTGGCCGGCCGCGGGGCTCTGCAGGATGTAGCTGCCCTCGCCGTGGGTGAGGACGGCCGGCGCGCTCACCGTGGACGCCACCGAGCCGGTCACGGCCCACACGGACGCCGCCGTGAGGGCGGCCACGGTCACGGACAGCACCAGCCAGCCCTGGGGGCGGGCGAAACGCACCGGCAGGTCGAGTTCCTCCGGCGACTGGAGCTTGGCGAGGGCCTGTTGGCGGAACTGCAAGGGACTTCCCTCAACGTCCGAGAGTCCCGGAGCCGGGTGACGGCTCCGGGACTCAAGGGGATCACAAGGGCGCGATCAGAGACCGGCGACCAGGTTGGTGACCGGGGCGGTGTTCAGGCCGGTGACACCCTCGACGGTGCCGACGGCCGTGTCGACCAGACCGGTGACCGGGGCGATGCCGTCCACCAGGCCGGTGACGGTGCCCAGGGCGTTCACGGACAGGCCGCCGGAGACGTTGTCGAGGTCCGCGTCCGAGATCTCGACGGTCTCAACCTGGGGGGTGGAGTTCATGGTGGAACTTCCCTTCATATGGATATCTCACAAGGGGGGAGCGGCCCCCTCTGGGGACAGATGACGGCCGCGACCGCGGGTACCGGGTTGCGGGGCGCCGTTTCCGGCGGTCCTTCGCGGCCCTGCGGTGCGATGGATCAAAGCAGGTACGGCGCCGACGCATCCAGTCACTCACCCGCCTCACCAGGCACCTTGCGTCACAGGCGCGGGAAAGCGTGCAGGCTCCGGCACGCCTTGTCGGCGACTTCTTCACACCACGGGCGGCATCCGCTCGGACGAGCGGCGGGGGCCGGCGAGGCGAATCGGGCAACTCGCCCCAATGGCGTGCGCTGACGTGCGCGGCACCGCGCGGTTGTGCAGAACCCTCGCGCCGCGTGGCCCGCTTGGGCATTCGATGTGCAGATTTGCTGAAGCGAGGATTCCGCTACTGAGCGCCATGGAACGCGGTCGGCCGGTCACTCACGGTGCCGATCGCGTGGCGGTGAGCGCCCGCCGCCGTGCGGACCGCGCCCGCCCGCGCCGTGGGCCCGGTCCGGCCACCCGGCCGCCGACGTCCTGACCGCGCGCACGCCGTCCGGCGGCCCGGTGCCGTCAGGACCGCACCGATCCAGCCATCCGCGCCGGCACCGCCCGCCGGAACGGCGCGGACCGCCGCACCGTCGTCACCACCGTCGTCACCACCGTCGTCATCGTCACGGAGGGGCTCGGGCGGCCGGCCCGGAGGTCACGGCGGCGGGATCCCCGGCCGCCGTCCGCGCCGGCCTCGCCGGCCCTCCGCCCTCCTGAGCCGATCACCGTGACCAGGGCGGACGCGGAGCCGCCCGGTCGCCGGCCGGGGTTCCTGACGGTCCGTCCGACGCGGGCCCGCCGGGGTGCGAAGCCACTGGAAAGGATCTTGTCGGCTTCGGCGGTCGTCGTCGTCATATGGGCGACTGTTCGCAGGACTTCGCTTCCGGAGGCCGGTCGTGGCCGATTCACGGTCGCCGAGCGGAAGCCGGCGCACGGAGTTGAACGCGCCGCGCGCCCCCTGCGTACCAACCGGCAACCAGGCGCCGCTGTACGGAGCTGCCGACCCCCGGCAGCCAGACCCCGTCCCCCAGGAGGTCGAGTAGTTTGAGTCACAAGCGAATTCCGAAGCGCAAGGCCGCGTTCGCGGTGGGCGGTGTCGCGGCGCTCGGAGCGGCGGCGCTCCTGATCCCCTACGCCAACGCCTCCCAGGACGGGGACTCCGGCGCCGCCGCGGCGCCCACCACCCTGAAGGCGGCCGACGCTCCCGACCTCGCCTCGCAGTTGGCGAACCTGCTCGGCGACGCCTTCGCCGGCTCGTACTACGACTCCGGCCGGCAGCGGCTCGTCGTCAACGTCGTCAACGTCTCCGGCGACGACAACAACGTGATCATCCAGGCCGAGAAGGCCGGCGCCGAGGTCCGCGAGGTGGAGAACAGCACCGCCGAACTCGAGGCGGCGGCGCAGACCCTGAAGGCCGAGGCGACCATCCCGGGCACCTCGTGGGCGGTCGATCCGCGGACGAACCGGATCCTCGTCACCGCCGACTCCACGGTCACCGGCAGCAACTGGGACCAGTTGGAGAACACCGTCCGGGCCCTCGGCGCGGACACGGCCACCATCAAGAAGTCGGCCGGCACCTTCAAGACGTACGCCTCCGGCGGCGACGCCATCTTCGGCGGCGGAGCGCGCTGCTCCCTCGGCTTCAACGTCACGGCGGGCGACGGCACCCCGGCCTTCCTGACGGCGGGTCACTGCGGGGTGGCCGCCGAGCAGTGGTCCGACGACGAGGCCGGCGAGCCCATCGCCACCGTCGACCAGGCGGTCTTCCCCGGTGACGGCGACTTCGCCCTCGTGAAGTACGACGACCCCGCCACGGTCGCCCCCAGCGAGGTCGACCTCGGTGAGCAGACCGTGCAGATCACCGAGGCCGCCGAGGCGACGGTCGGTGCCGAGGTCTTCCGCATGGGCAGCACGACCGGGCTCGCCAACGGCCAGGTGCTCGGACTCGACGCCACCGTCAACTACCCCGAGGGGACCGTCACCGGACTGATCCAGACCGACGTCTGCGCCGAGCCCGGCGACAGCGGCGGCTCGCTCTTCACCCAGGACGGCCTCGCGATAGGCCTCACCTCGGGCGGCAGCGGTGACTGCACGGTCGGCGGCGAGACCTTCTTCCAGCCGGTGACCACCGCCCTGGCGGCGGTCGGCGCCACCCTCGGCGACGCAGGGGCCGGCGCCGGCGACGACGCGGGCGCCGGTGAGGAGGAGGCCGGTGTCGGTGAGGAAGCCGGAGCGGGTGAGGAGGCCGGCGGCGAGGACGTCGGCGGGGAGACGGGCGAGGAGGCCGGTCAGGACGCCGGCCAGGAGACCGGGCACGAGGCCGGCGGTGAGGAAGCCGGCGCCGGCGCCGAGGACTCCGGGCTGACCGAGACCCACTGACTCCGGCAGCCGAGCGGGAACCGCTGAGTCCGGAAGTCACGGCGGCCGCACGGTTCGCTGCACGCCGTACCGTTCGCGGCGGGCCGGGCGGGCCGGGCGGGCCGGGCGGGCCGGGCGGGTCCGGCAGCCGGACCGGACCGGAGGGACCGGCTGTCGACTCGGCACCGGGCCGCCGGTGCGGACCCGCGGTACCGGGCCCCCGGCGACGGTTCGCGGCACCGGGCTCCCGGTGAAGGTTCGCGGTACCGGGCTCCCGGCGGAGACTCACGGCACCGGGCTCCCGGTGAAGACCCGCCGATCGGCCTCACCAGCGGTTCCGGCCGATCGGTGGCATGGTCCGGCCCTCCGGCGGGAGGGCCGGACCGGCGCGTTCCCGGGCGCCTGACACTCCGCCGCTCGCAAGGGCGGCAGGCCCCTCCGCCGCTCGCGCCGCTCGCGCCGCTCGTCAGGGCGGCAGGCCCCCTCCGTCACTCGTCAGGGCGGCAGGCCCCTCCGCCGTCAGTCGTCCCCCTCGCCCGCAGCAACAGCAGTGCCACGTCGTCGATCCGCTCCTCCGCCGCCGCGTAGTGCCCCACGAGCCTGCCGGCCAGCTCCTCCAGCGGCAGGTCGCCGGCGTCGCCGAGCCGCCGGCCCAGCCCGGCGACCGCGTCCCCGATGTCCACCCCCGGCGACTCGATCAGCCCGTCCGTGTAGAGGGCGAGCACACAGCCGGGGGAGAAATCGACCTCCGTGGTCGTGTACGTCGCCCCGCCGTCGATGCCGAGCAGGGGGCCGCCCGCCAGGTCGAGGACGCGCACCCGCCCGTCCCGCCGCCGCAGCAACGGAGGCGGATGCCCGGCCCTGGCCATCACCGCCCGCCCGCGCCCGGGGTCCAGCCGCAGGTACAGGCAACTGGCGAACAGGTCGGCGCCCAGGTCGATCAGCAGCCGGTTGGTGCTGCTCATGACCTCCGCCGGCGCCTGACCCACCGTCGTGTACGCGCGCACGGCGGTCCGTAGCTGGCCCATCAGTCCCGCCGCCGTCACGTTGTGGCCCTGGACGTCCCCGATCACGGCCGCCGGGAGCGGCCGCGAGGGCACCAGGTCGTAGAAGTCGCCGCCGATCTCCATGCCGCGCGTGGCGGGCAGATAGCGGGCGGCCGCCTCGATACCGGGCAGCGCGGGCAGCGAGTGCGGCAGCAGCGCCGCCTGGAGCCCGTGGGCCAGCCGGTGCTTGGCGTCGTAGAGCAGCGCCCGGTCCAGGGCCTGCGCGATCAGCCCGGCCATGCTGGTCAGCACCGCGCGCTCGTGCGTGGGGAAGGTGCGCGGCTCGGCGTAGGCCAGCACACAGGCCCCCACCGGCCGGCCGGAGGCGATCAACGGCAGATAGGCCCAGGCGGCGAAGCCGTCGGGGGTGGCGTACCGCGCCGGATACAGGCGCTCCAGCTGCTGCCGCGAGTCGAAGAACGCCGGCAGCCCGTGCGACACGGCGTGCGCGCTCGGCACCGGGGCGGACAGCGGCATCCCGTCGAACCGCTCCACCACCCGCGCATCGCGGTAGCCGTGGTGCCCCAGCACCTGCAGACGCCCCGCCCGCACACCGAGCAGCGCCAGCGCCCGGCAGCCCACGGCCGGGGCGATCTCGTCCGCCACCAGGCGCACCACGTCCTGCACGCTCACCGTCTCGGTGAGCGCCCCGGCCAGGCTCAGCGCCTGCGACATCGACACCAGCCGGGCCGGCGCGTTCCCCGGCCCGCGTCCGGCCGGGCGCGTCTGCGACACCCCGCGCGCCCGGCTGACCCGCACGCTGAGCCCGGTCGTCGACGGGTACAGCCGGAACGACAGCCAGTCGGAGGGCGGGCGCAGCGCCACGAACGACGTGACGCCCTGACTGAGCAGCGCCGCCCGGTACCGCTCCTCGTACGTGGGATCGTTGAGCCACGGCACGGACGCCCACAGGTGCACGCCCAGCAGGTCGCTCACCGGCACGCCCAGCAGGTCGGCCGCGGCGGTGTTGGCGAACCCCACCCGCCCGTGGAGATCCAGCGAGACCAGCCCGTACGGCAGCCGCGCCACCATCCGCGCCGCCTCCACCGAGCCCAGGGAGTCGGCGACGCCGCCGACCGGTCCCGTGTCCAGCGGCCGGGTCTCGGCGCGCACCGGCCGGTTCTGCGCCGCGGCCCGCTCCAGCCGCAGCGCGAGCCGGTCGCAGGCCACCTCCAGCTGCCGCCGCTCCCGGTCGGACAGCTCCGGGGGGTGGGAGCCGGGCCAGGTGACGAAGACCGCGCCGTACACCTTCGCGTCGGTCGCCACCGGCAGCGCGGCCAGCGCGAACGGGTACGGCAGGACGACGGCGATCCGCGGATAGCGGCGGGCCATCTCCTCCTCGCCGCCCACCCAGACCAGCCGCCGTTCGCGCACCGCATCGGTGACCGGGATCGGCGCGCTCAGCCCGACGCGCTCCCAGGGCGCCGCGAACGAGCGGGCCAGCCCCGCCATCACCGCCATCTCCAGCACCGGTTCGTCACCGCGGCAGAGGTAGACGGCGCCCGAGTGGGCCCCGACGGCGTCCAGCATCGCCGTCAGCGCCGACGACATCAGGGGCCGGCCGGCGGGGGCCCCGACGGGCGCCGCCGGACGCCCGGACCGCTGTCCGTCGGACACGGCGACCACCTCCTCGCCCGGACGCGCGGTACCAGGAACCAAATCTGCCCCCGGACGGCCCGGCGCGCACGGCGAGCGGGCGCACGGCAAGCGGGCGCACGGCGAGCGGGCACACGGCCGGCGCCGACGTCCACCCCGTCGGCGGATGGCCCCGTCGGCGGATGGCCCCGTGGGCGGATGGCCCCGTCGGCGGACGGCCCCGTCGGCGGATGGCCATGCCCCCTGGATGTCCCGTCCCCCGGGATGCCGTCCGCGGTCCGCGCCGCCCCTCCCCGATCTCCGCCGGACGGTCGCAGGAGCTGCGCGACCCGCCCACAAGCGCTGTAATACGGACGTGGTCGGTCAGGGTGCTGCGGAGCGCGGAACGGCGGCGCCGCGTGCCGAGGTCGCCCTGAGGACGATCGCGGCGGACCCCGCCTCGCCCGAACGGGTGCGGCGCGTCCTCGAACAGGCGCTCGTCTTCGCGGGCGCGACCCTCGCCGCCGTCTACACACCCGGCGACGGCGGCACACTGCTGTGCCTCGAGGAGTCGGCCGGCGTCCCGAGGACCCTGTACGGGTTGCGCGAGAGCTACCCGGCCGACGGGCACTCCCCGGTCGCCGACGCCCACCGGGGCGGACGGCCGGTGTGGCGGGGGCCCGACGACCCCGCCGGCGGCGTCGAGCCGCGCCGCGGCACCACCCGGGACGTCCACCTGGCGGCGCTGCCCGTCCACGACGGCGCCGGCGGCTGCCTGCTGGCCGTGAGCGAGCGGCCCGGCGGCTTCGGCGGCGACGACCGGGCCTGCCTGACGCTCGTCGCCGAGGCCGTCGTCCCGCCGATGCCCACCGCGCCCGCCGAGGGCGGCGAACTGCCCGCCGACGCCTTCAGTCTCGCCATCGACACCGGACGCGTCGAGGTCGGCGACGAGATCCTGGAGCTGTTCGCCCTCGGCCGGGACGCGTTCGACGG
The DNA here is from genome assembly GCF_042731035.1 of Streptomyces sp. NPDC059895. Classification (NCBI taxonomy): domain Bacteria; kingdom Bacillati; phylum Actinomycetota; class Actinomycetes; order Kitasatosporales; family Streptomycetaceae; genus Streptomyces; species Streptomyces sp. NPDC059895. The sequence goes on from NZ_JBHWKO010000002.1 coordinate 439,316, forward strand.
CCGGGTGGAGACGCTGCTCGGCCGGACCGTCCCGGAGGACCTCCCCTCCCTGATGTCCGTGGTCGAGGCGGACCATCTGTCGGTCGGCGAACGCGAGCTGGAGTTCCGCGTGCTGCGGCCCGACGGTCCGCCCAGGTGGCTGCGGCTGCGCGGCCGGTCCGTGCCCGGCGGCGACGGCCACGCCGCCCGCCTCGTCGGCACCGTCGCCGACGCCTCCACCCTGCGCTCCGACGTCACCGACGTGGCCCGTGTGCAGCGCCTGGCCGCCGCGCTCGCCACCGCGAGCACCGTCCGCGACGTCGGCCGGGCGGTCGTCTCCTCCCTGCGCGTCCCCCTGCGGGCGGACCGGATCGCCCTCGCCGAGCTGGAGAACGACCGCCTCGTCGTGACCGTCCTCGACCCTCCGGAACCCGAGGCCTGGCCCGAGCTGTGGCGTCAGGAGTGGCGCACCGAGTGGCCCGACGCGCCGGTGCGCGCCATGCCCACCCTCGGCGCCGCCCTGCGTGAGGGCCGCGCCCGGATCTGGCCCGCCGGCACCCCGCTGGAGCCCGCCCTCGCCGAGGTCGGCCCCGGCGGCCTCGCCGTCCTGCCGCTGCCCGCCGCGGGCCGTATGGCCGGCGCCTGCCTCATCGGCTGGGACACCCCGCACGACTTCGGCCCCGACGAACGCGCCCTGCTCACCGCCTCCGCCGGCCTCGCCGGACAGGCCCTGGTGCGCGCCCACGCCTTCGACGCCGAGCACGAACTCGTCGGCATGCTCCAGCGCCAGCTGCTCCCGCGCCGCCTGCCGAAACTCCCCGGCGCGGTCGCCGTCGCCCGCTACCTGCCCGCCACCGCCGGCCTGGAGGTCGGCGGCGACTGGTACGACGTCATCCCGCTGTCCGACAACCACGTCGCCCTCGTCATCGGCGACGTCCAGGGCCACAGCACCGGCGCCGCCAACCTCATGGGCCAGATGCGCACCGCCCTGCGCGCCTACGCCGCCGAGGGGCACCCCCCGGACGTGGTGGTCTCGCACGCCAACCGGCTCCTGCTGGAGCTGGAGACCGACCTCTTCGCCACCTGCTGCTACGTCGACCTCGACATGGAGGCCGGCACCGCCTGGTGCGTGCGTGCCGGGCATCCGCCGCCCGTGCTGCGGTACCCGGACGGCTCCACCGACATCGCCGAGACCGACGGCGGCCCCCCGCTCGGCGTGGTCGACCAGGCGGACTTCCCGATGACCCCGCTGCGGCTGCTGCCCGGCACCGTCCTCGCCCTGACCACCGACGGACTGGTGGAGTCCGCCGCGTCCGACATCGACACGGGCATGGAGCAACTGGCCCACGGACTGTCCGTGTCCGACCCCGCGCACCTGGACCTCGTCGCCGACGCCCTCCTCGGCGACGCCCACCGCGGCGACGACGTGGCCCTGCTCCTGCTGCGCTACGACGGCATGGCCGTACTGCCGCTGCGCGAGGGCTGGACGGTGTGGCGGGTGCCCGAGGCGGCCCGGCACGCCCGCCGCTTCACCCGGCGCACCCTGCGCGCCTGGGGCGTCTCCGACTACGCCATGGACGCCGCCCTGCTCGTCGTCTCCGAACTCGTCACCAACGCGCTCGTGCACACCGACGGCCGGGTCCGCCTCGACCTCACCCTGATCGACCACCGGCTGCGCGTCGCCGTCACCGACGCCTCGCCGCGCACCCCCGTCCAGCCGACCGACCCCGGCTGGGAGGCGACCGGCGGCCGCGGCATCCTCCTGGTGGAGGCCGTGTCCGACACCTGGGGAACGGTGCCGGTCAGCGGCGGCAAGCAGGTGTGGAGCGACCTTCCGCTGGGGGAGTGAGCCGAGGGCGCGCGCGTGTCCACGGGCGCGGGCAGGGTACCCGCCGTCCATGAACACCATTGCCACCGCCTACCTGGCGGCCACCGGCCGGTCCGTGCTGGCCACCGTCGCGTTCATCGTGGTCGGCGTCGCTCTCGTGGGCGGCCTGATCTGGGCCTTCCGGCTCGGCTCCCGGGTCCGCAGGAGCGAACCCGCACCGCCCCGGCCCGAGGAGCAGCCGCGGATGCCGGCCTCCGGCCCGGTCCGCGAGAGCCGTCGGGTCCGCGAACCCAACGAGATGCCGCGCTCGGCGGACGGCGAGCGCCTCACCCCGCACGAACTGCGTCCCACCGGCGGCCGCGACAGCGACGACCAGAGCCGCCCGCGCTGGGACGCCGGCTCCAGCGGCTCCTTCGGCAGCGGCGGCCCCGGTGCCCGCTGACACTGACACTGACCCTGACACTGACACTGACACTGACACGGAGAAGGTGACACGGCCCGCCCTCGGCGGGCCGGGCACGGTACACGTCGAGGACCACTGCCACGGCGTCGGCCTGGTCCGCGCGAAGGGCCGCCCCGGCGAGATCTACCACCTCGGCGGCGGTACGGAACTGACCGCCCGGGAGCTGACCGCCCTCCTCCTCCAGGCGTGCGGGGCGGACTGGGACCACGTCAGCCACGTCGCGGACCGCAAGGGCCGCGACCTGCGCTACAGCCTCGACTGGACCAAGGCCCGCACCGAGCTCGGCCACCGGCCCCGCCACGACTTCGCGGAAGGCCTCGCCGCCACCGTCGCCCGGTAACCGGGACCACCGCGACCGGTGGGAGCCCCTGAAGCGGGGAGCGCGCAGGCCGTGAGGTTCCCGGCCGCCGCCCGCCGCGGCCGTACGCTGAGGGCGTGCGCCTGCTGCTGATGTCCGACACCCACCTCCCGAAGCGCGCCAAGGCCCTGCCCGCGCCGCTGCTCGACGAGATCCCGCGCGCCGACGTGGTGATCCACGCCGGGGACTGGGTGGACACGGCCACCCTCGACCTCCTGGAGGGCCGCAGCAGCCGGCTCCTCGCCGTCCACGGCAACAACGACGGTGCGGACCTGCGGGCCCGGCTCCCCGAGGTGGCCTACGCCGACCTGGGCGGGCTGCGCTTCGGCGTCGTCCACGAGACCGGTCCCGCCCAGGGCCGCGAGGCGCGCTGCGCCGCCCGCTTCCCCGACCTGGACGTCCTCGTCTTCGGGCACAGCCACATCCCCTGGGACACCACCGCCCCCGGCGGACTGCGGCTGCTCAACCCGGGGTCCCCGACCGACCGCCGCCGCCAGCCGCACTGCACCTACCTGACGGCGGCGGTGGACGACGGCCGTCTGACGGACGTCGTCCTGCACCGGCTGCCACCGCGCTGAGACCGCCGCGGCGCACCGGCCACGACCCCCCGGGACGCGGCGGGCGGGCGATCGAAGGACACGGCCCCTGACCCTCTGACACACTCCGGAACACGGGGGTTCGAGGGGGGACACGCAATGGTTCTCGTCGGTTTGCTGATCGTCGTGGTGGCCGTTCTCGCTGCCCTGGCGTTCGTCTTCCGGTCCCAGGACCGGGACTCGGCCGCCACGCTCGTCCAGGGGATCGCGGCGGTCGTCGTTCCGGCCGCCAGCGTGGCGTTGTGGTTGACGAGCCGGAGGCCCCGCACGGAACACGGCGAACCGGCGCTGCGTGGCTTCGCGGACGAGCTGGCCGAGCGGGTGAAGGCGCAGTGGACCGCCGCGGCGGGCGAACGGCGGCTGATTCACCCGAGCCCCGTCCCGGTGCGCTGGAGGTGGTCGGATCTTCCCGTGTCGGGCCCGGCGACCGACGCGGTGGGCACGCCCACCGGCTCGCCCCGGTTCCGGCCCCTGCCCGGACTGGCTCCGGTCACGACGGCGGACCTGGCTTCGGGCGCCGTCGGCGACCTGTTCCGCCTCTACGGCGCCCTGGACTCCGGACGGATGGTGATCGTCGGGGCCGGCGGCGCGGGCAAGAGCGGCGCCGCCATCCGACTGCTGCTCGACGCCCTCGCGCACCGAGAGGCGCTCGAGGACGGCGTGCGTGCGAGGGTCCCCGTCCCCGTACTGCTGAGCCTGAGCGGATGGGACCCGCTGAACCAGCGGCTGCGCGACTGGCTCGCCGCCCGACTGGCCGCGGACTACATGTTCAGGAGGTCCGAGGAGTACGCGGGCGGTGTCCTCTCCCGACTCATCGGTGCGGGCCGGGTCGCCGTTCTCCTGGACGGACTGGACGAGATGCCCGAAGCCGTGCGTCCCGTGGCCCTGCGGGCGCTCGGCGAGCAGGCGCACTTCCGGCTGGTCCTGCTGAGCCGGGTCGGGGAACTGGTGTCGGCCGTCGACGGGGCGGGCCCCCTGTCCGGCTCCGCCGGGCTCGAACTGCTCCCGGTGAGTGCCGAGGACGCGGCGGAGTACCTGACGCGTTGCCAGGTGCAGCCGCTCCCGGAAACCTGGCGCCCACTGGTGCGGCACATCCGCGCGAACCCCTCGGGTGCGGTCGCCCAGGCGCTGGACACCCCGCTGATGCTCACGCTGATGCGCGACACCTACCGCGCGGACCAGCGCTTCGTCCCCGAGCGCTTCGTGGACCGGGCGGCCGTGGAGGACCATCTCCTCGACCGGGTCCTGCCCTCCGCCTACGAGGACGACCGGCCGGGACGGCCGCGCGGTCGTTACACCCTCGGCCAGGCCGAGCGCTGGCTGGGCGCCATCGCGCACCAGATGGGCAGCGAGGGAAGCCGCGACCTCGCCTGGTGGCAGGTCCCCCGGTGGCGGCCGGCCTGGCCGAGAACGGTGGTCAGTTGCCTCCTGCTGGGGTCTGTCGCCGGGACCGTGGGCCTCTTCTGGGCGGGGCCGGCCGTCGGCCTGGGAGCCGCTCTCGTCGTCGGCTTCGCCGTGACGATGTCCCTGATGTACGGACGTGCCGGGGACTCGCCCCAGTTGCTGGGCCGTCTGCAGTGGAGGGATTTCGTCGTCCGTGAGAACTTCCAGTTCGGGATCGTCGGCGGTGCGGCGCTGGGAGTGGCGATGGGCGTCGCCCTGTTCCTCGTGTACGGCCGCGTCGTCATGCTCCTCGGCGGTACGGTGATCGGCGTCCTCGCCGGTGTGGTGGGCGGATTCGTCACAGGCCTGAGCAACCGCAGCGCCGACAGCCGCACTCCCATCGGTCCCGTCTCCTGCTGGAGGCAGGACCGCCGGTACACGCTCACCGCGGGGATCGTCGGCGGCCTCGCCGGCAGTCTCATCGGAGGAGCGTGCCTGGGGCTGCTCGCCGAACTGGCCGACCAGCGCATCTTCGGGCTCATCGACGGATTCCTCTCCGGGATCGCGCTGGTGACGGTGGGAGGCCTGCTGCTCGCCCTGGCACTCAGCCTGGTGGGGTCGGTGACGTGGCGCACGTTCCTCACGAGCCTTCAGCTGCGCCTGCGCAACGAGGCCCCGGTCCGCCTGGTCCGGTTCCTCTCGGACGCCCGTGAGCGTCACGTCCTGCGGACCGTGGGACCTGTCTTCCAGTTCCGTCACGCCCGGCTCCAGGATCGTGTGCACGAGGCGTTCGTGGCCCGCAACAGCCCGGACGGGGGGAGCTGACAACCGCCTTACCCGTGGGTCAGGAGGTATTGACGGTGCCGGGGAAAGGCCGGACTGTAGTGGACATGCCGACTATCCGGGCGCGTCTGCTCGCCGTTCTGGTCGTCCTGTGCGGAGTGCTCACGGTGACGGGACCCCCGACCGCCACCGCCGGCTCCGCCCTCGCCACCGTCCCCGACGCCCTCCCCTTCGACGGCACCCCCCTGACCGTGTCGGGCGGACGCTTCGTCGACGCCACCGGCCGTGAGGTCGTCCTGCGCGGCTACAACGTCTCCGGCGAGACCAAACTCGCCGAGAACGGCGGCCTGCCCTTCGCCTCGGTCGCCGACGCCCGGAAGTCGGCGACCGCCCTGCGCGCCCTCGGCGGCGGCAACTCCGTCCGCTTCCTGCTCTCCTGGGCCTACGCCGAACCCGTCCGCGGCCAGGTCGACACCGCCTACCTGGCCGCCGCCACGGCCCAGATGGGCGCCTTCCTCGACGCGGGCATCCGCGTCTACCCGGACTTCCACCAGGACCTCTACTCCCGCTACCTCTTCGACCCGGACAGCTGGTACACCGGCGACGGCGCCCCCCAGTGGGCGGTGGACCTCGGCGACTACCCCGACGAATCCTGCGGCATCTGCCTCTTCTGGGGCCAGAACATCACCCAGAACGGCGCGGTGAAGGCCGCCCAGTACGACTTCTGGCACAACGCGTACGGCCTCCAGGACTCCTTCCTCACCATGGCCGAGCGGACCATGACGTACGTCCGGCAGCACCTGACCGCCGACCAGTTCGCGGGCGTCCTCGGCTTCGACCCCTACAACGAGCCGTACGCCGGCACCTACGACTCCGGCCAGACCAGCCGCGCCTGGGAGCGCGACCTGCTGTGGCCGTTCTACGTGCGGTTCCGGGCCCGGATGGACGCGGCGGGCTGGCAGGACAAGCCCGCCTTCGTCGAACCGAACCTCTTCTGGAACGCCAACATCACCTCCCAGCGGCAGGAGGGCGGCCTCCTCGACGCGGGCACCCTCGGTTCCCGCTACGTCCTCAACACCCACTTCTACGACCAGAAGGCCATCTCCGCGATCCTGATGTGGGGCAAGGCGGCCGACGGCCAGTACGTCACCGACTTCGGCACGGTCCGCGACCGGGCGGCGGCGGCCGGGACGACGGCCGTGGTCAGCGAGTTCGGCCACCCCCTCGCGGGCACGGTCGCGGACAAGGCCCCGACCGTCCTCAAGGCCATGTACCAGTCCCTCGACTCCCGGGTGAAGGGCACCGACTGGTGGACGACACCGGCCGCCTCCGGGCCCGTCCTGTCCGGCCAGCAGTGGCAGTGGGACATCTACCACGGCCGTCACCACGAGCCGATGAACGGCAACCCCGACAAGGTGCTCACCGACGCCGACGCCTGGAACGACGAGGACCTCTCCGCCGTACGCCTGGACGACAGCGGCCAGGTGACACTGCGTCAGGACGCCCGGCTGCTCGACCGCCTCTACCCGAGCGCCACCGCCGGCACCGCCCTCGCCTTCACCTACGAGGACCGCTCCCGCGACGGCTCCACCACCCTGACCTGGAACCCGGTCCCCGGCTCGCTGCCGAACGCGGCCCAGCTCGTCGGCTCCGGCCAGTACGGCGTGCTGGTGTGGCGTTCCAACGGCACCGCGGCCCCCACCGAACTGCATCTGCCCGCGTCCTTCCCGACCGCGTCCACCACCGTCGTCTCCGACCTCGGCACGGTCCACGCCCCGCCTGCCCACACGGGCGCCACCGGGATCGCCGTAGCCCCCGAACCGGGCGGCACGGGCAGCCGCCGCCTGCTGCTCACCGCACCCGACTCGGGCACCGTGCACTACGCCCTGGTGACCAACGGGGCGACCGCGCCGTCCGCGTCCCTGCTGGCCGCCGCCCGCTCGGAACTGTCGGCGTGGGCGGCGCAGAAGCTGGGGTAGGGGGCCCGGCCCGTCGGCCGGACCCCGCGGACCGCCTCCGCCGGGCCGGGACGCCACGCCCGGCCGCCTCCGCCGGGCCGGGACGCCACGCCCGGCCGCCTCCGCCGGGCCGGGACGCCACGCCCGGCCGCCTCCGCCGGGCCGTGGCGAGACGTTCCTCCCTACTCGTCCCAGGCCTGGATCATCGTCTGATCGACGATCTTGCCGTCGCGCAGCGAGACCATCGACTCGGCCAGTACGCGCACCCCGTCCGAGTACCGGCACGACTCGCTATAGGCGGCGCGATCGCCCTGCACGACGCAGTCCTCCAGCCGGTGCGTCATGTCACGGCTGTAGACGTCGTCGAGCATCTCGGCGATCTCGTCCCGCCCGCGCAGGACCTTGGGACGGCTCGGCTGGGTCTGGTGGTCGACGATCCGCAGTTGCGCGTCGTCGGCGTAGAGCGACAGCAGCGTCGCCGCCGTGTCTCCCTCTATGCCCCTGCGCAGCGTCTCGGTGTCGAAGGCGGAGCCTGCCGCAGTGCCCATGGTGACCTCCTCGCGGGACCGCGGCCCCGGGGAGACGGGCCGCCGGGCCCTCACCTTCGAGACTCCTCCGCCCCGCCGGGCGCGGCAAGCGCGGCGGACCGGGTGCGCCTGTCGGGTGAGCGGGCCCGAGCCCCCGTGTCCGCGGGGCGCCTGCCGCGTTGCTGAAGGCATGATCTCCACTCGACGCATCGTCGCCGCCGCCGCTCTCGCCGCCGGGATCACCGGCCTCGCCGCCCCCCTGGCGAACGCGGCCGAAGCCCCGGACACCGGCCGGCTGAACCCGATGACCGTGCTGGACTCGCTCGCCGCGAGCGACATCCCCGCCGAGCACCGGGCCGAACTCCCGCCGCTCTCCCGGCAGCTCGGCGAACTGAACAAGGTGCAGGAGCTCGACAAGCTGAACGAGCTGCACCAGATCACCGACCTCGCCGCCCCGGTCACCCAGCTGGTGCCCGCCGTCGAGGCCTGAGCCGCCGACCCCGGGCCCGCGACGCAGGGGCCCGCGGAGTCCGATCCGTTGTATCCGTCGTATCCGTCGTATCCGTCGTATCCGTCGTATCCGTCGAATCCGCCGAAGACGTCGCATCCGTCGAATCCGATCGGAGTACGCACCGTCGACACCCAGACGTCACCTCCAGCCGTGGGGGCGCCCCGCCGCCCCCGCGGGCCCCCACCCCCGGGCGGCGGCCGCGCCCGGCGGCCGGGCCTGGGCCCCGCGGCGAAGCGGGGGCCGCCCCCCCCCCTACAGGGGC